>JAYVOQ010000044.1:0-75196 GCA_043757845.1 Hyphomicrobiales bacterium | reverse complement strand
AAAGAATGCGGCATGACAATCACCTCCGCAAACCTTGAATCACTTTCAAACTGATTTGGAAATAGAAATCGATTCCATCAGGCTGCCCGCCGCTCTAGCTGCTATCTAGCAATTTTAAGTCTCGAAAAGTGAAATAATCTCGGCGATCTAACACTCTGAAAATATCTAAGAAAAGTGGTGCCCGGGACCGGAATCGAACCAGTGACACGCGGATTTTCAATCCGCTGCTCTACCAACTGAGCTACCCGGGCACTTGCACTTTTCTTAAAGCGCGGCGCTTCCTATAGGTGACAAAGCAGGGCCTTGCAACCCTCATTCAGTCGTCGCTCACAGTGCCAATTTGCTCAGCTTCATCGTGTTGTTCCAAAGTCGGAATGGCATAATGGCCACCCAGCCAACGGTTCAAATCCACCTCACGGCAGCGGTTGGAACAAAATGGATGAAGCTTGGGATCAGAAGGCTTGCCGCACACCGAACAAGGCTTGCGTTTGGTGAAAGTCATAAGTTCTGCCACCGTTTAAAGCCCAGCAGGTGGAGCAGCCATCCACCGCGTCTGCACCGGATATTTCGCACCCTGCAGCAAGGCCACGGTTTCATTAAGCGGCAGGCCAATCACACCAGAATGAGAGCCAGAAAGATAACGCACAAAGGCTTCCGCCCGGCCTTGAATAGCATAGCCACCGGCTTTGCCTTTCCACTCATCGCTTTTGAGATAACTTTCCAAATCATCACGCGATAAGCGCTTGAAGCGCACTTTGGTTTCAACGCAGCGAATGGATTTCGTGCCATCAGGTGCAATCAGGCACACTGAAGAATAAACCCAATGGGCGCGGCCCGACAGTAAAGTCAGGCAATCTTTTGCCTCTTGATAAGACTCGGCTTTCGGCAAAACCCGCCGCCCCAGACCCACCACAGTATCAGCCGCCAAAACATAAACGGCGCTGCCCAGATTTTTAACTTGCGGCGAGTCTTTGGCTTTCAAAGCCTTCTCTTCCGCCAAGCGTAGGGAAAGTCGTCGCGGCGTTTCACGGCGCTGTGGTGTTTCATCAACGTCGGCTGGGTTCAGCAAATCAGGCGCCAGTCCGATCCGGTCTAATAACGCCAGCCTGCGCGGTGAGCCGCTGGCCAACACAAGTTTCGCCGCTTGCTCAACCATACTTATTTAAACCGATAATTGATGCGGCCCTTGGTAAGATCATAGGGGGTCATCTCCACCATCACCTTGTCGCCCGCCAAAACGCGAATGCGGTTCTTGCGCATCTTGCCCGAGGTGTGGGCGATAATCTCGTGGGCGTTGCTTTCCAACTTCACGCGGAACGTGGCGTTGGGCAAAAGCTCCACAACATAACCTTCAAATTCTAACAGTTCTTCTTTAGCCATCAAGTGTCCTTCAATGCGGTTGCGGCCTTTTGCCCCGGAACCGCGCCAAAATCAAGGACGCGCTGGTTCTTGCTAACGGCTTTGAAAAGTATAGCTTAGGCCCATGGGAAAACTCACAACGCATGTGTTGGATACAGCTAAGGGCAAACCGGCCGCTGGCCTAAAGATCGAAGTCTGGGGCGAGAAGCTGCTGAAAACCATTCACACCAATGCCGATGGCAGAGCGGATACCCCATTACTGGAGGGCGATGGCTTGAACGTTGGCCTATATGAACTGCGTTTCTTCGCCGGAGACTATTTGCGCACCCAAAATGCGAATTTGCACGAGCCATTGTTCCTAGACGTGATTCCCATCCGCTTTGGCATCAGCGACCCCACCCAACACTTCCATGTGCCGCTATTACTCTCGCCGTTTGGCTATTCCACTTATCGGGGTTCGTGATGGCACTGGAATTTCTGCGGCGTGGCAAGCTTGTGCGCTTGGAAAACGTAACACCCGATACGATGGTGTTGGACTATTTACGCCTCACCGAAAAATCACGCGGCACGAAAGAAGGTTGCAATGAAGGTGACTGCGGCGCTTGCACTGTGGTGCTGGGCGAGGCCCAAAACGGCCGCATGAACTACAAGGCGGTGAACGCCTGCATTCTATTTTTGGGCCAAATTCACGGCAAAGAACTCATCACCGTGGAAGATTTAGTTGAGGGTGAAAAGCTCCATCCAGTTCAGCAAGCCATGGTGGACTTGCACGCCTCGCAATGCGGCTTTTGCACGCCGGGCTTTGTGATGTCGCTCTTCGCGTTAGGCCACGCCAAGAAAAATATAACCCGTGAAGACGTCACAACCGCCATTGCCGGAAATCTTTGCCGCTGCACAGGGTATAGACCAATTATCGATGCTGGGCTTAAGGCCTGCCAGAACCTGCAAGATAGATTTGATGCCGATACAGAAAATTCAATGATGCTGCTGCGCCAGATTTCTGACGCAGACCTGTTCGTTGGTGACGCGCAGAATTTCTTCGCCGCCCCTTCTTCGGCTAACTCACTGGCCAATCTTGTAACCCAACACCCTTCGGCCCGCGTGGTTTCTGGTGCTACAGATGTGGGCCTCTGGGTCACCAAGCAATTCAAATCGCAAAAGCAGATCATCTTCACGGGCCGCGCCAAGGGCTTCGCTGATGTTGTGAAAGTGGCTGGCGCGTTACACATCGGGGCAGGGGCAACTTATGCCGAAGCCCATGATGCACTCACCAAACTGGCCCCAGATATTGGCGCTGTAATTCGTCGCATCGGTTCCGTGCAAGTGCGCAATTCCGGCACCATCGGCGGCAACATCGCCAACGGCTCCCCCATCGGAGACATGCCGCCATTGTTCATCGCACTGGGTGCAATCCTTGTTTTGCGGAATGGTGATGCCGAACGCAAAATGCCAATCGAAGATTTTTTTATCGACTATGGCAAGCAAGATCGCAAGCCGGGTGAGTTGGTGTGGCGCATCGAAGTGCCCTTCACCAAACCCCATCAAATTTTCAAAGCCTACAAAATCACCAAGCGCTTCGATCAAGATATCTCCGCCGTGCTCGGTGCGTTTGTGTTCACGTTGGAGGGCGAGCATATTATAGAAGCCCGCATTGCCTTCGGTGGCATGGCCGCAACGCCTAAGCGCGCGCTAAAAACTGAATCGGCCCTTCGCGGCAAAACGTTGCGCCAGGCTATGAGCATTACATTGGATGATTACACACCTCTAGCAGACATGCGCGCTTCTGCCGAATATCGAAGGGAAACTGCGGCGGCCTTGCTCAAGAAAGCTCTGCTGGAAATTCAAAGCGCCAAAAACCTGCGGGTGCTGGCATGAAACCTTTCGCCCACATCGGCAAAGCCATCGCCCATGATAGTGCCACGCTGCATGTGTCTGGCACAGCAACTTATATTGACGACATTCCAGAAATTGAAGGCACGCTCCATGTGGCCCCCGGCTTCGCCAAGGAAGGCGCTAAAGGCAAAATCAAATTGATCAATCTTGACGCGGTGAGATCAGCGCCAGACGTTGTCGCCGTACTGACTGCAAAAGATATACCGGGCAAAAATGATTGCAGCCCGGTGGCTGGTGATGACCCGATTTTCGCCAAGGGTGAAATTGAATTCCACGGCCAAGTGGTTTTCGCCGTGGTGGCAAAAACCCGCGAAGCCGCAAGGCGTGCTGCGCGATTGGCCATCATTGAAATTGAAAAACAAAAGCCTGTCGTCACCATCGGTGACGCACTGACATCAAACAACGATCTACTGCCGCCTTACAGCTTCACCAGCAAGGGCATTGCCGCCGAACTAAAAAAATCCGCCCACCGCCACAAAGGCGAAGTGAAAATCGGTGGCCAGGAGCAGTTCTATCTCGAAGGCCAAATTGCTTATGCCATTACGCAGGAAAAAGGCGGCATGTTTGTGCATTCGTCCACACAACATCCAACCGAAATTCAACACTGCGTGGCGGCAATGCTTAAAATTGATGATGCCAAAGTGGTTTGTGAATCGCGCCGCATGGGGGGCGCTTTCGGCGGCAAGGAAAGCCAAGCCGCACAATGGGCAGCACTGGCAGCACTTGCCGCATTTAAGACAGGCCATCCGGCCAAATGCCGCTTAGACCGCGATGACGATATGATGCTCACCGGCAAGCGCCATGATTTTGAAGCCACCTATGAAGTGGGCCTTGATAAAACTCTGCGCATTAAAGCGGTTGATGTGATGCTGGCCGCTCGTTGTGGCTATTCTGCTGATCTTTCCGCCGCAATCTGCGACCGTGCCATGTTCCATGCGGATAACGCCTATTTCTATCCTAACTTCAAAATCGCCACGCGCCGCTTGAAAACCAACACAGTGTCTAACACCGCCTTCCGCGGCTTCGGTGGCCCGCAAGGCATGGTGTTTGCTGAGGCCATGATGGAAAACCTCGCTATTCAACACGGGCATGATGCTTTGGAATTGCGCAAGAAAAATCTCTACACCAAGCAGCGTAACACCACACCCTATGACCAGAAGATTGATGAGCACGTGCTCAGTGAAATCATCACCACGCTAGAGAAAACCTCGTCCTATCAAAAGCGCCGCAAAGACATTGCGAAATTTAATTCATCTAATTCCGTGTTGAAGAAAGGCTTGGCACTTATACCTGTTAAATTTGGCATATCTTTCACCAACACCATGATGAACCAAGCCGGCGCTTTGGTGCATGTTTATGGGGATGGCTCAGTGCATCTCAACCACGGCGGCACTGAAATGGGGCAAGGCCTCTATCAGAAAGTGGCGCAAGTGGTGGCCGAAACTTTTGGAATAGCGGTTGAAAATGTTGCCATCACCGCCACGCGCACCGACAAAGTGCCCAACACTTCGCCCACTGCCGCTTCATCAGGCTCAGACCTCAACGGCATGGCGGCCCGCAACGCTGCTTTAACAATAAAGGCCCGCATGGCCGAAGTTGCGGGCCGCGAACACGGTGTTCATCCATCAAAAGTAACGTTCTGGGATGGCAAGGTTTCTTCAAAAACCAAATCAAGCAGCTTTGCGGCTCTCGCAACGGCGTGCAAGGGTGCGCGGGTATCACTCTCCGCAACGGGCTATTATGCAACGCCAGAAATCCACTGGGATCGGGCGACTGGCAAAGGCCATCCGTTTTTCTATTTCGCCAACGGTGCTGCCTGTTCGGAGGTGATCATCGACACACTGACGGGCGAAATGAAAGTAACGCGTGTTGATATCTTGCAAGATATTGGCCATTCATTGAATCCAGCGATTGATATTGGCCAGATCGAAGGTGGCTTTGTGCAAGGTATGGGCTGGCTCACCACCGAGGAATTGGTTTTCGACGCCGAAGGCAAGCTCCGCACCCACGCGCCGTCAACCTATAAAATTCCTTGCGCGTCCGATGTGCCAGAAGATTTTCGCGTGGCACTTTATAAAAGCCATGGCAATAAAGCCGATACCATTTATCGCTCCAAAGCTGTGGGTGAGCCGCCCTTGATGTTGCCCATTTCAGTTTGGTGCGCGGTGATAAATGCTGTCGCCAGCTTGAAGCCAGGCACAGTGCCAAAGCTTGATGCACCAGCAACACCTGAAGCTATCATGCGCGCCGTAAAATCTATGGGTGCAGCATGATAAGCCTATGGCCCAAAGCGCTGGCATTGTTGCATGCACAGGCAGATTGCGTGATGGTCACAGTCACCAAAGCTGAAGGTTCCACCCCGCGCGAAAAGGGTGCCCAAATGCTGGTAACCACGCGCGGTTATCACGGCACCATCGGTGGCGGCACCTTGGAATGGCTGGCTATGGCCGAGGCGCAAACTCTTTTGGGCAAACCAAAATCCATCCGTACACTGACAAAATCACTCGGCCCCGATCTTGGTCAGTGCTGCGGCGGGCGGATGACTCTGCGGCTGGAGAGCTTTACTTCGGCTGATATTGTTGAAGTTGAGCAGCACGCCACTGTCAACGAGGAACCAACTCACCTAAACCTCTGGGGCGCGGGCCACGTGGGCCGCGCCCTTGTCATGGCACTGGCCCCCCTGCCGTTCAAAATCACTTGGTGGGACATACGTAACAATGCCTTCCCAACTGTTGTTCTCGACCACGTCACCTGCCGTCTCGGCGCACCGCAAGACATGCAGCCTGGCCTCGTTCTCGTGATGACCCACAGCCACGCATTGGATTTTGATATTGTGGATTTCGCTCTACGCCAAGCTCACTTCCCGCAAGTCGGACTGATCGGCAGCGGCACCAAAGCCACGAGATTCTGTAAACGTCTGCTTGAAGCAGGCCACGAAACAGATGCTCTGAACCGCCTTACTTGCCCCATTGGCTCCAAAACCATCCGCTCAAAATTGCCAGCCGCAATAGCCGCTTCCGTCGCTGTTCAACTGCTGCAATGGCAAGAGATGTTGAAAACCCAAGAATTCCCTGCGCAAATTGCGCCCCACTACGCTAAGGTTCAGACTTGTGACTGATCTTCTCGCCGCAAAAAACATCGTAAAAATTTTTGGCACGCTGCGCGCCAATGATGATGTTTCGCTTTCTCTGAAAGCTGGTGAAATTCACGCACTTCTGGGTGAAAATGGGGCAGGAAAATCCACCCTCGTCAAAATGATCTACGGTGCATTGCAGCCCACGTCCGGCCACTTTGAATGGAGGGGCCAACAAACCATGATTGGCAGTCCATCCGCCGCCCGTGCACTGGGCATTGGCATGGTGTTTCAACATTTTTCGCTTTTTGAAGCTCTGACAGCAGCCGAGAATATCGCATTGGCTCTGCCCGGCAAGTTTGATGTGAACACCTTGTCAGACCGCGTGCGCAAACTTTCAGCTGATTACGGCCTGCCTGTTAATCCTGCCGCTTCCATCGCGGATCTTTCAGTAGGCCAACGCCAGCGCGTGGAAATTGTGCGCTGTCTTTTGCAAAATCCGAAACTGTTGATCTTGGATGAGCCCACCAGCGTGCTCACCCCGCAAGAGGCTGACCAGCTTTTTATAACTTTGCGTCGCCTCGCCTCAGAAGGCTGCGCAGTGCTTTATATCTCGCACCGCTTGGAAGAAGTGCGCCAACTTTGTTCGGCCGCCACAGTGCTGCGCCATGGCAAAGTGGTGGCCACTTGTGACCCGCGCAAAGAAACGCCTGCTTCGCTCGCTCGCATGATGGTGGGCTCTGATGTGGAAGCGGTTCACGCCTCGACAGTAAACACCGCAGGGCCCGTCCGCCTGTCCGTTAATGGCCTCACCACCAAAGCTGATGGCTTTGCCGTGGCCATGAAGAACGCCATGCTGGATGTGCACGGTGGTGAAGTGGTGGCCATTGCAGGCGTGGCAGGCAATGGCCAGTCTGAATTCTTTGATGCACTCTCAGGTGAAATCGCCGCAAACAGAGCCGACGCCGTGATCATGGATGGTGCAGCTTGCGGGCTGGAAAGCATCACCCAACGCCGCAAACGCGGGGCGGCTTTCGTGCCTGAAGAACGTTTGGGCCATGCCGCAGTTCCAGCCTTCGCCCTTTCGCATAACACCGTCCTCACCCGCCACGCCGTTGATGCAGGCTTGACCAAAAATGGCGTGATCAATGCGTCTCTCGCCATGAAAATCGCAGCCAAAGTAATCACCATTTACGATGTGCGCAAAGGCAAGCCCGATCCGGAAGCCCGCTCCCTCTCCGGCGGCAACTTGCAGAAGTTCACAGTGGGGCGTGAACTTGAACGCAGGCCCGGCATTCTGGTGGTCAACCAACCCACATGGGGTGTG
The DNA here is from genome assembly GCA_043757845.1 of Hyphomicrobiales bacterium. Classification (GTDB taxonomy): domain Bacteria; phylum Pseudomonadota; class Alphaproteobacteria; order Rhizobiales; family Aestuariivirgaceae; genus Aestuariivirga. The sequence goes on along the minus strand of JAYVOQ010000044.1, from coordinate 67,544 downwards.
GATGCTGGCGCTGCCGCCACCATCCGCCAAGCACTGATTGATCTGGCGCGTTCAGGTTCAGCTGTGGTGGTTATCAGCCAAGACCTTGATGAAATTTTCGAAATCGCAGACCGCATCGCCGTCATTTCGCGCGGTCAGCTTTCCAAGGCCGAACCAAAGAAAACCTGGACGCTGGAAAGAATCGGCCTCGCCATGGCCGGTGCCCATGAGGTCACCCATGCTGCTTAGATTGGAAAAACGCGCCGAACGCTCCAACACCATGGCCCTGCTTTCGCCCGTCATTGCCATTGTTCTAACGCTCATCTTCGGCGCCATCATCTTCGCCTCGCGCGGCATCAATCCGCTGCATGGACTTTACGTCTATTTCTTAGAGCCGCTGAGTGATGAATGGAATCTCGAAAAGTTGATTGTTAAGGCAACACCACTCGTATTGATGGGCGCCGGGCTTGCGGTTTCTTACCGCGCTAACGTGTGGAACATCGGCGTTGCGGGCCAGTTACAAATGGGCGCATTGGTGGCAGGCTTAGTGCCTGTCTATCTCACCAACTGGCAAGATGCGTCGGTCATGCCCGTGATGTTGGCACTGGGCATTCTGGGCGGCATGGCTTGGGCCACCATCCCAGCTTTCTTGCGCGTGAAATTTAATGCCAATGAAATTCTCACCTCCTTGATGTTGGTCTATGTGGCAGATTTCATATTTGATTGGCTGGTGCGTGGCGCATTGCGTGATCCACAAGGCCACAATTTTCCTAAGTCTGTGAACTTCGCGGGCTGGCAAAATTTGCCAAGCTGGGGCGATATTCATCTGGGCGCCGTATTTGCCGTGATTGCTGCCGTGGCTCTGGCCTTCATGCTGTTTCGAATGCTCAAAGGCTTTGAGCTCAGAACCTTGGGCTCAGCCCCACGCGCTGGTCGCTTTGCAGGCTTCTCAGCTGATCAATCCATCTATTTCTGCTTCCTGCTTGCGGGCGGCCTTGCTGGCCTTGCCGGCGCTTGTGATGTGATGGGGGTTGGCCACCAATTGCAAACGCCTTATTCAACGCCAGCTTATGGTTTCGTGGCCATCATCGTGGCCTTCCTTGGGCGGCTTAATCCTGTGGGGGCAATTGTGGCTGGCTTACTGCTGGCTCTCACCTTCCTGGGTGGTGAGGCAGCGCAAACCACACTGCATATTCCAGACAAAATTGCCAAAGTATTTCAGGGCGTATTGTTGTTCTTCGTCTTGGCTTGTGACACGCTGGTGCTTTACCGCATCAAATGGGAAGCCCGCAAATAATGGAGCAGTTTTATGCCATCGCCATCACCATCATCGGCGCTTCAACGCCTTTGCTGATTGCAGCTCTTGGTGAATTGGTGGTGGAGCGCTCCGGCGTTCTGAACCTCGGCGTTGAAGGCATGATGATCATGGGCGCAGTCACGGGTTTTGGTGCGGCTTACCTCACGGGCAATCCTTATGTCGGCATTCTTGCATCTATCATAGGTGGCGTGTTGATGGCTTTGCTCTTTGGATTTTTGACACTCACGCTGCTGGCCAACCAAGTGGCAACTGGCCTTGCGATTACATTGCTTGGCATTGGCCTTTCAGCCCTCATCGGCGAAGGCGTTGTCGGCAAGCAGATAGAGCGAGTGCCGAATTTTCATGGCCTTGATATTCTCATCGTCTTTTCTTTCATACTCGTAGGTCTTGTCTCGTGGTTTCTTTTCCGCACCCGTTACGGTCTGATGGTGCGTGCCGTGGGTGATAATCACACCTCCGCTCATGCCATGGGTTTTTCAGTGGTGGCCCTGCGTTATTCCTGCGTGGCTTTCGGCGGCGGTTGCGCCGGGTTGGCAGGGGGCTATCTTTCGCTCGTCCAAACCCCCCAATGGGTTGAAAACATGACGGCGGGCCGCGGTTGGATTGCCTTGGCGCTGGTGGTATTTGCCACATGGCTGCCTAAAAGACTGCTTTTCGGTGCCTATCTTTTCGGCACAATCTCAATTTTGGCCTTCACCGTGCAAACTTTTGCCTGGGGCATTCCGTCTCAGCTGCTTTCTTGCACGCCCTATCTTGTCACAGTGGTGGCACTTGTGCTGATCTCTCGCAATAAGCGACTCTTAACCGCCAATACGCCCGCCTGCCTTGGACAAGCATTCGTGGCGGATCGATAATGTCTAACAGGGAAATTTAAACATGAAGAAACTTCTCATTTCCGCCGCCGTGGCTGCCATGGCCTTGGGCGGAACGCAAGCTCACGCGGCTGATAAGCTCAAAGCCTGCTGGGTCTATCTCGGTGCCATCGGGGATATGGGCTGGACGTACCAACACAATGTTGGCGTGGAGCAAGTAAAAAAGGAATTGGGCGACAAAGTTGAAACCGTCGTGGTTGAAAACGTGCCCGAAGCTGATGCCGCTGGCCCCATTGAGCGTTTGGCCCGTGATGGCTGCAAGATCATCTTCACAACGTCTTTCGGTTATATGGAGCCAACACTGCAAGTGGCCGCCAAATATCCAAAAGTGATGTTTGAACACGCCACTGGTTTTAAAACCGCGCCTAACGTCACAACTTATAACGCCAAGTTCTATCAAGCGCGTTATGTGGAAGGCCTCGTTGCCGCCAAGATGAGCAAGACAGGCACGGCAGGTTACATCGTGTCTTTCCCCATTCCAGAAGTGGTGATGGGCATCAACAGCTTCATGTTGGGTGCGCAAAGTGTAAACCCAGCTTTCAAGGTCAAGATCATTTGGGCCAATACTTGGTTTGATCCCGGCAAAGAAGGTGACGCCGCCAAGGTTCTCTTCAGCCAAGGCGCCGACATCATCGCCCAACACACTGACTCTGCCGCCGCCATCACGGTTGCCGAAGAGCAAAAGAAACTGGGCTTTGGTCAATCTTCAGACCAGATCAAGTTTGGCCCCCATGCGCAGCTCACCGGAGCCGTGGATAACTGGGGCCCCTATTATGTGCGCCGCATCAAGGAATTGATGGATGGTTCATATAAGGCAACCCAAAGCTGGGATGGCATGGCCGAAGGCACAGTGGCCATGGCCCCTTTCACCAACATGCCTGATGATGTGAAGGCGCTGGCGCAGAAAGCCTTTGATGACATCAAGTCTGGCAAGTTGGAGCCTTTCACTGGCCCCATCACCAAGCAAGATGGCACAATGGTCGGCGAAAAAGGCAAGCCACTTGCCGCTGGTGATGTTCTGGGCATGAACTTCTATGTCAAAGGCATCGACGACAAGCTGCCACAGTAAACCACGCGTCCCCTCACTCTGGCGCTCATGCGCCTGTCCCTCTCCCCAAAGGGGAGAGGGGCGAAGGGTAACTAAATCGACAAATTTTTGCCCTTCTCCCCGCAGGGGAGAAGGTGGCCGAAGGCCGGATGAGGGGCCTCTTTAAAAGCACGCACAACATGCCCCAACTCGATCCCTTCCTCCTTGATTGGCTCAATCTCCTCATCCGCTGGGGCCACCTCATCGCGGGCATCAGTTGGATTGGCACATCGTTTTATTTCGTCGCCCTTGATCTTTCACTGCGCAAAGATGCAGCCCAGCCGCAAGGTGTTGCAGGCGAAGCGTGGGAAGTGCATGGCGGCGGCTTTTACCGTGTCCAGAAATTCCTTTCCGCCCCTGATAACCTTCCGCCGCATTTGATTTGGTTTAAGTGGGAAGCCTATCTCACTTGGATCACTGGCTTTCTATTGCTTGTCGTTCAATACTATGTGCAGGCAGATCTATTTTTGATTGATCCATCGGTGCTGCCTTTAACGCAGTGGCAGGCCACGGGAATTGCGGTGGGCTCGCTGGCCGCCGGCTGGTTCGTCTATGATTTGCTCTGCCGCTCGCCGCTCGGTCGCAACACGGGTGTGCTGGCCCTTTGCGTATTTGCGTTGATCGAACTCGCTGCTTACGGTTTCACTCACATTTTCTCAGGCCGCGGGGCCTTCATTCACATCGGGGCCTTCGTTGGCACAATCATGGCTGCCAATGTCTTTGCTGTCATCATTCCGAACCAACGCAAGATCACCGCCGCACTATTAAAAGGCGAAGTGCCAGACCCGCGTCTCGGCCAAATCGGCAAACAACGCTCCACCCATAACACTTATCTCACGCTGCCCGTGTTGCTGATGATGATCAGCAATCACTATGCCATCATCACCGGCAACCATGCAGCTTGGGCACTGGTTGGCTTGATCGTCTTAGGCGGTGGCCTGCTGCGTTGGTTCCTGCTGCGCCATGAGGTTGGAGATGATTTAGGCCAAATCGGCTGGGCCGTACCAGTCATCGCCGCCCTACTGGCCGGGGCCATGATGGTGACTCAACCATCGTCAGCACCTGTTTATAATGTCAAAGTGTCAGATGATGAAGCGTTTGCCATCGTGCAAAAGCACTGCACGTCCTGCCATGCGGCCAAGCCAACTGATCCCACAATCAAAGAAGCACCCAAAGGTATCATGTATTCAAGCGTTTCAGATATGAAGCGCTACGCCACGCAAATCGAAACCCAAGCCGTGCGCAATCACACCATGCCCTTAGGTAACAAAACGGGCATGACGGATGAAGAACGCGCTAAGCTCGGTGCATGGATCGCAGGCCTCAAATGAATCTCGCTACCGCCAATGCTGCCGGAGCCGCAGCCTTCGCTGATATTGCCGAACATTCACCTTGGGTGGCACAACATGCCTTCAGGGATGCGCCATTTGATACGCGCGAAGAAATGATCGCATCTTTCACCATGGCTGTGCATCACGCAGACCCTGATGATCAACTGGCCCTGCTGCAAGCCCATCCAGATCTTGCAGCCCGCGCCAAACTCACAGCAGATTCCGCTCATGAGCAGAAGGGCGCTGGCCTCGACACACTCACAGCACAAGAATTCACCCGCTTCACCGCGCTGAACACAGCCTACAAAGCGCAAAACGGTTTTCCTTTTATCTTCGCCGTGAAAGGGGCCACCAAACACCAAATCCTAACAGGTTTCGAAGCGCGCATTGCCAATCACCGCGATGTGGAATTTGCAACGGCCCTAGAACACGTCTGCCATATCATCCGTTTTCGTTTGGAAGACCGGGTGCAAGAATGACCAAACTTATTACAGGCCAACTTGTGGCCTTTGGCGCTGACCACACGCAAGTCACCCACGATGCCAAAGGTGCCGTTGTCGTGGGCGATGACGGCACCATCCTTTGGCGCGGGCCCATGTCGCTCTTGCCGCAAGCCTTCGCCACAGCGCCGCGCCATGATCATGGTGAAAATTTTTTGATGGCAGGCTTCATTGATGCCCATATCCACTTCCCGCAATACCGCATGTTGGCAGCACCAGCCACAGACTTGCTGGACTGGTTGTCGCGTTACACGTTCCCTGAGGAAGCTCGCTATGCCGATGTAACCTATGCAGCAGCTTCCGCAGAAATCTTCCTCAAGCGCCTCTTCAGCAATGGCACCACTTCAGCGCTGGCCTTTTCATCGTCGCACAAAGTTGCAGCCGAAGCCCTGTTCAACGCCGCCGCAAAGCGCAACATGGCCTTGATCACAGGCAAAACCATGATGGACCGCGGTGCCATTCCCGCTGTTGAAGATACAGCCGAACAATCGGGCCTAGACACGCGGGCTCTTCATAAAGCCTTCCACGGCAAGGGCAGGCTTCGCCATGCGGTCACACCGCGCTTTGCTGTCACCTCAACCGAAAGGCAGCTTTCCGTGGCAGGAGATGTGTTGAAAGATTGCGAAGGTGCCTTGCTGCAAACCCATCTTTCGGAGAGCCTTGGCGAGATCGCCAAAGTGAAACTGCTTTTTCCCAAAGACCGTGACTACCTCGCCGTATATGAGCGTTTCGGCCTGCTCACTGATCGCAGCATTTTTGCCCATGGTGTGCATCTCAGTGAAAGCGAAGCGCGGCGCATCTCAGAGGCTGGTGGAACAGTGGCACATTGCCCAACGTCCAATAATTTCCTCGGCTCCGGCATGATGTCGATGACGCATCTTGAGGATGTCAAAATCGCATTGGCCACAGATGTGGGCGGCGGCACATCTTATTCCATGTTGCAAACCATGGGCGAAACCTACAAAGTCCAAATGATGTGCGGTCTAAAACTTTCTGCCACGCAAATGTTCCATATGGCCACCTTGGGCAATGCCAAAGCCTTGCGCATTGATCACGAAACCGGATCTCTTGATGTCGGCAAATTCGCTGATCTTGTGGTATTAAACCCGCAAGCCACCGAAGTATTGGCCTCGCGCCATGAACTTTCACAATCCATTGAAGATGTGCTTTTCGCTTTGGCGCTGTTAGGTGATGACCGCGCCGTAACCGCAACTTATGTGGGCGGAAAAAGGGTGCATTAATGCTGCGCATGCCTGAACCTGATCAAGCCGTTCTAGCGCGCCGTAACGAGCACGCCGCAGCACTGCGCAAAATCGTGCCGCATGAGGCAGTGATAGACAATGCCACCCAACTGCGCCCCTATGAGTCAGACGGCCTCACAGCCTATAAACAAATGCCAATGCTGGTGGCCTTGCCCAGTAACACCGCGCAAGTGTCGGAAATTTTGAAATATGCCCACGCCAACAACGTGAAAATCGTGCCGCGCGGTGCCGGCACATCGCTCTCCGGCGGCGCCTTGCCACTGGAAGATGGAGTTCTGTTGGGCCTCGCGAAATTCAATAAAGTGATTGATATTGACATCGCCAACCGCTGCGTTGTGGTGCAGCCCGGTGTGACCAATCTGGCCATCACCAATGCCGTGGAACACGCAGGCTTTTACTACGCGCCCGATCCATCCTCGCAAATCGCCTGTAGCATCGGCGGCAACGTAGCAGAAAACTCTGGCGGCGTGCACTGCTTAAAATATGGCCTCACCACCAACAATATCCTCGGCCTCGAAATGGTGTTGATCACGGGCGAAATCATTCGTTTGGGCGGTAAACATCTGGATGCAGAAGGCTATGATTTACTCGGCGTGATCACAGGCTCTGAAGGCCTGCTCGGCGTTGTTACCGAAGTCACGGTGCGCATTATCAAGAAACCAGAAACAGCCCGCGCTTTACTGATCGGTTTTCCAACCAGCAAAGCAGCTGGCCAATGCGTAGCTGATGTTATTTCCGCAGGCATTATTCCGGGCGGTATGGAAATGATGGACAAGCCCGCCATTCATGCGGCCGAAGCTTTTGTGAATGCCGGCTATCCGCTAAATGTGGAAGCCCTGCTCATTGTGGAACTTGATGGCCCGCAGGTGGAAGTGGATCACCTGCTGGCCCGCGTCGAAAAAATCGCCCGCACCAACAAGGCAAAAACGTTGCGCGTCTCAAACAATGAGCAAGAACGCTTGCTCTTCTGGGCAGGCCGCAAAGCCGCTTTCCCCGCCGTGGGCCGCATCTCGCCAGACTATATGTGCATGGATGGCACAATCCCGCGCAAGAAATTGCCAGAGGTCTTGGCTGCCATGGCCAAACTTTCAAAAAAACACCGCCTCGCCGTCGCCAATGTTTTCCACGCTGGCGATGGCAATTTGCATCCCTTGATTTTGTTTGATGCCAACAAAGAAGGTGAGCTGACACGCGCCGAAGAATTCGGGGCAGACATTTTGCGGCTCTGTGTCAAAGTCGGCGGCGTGCTCACCGGCGAACATGGCGTAGGCGTTGAAAAGCGTGACCTCATGCCCACCATGTTCAACCAGGTTGAAATGGAACAACAACTCCGCATCAAATGCGCCTTTGATGCCAAAAATCTTTTAAACCCCGGCAAAGTCTTTCCAACACTGCACGCCTGCGCCGAACAAGGCCGCATGGTTGTCAGCGGTGGAAATTTGCCGCATCCAAACTTGCCGCGGTTTTGATCGTGAAGCCGCGTGACATCAAGCAGCTGTCGGAAATCATCAAATCAGCCACTGCACCTTTCGAACTCATCGGTCGCGGCACCAAACGCTCTCTCGGCAGGCCAATCAATGCCACGCCGCTTGATCTTTCCGCCTTCAATAAAATCATCGCCTATGAACCAGAAGAACTCATCCTTGAATGTGGAGCAGCCACGAAACTTACCGACATTCAAAAGCTGCTGAAAAAACACCACCAAATGTTGGCCTTCGAACCGCCGGATTATGCATCGTTGCTTGGCGGCGAACATGCAGGCTCCATCGGCGGCGCATTAATGTGCAACCACTCCGGACCACGTCGCATGAAAGCGGGCGCGGCGCGAGATCACATATTAGGCGTTTCAGGTGTGAACGGTTCAGGCGAAATCATTAAGGCCGGGGCCCGTGTTGTAAAAAATGTCACGGGCTATGATGTGCCGCGCTTGCTGGCCGGAAGTTATGGCACGTTGATGGCGCTCACCTCGGTGATCTTCAAAGTTTTGCCCGCACCGGAAACCGAACAAACCATACACGTCAAATGCAAAGATCTGCCGCAAGCCATTTCCCTCATGGCCATGGCACTGCAAACCAGTGCCGATGTTTCTTCCGCCGCATTTATGCCCAATCAGGGTTTCTATTTGCGCCTTGAAGGCATTGCGCCATCGGTAAATTTCCGCCGCGATCTTTTGTTGAAAGTAATAACCATCAAATATGAGATTTTGGCCGATGCTGACTCGCGCAAACTCTGGGTCGGCTTGGGTGCCGCGTCGCCAATGCATAAACATAAAAGCAAACCCATCTGGCGCGTTTCAATTCCGCCGATGGATGCCCCACGTTTTCTAGCCAGCCTCGGCGATGTTGATTATTTTTGCGATTGGGCCGGAGGCTTGGTTTGGCTCGCCACTGAACCTGCCTTGGATGTGCGCAAACACATTCAACACGGTCATGCGATGTTATTTCGCGCCAGCATTGCGGCACGTTCGAGTGTTGATGTCTTTCATCCTCAGCCCTCGGAACTTCGCGCACTTTCTGCTCGCGTCAAACACGCCTTTGATCCTAGCGGTGTGCTCAATCCCGACCGCATGTATAAAGGCATTTGATGCAGACCAATTTCACCCCGGAACAACTTGCCGATTCAAAAACCGCGTCGTCTAATGATGTGTTGCGCAAATGTGTTCACTGCGGTTTCTGCACAGCGACATGCCCTACTTATGTTCTGCTGGGTGATGAAAATGACAGTCCGCGTGGCCGCATTTATTTGATGAAAGAAATGTTGGAGCAAGGCAAACCCGCAACGGCAGAAACAGTGAAGCACATAGACCGATGCCTCTCATGCCTTTCCTGCATGACAACTTGCCCTTCCGGTGTGAACTATATGCACTTGGTGGATCACGCGCGTGAACACATTGAAAAAACTTACAAGCGACCGCTGTTTGAACGCCTGTTGCGAAACCTACTCGCCTTCATCATGCCAAGGCCAAAGCTGTTTCGATTGGCTTTGATGGGCTCGCGCATGGCAAAGCTTGCTATGCCATTGACCAGCGGTCGATTAAGGGCAGCACTTAATCTGGCACCTTCATCTGTGCCGCGCCCAGCTCAATTTGGTTCGCCGGGCACTTATCCAGCCCAAGGTGCAAAGAAAGGTCGCCTCGCGCTGCTCCAAGGCTGCGTGCAAAGCGTGCTTGACCCGGAAATCAACGCCAGCACAATCCACTTATTAAATCGTTTGGGCTATGAAGTTGTGGTCTCGCAGGGTGAAGCGTGCTGCGGTTCTCTCACCCACCACATGGGCAAGGAGCATGATGCCCTGGCTCGCGCCCGCCGCACGATTGATCAGTGGACGGATGAAAATGTTGATGCCGTCATCATCACGGCCTCGGGCTGTGGTACAACTATTAAAGATTATGGCTCTATGTTCCGCGATGATCCTGCTTACGTAACAAAAGCCAAAGCCATCAGCGCGAAAGCCAAAGACATCACGGAATTTCTGATCACGTTAAATCTGCCCCAAGGGCAAGGCGCGGGCCGCATCGCTTATCACTCAGCCTGTTCGCTGCAACATGGACAACACATCAAATCGCAACCGCAAGAGCTTCTACGCTGCGCCGGATTTGAAGTTGTGGAACCGCAAGACTCACATCTGTGTTGTGGTTCTGCTGGAATCTACAACATCATGCAGCCAGAAATCTCCACTCAACTCAAGCAACGTAAGCTGCAAACGCTGAGTGTATTGAAAGCCCAAGCCATTGCCAGCGGCAACATTGGCTGCATCACGCAGTTGGGCAATGGTGCAGGCATCCCGGTCATTCACACGGTGCAGCTGCTCAATTGGGCCTATGGCGGCGCAAAGCCGAAGCGCCTATGGCCACTGTAAATGCTATCACAAACCTTTGAAATCCTGCTCACCTGTGCGCCGGGGTTGGAAAATGCTTTGGCCGATGAAGCGCGAGAGAAAACCTTCAATGTGCAAGGCCAACTTACAGGCGGCGTATTGTTAATGGGCGCTTGGCCTGAGGTCTGGCGGGCCAATCTCACCTTGCGTGGCGCAAATTCTGTGATTGCGCGCATCGGCTGTTTCCCCGCCTCGCACATGTCGGAACTGGATAAACGCGCCCGCAAGTTTGTATGGCAGCACTGGTTGCCGAAGCATGTGCCGCTCAAAATCACGGCCTCATGCAAAGCCTCGCGCCTTTATCATTCCGGCGCCGTGTGCCAGCGCATTGAAACAGCATTGCGTGAAGAATTTGGTGCGACCTTCGGTGAAGATGCCACGCTCGAAGTGATGGCCCGTATTGAGCGCAACATCTGCACACTCAGCATTGATACCTCTGGCGTGTTGCTGCACAAACGTGGCCTGAAATTGGCCATGGCGAAAGCGCCGATGCGTGAAACCATGGCAGCGTTGCTATTGCGCCGATGCGGTTATCGTGGGCTCGAGTGCGTTATTGATCCGATGTGTGGTTCCGGCACTTTCATTTTGGAAGCTGCCGAAATAGCACAAGGCCTGATGCCCGGGCGGCTGCGCAAATTTGCTTTTGAACTGTTGCCAAGTTTCAATGCCGGTGAATGGCAGAAGCTGAAAATGCGCGCACCGCATGAAACGCAAATGCGCTTCTTTGGTTTTGATCGTGATGCCGGTGCTATCAAAGCTGCCACCACCAACGCCGCGCGTGCTAGCGTGGTCAATGTTACACATTTCGCACAGCAGCCCATCGCCCAATTACAGCGCCCAGATAGCCTGCCCGGTTTGGTGATCTGCAACCCACCCTATGGTGTGCGCATCGGCGAAATAAAAAAACTCTCCAGCCTCTACGCCAGCTTCGGCCAAGTGATGCTTGAAAGATTTTCCGGCTGGCGCGTCGGGCTAGTCACCAATGAAGCCAGCCTTGCCAAAGCCACAGGCCTGCCTTTCATAAAACCGTCGGATCCCATACTGCACGGCGGCATTAAAATCCGCCTCTATCAAACCCCGCCACTTTAGAGCAGCGCCCTAATCGGAGCAAAGCTCTTACGATGCTCTGTGCACGGACCATGTTGTGCCAGAGCCGCCGCATGGGCAGCAGTGCCATAGCCTTTGTGCCGCGCGAAGCCGTAAGCCGGATAGACAACATCTAATTCAATCATCAACCGATCACGCGTAACCTTGGCAATGATCGAGGCCGCGGCGATGGAAAGACTCTTCGCATCGCCACCAATAATCATCTGCGTGGTGCAAAATAATTTCGGCCCACGGTTGCCGTCGATCAGCGCCAGCGAGGGCTTAACCTTCAGCGCCGCAACAGCGCGGTTCATGGCCAAATAAGTGGCCTGCAAGATATTGATCTCATCAATCTCAGCCGCTGAAGCCAACCCCACGCCCACATCGGCAGCAGCCATGATTTCAAGATAAAGCCTTTCCCGCTTAGCCTCAGTCAGCTTCTTAGAGTCATTCAAGCCAGCAGGAATGTTGCTGAAATCCAAAATCACAGCCGCTGCACAAACCGCCCCCGCCCAAGGCCCACGCCCCGCTTCATCGATCCCACATATGAGCGTTTGGCCGGAGGCAAGTTCGTAAGAGAGGTCAGGCAGCATCATGGTTGCAAGAGGCCCTCATCCGCCTGTCGGCACCTTCGCCCATGCCTAAGAAGGCACGGGCGAAGGCAGATAAATTACCTTCGCCCGTTTGCGTCTTCGCGAATGGGAGAAGGTGGCTGAAGGCCGGATGAGGGCCCTTAGCCACAAGGACACTAACCCTCAATCTTAGAAAAATCCGCAACCTCAGCCACAGCTTCGCGGATGCGGTTCAGCAAACGCAAACGGTTTTCGCGGAAAGTTGCATCTTTGTCATTCACCACAACGCCCTCAAAAAAATCATCCACAGGTGCGCGTAACTTGGCAATGGCTTTCATGGCACCTTCAAAATCCTCATTTTCCACTGCCTTGCGGGCTAGCGCTGAAGCTTGCGAAACTGCGGAGTGCAAGGATTTCTCTTCGCCCTTGATGAGCTGGCCGGGGTTCACATCGCCGCTGTAGGTTTTGCCGTCCTTCTTTTCTTCAATGCGCAAAATGTTGGAAGCCCGCTTCACACCCGCCAACAAATTCTTGCCGTCGTCCGTGTCGAGGAATTTCGAAAGCGCCTCAACCCGGCGCGTCACCATCAGCAGATCATCTTGCCCACCAAGCGAGAACACCGCATCAATCAAATCATGCCGCGCCCCTTGGTCTTTGAGATAGACTTTCAGACGATCAGCGAAGAAGGCCTGCAAATCCAATATGTCTGTATCGACTTGTCTTCCCTTCCAAAGTCTCATTACCGGGCCGGATGCAATGTCTTGCAAGCCACCCCTTTTGTTGGCTTCTTCTATCGCGACCCTATGGATCAGTTCGTTCGTGTCTCTTGCTTTTGGTTCCATCAAATCGACCATGTGAATGCTAATTCTGCCTTCGAGCAGTATACGAATTACGCCAAGTGCGGCACGGCGCAATGCGAAGGGATCTTTGGAACCTGTCGGTTTTTCGTTGATGAACCAAAAGCCGATCAAACTCAACAGCTTGTCCGCGAGCGCCACCGCAATGCCCACTTTGCCCACCGGAATGGTATCGCTCGGCCCCTGCGGTTTGTAGTGGTCGCGAATGGCGTCAGCCACTTCCCCGTCCACACCTTGCTCCAGCGCAATATAACGCCCCATCAGGCCCTGCAGTTCCGGAAACTCGCCCACCATGCCGGAAACCAGATCGGCTTTGCACAATCGCGCCGCCAGCTGCGCCTTCACCACATCAGCACCAATGGTCTTGGCAATCTCACCAGCCAGCGCCTCAATGCGCTTCACCCGCTCGCCTTGGCTGCCCAGCTTGGCGTGGAACGTAATCGCATCCAGCTTCGGCAGCAAATCCTGCAACGAAACCTTGCGGTCTTGATTCCAGAAAAATTTCGCATCCGAAAGCCGCGCCGCAATCACCTTATTGTTGCCGCGAACGATTTTTTTACCACCATCAGAAGCAATCTGGTTGGAAACCAAAATATATTTATTCGCCAACTTGCCATCACGCGTGCGCAGATTAAAACATTTCTGATTATTCTTGATCGTGGTGATAATCACCTCAGGCGGCACGCTCAGGAAATTCTCATCAAACGCGCCCATCAAAACCACAGGCCATTCCACCAGGCCTGAAACTTCTTTCAGCAGGGCCTCATCTTCAATCAGTTCCAAGCCCTGCGCCATTGCGAGATTCTTGGCGTCATGGCGAATGGCCTCAAGGCGGGCTTTCTCATCCACCATTACATGGCACTTATGCAAGCTCGCGTCATAATCCTCAAAGCGCTTCACGCTGATTTCGCCGCTGGAAAGGAAACGATGCCCCTTGGTCACATTGCCGCTTTTGGTGCCATCAACGTCTAAAGGCACCACTTCACCATCAAACGTGCAGATGATCGAATGCAACGGCCGCACCCAACGCAAAGTGCCAGAGCCCCAGCGCATAGATTTTGGCCAAGGAAATTCGCGGATCACTTTCGGCAGCAACTCCGCCACAACATCCGTGGTGGCCCGGCCCGCCTTCCTGATCGTGGCCACGTAGTATTTGCCCTTTTTAGGGTCATCCACCACAGCCAGTTGGTCAAGAGGCACGCCGGCAGATTTAACAAACCCTTCAATGGCGGCGGGCGGCGCATCCAGCTTTGGCCCCTTGCGTTCTTCCACCGTGTCTTTTGATTTCTCCGTCAAACCCTCGACTGAGAGCACCAAACGGCGCGGTGTTGAATGCTGCCTGGCACCTTCATAGGTTAATCCTGCTTCCACCAAACCATTGGTGATAAGCCCGCGCAAATCCTCTGCCGCTTTCACTTGCATGCGGGCCGGAATTTCTTCCGAGAAAAGTTCAATGAGAAGTTCAGACATCAGGCGCGGCCCCCGGCAGTGTTGCTCCACGCCACGCAACAGGCTTTGGCCAGTTCGCGCACGCGGCCAATATAGGATTGCCGTTCAGTCACCGAAATCACGCCACGCGCATCCAATAAATTGAATGTGTGAGACGCCTTGATGCATTGATCATAAGCGGGCAGGGCCAAAGTCGGTTTATTGCCATCAATGTTTTTAGACAAAAGCGCTTGGCATTCCTTTTCGCATTCGGCAAAATGTGTGAACAAAGCAGCCGTATCTGCCTCTTCAAAATTATAACGCGAATACTCTTGCTCGGCTTGCAAGAACACATCGCCGTAAGAAATTTTCTCAGCGCCCTCTTGGCCGTTAAAATTCAAATCATAGACATTATCCACGTCTTGCACATACATGGCCAAGCGTTCGAGGCCGTAAGTCAATTCGCCCGAAACCGGATTGCATTCCATGCCGCCCATCTGTTGGAAATAAGTGAACTGCGAAACTTCCATCCCATCGCACCACACTTCCCAACCCAGGCCCGCAGCACCAAGGGTTGGGCTTTCCCAATCATCTTCAACAAAGCGAATGTCATGCAGCATCGGGTCAAGCCCGATGGCGGCGAGTGAGCCTAAATACAGCTCCTGTAAATTCGGCGGTGAAGGTTTCATGATCACTTGATACTGATAGTAATGTTGCAAGCGGTTTGGGTTCTCACCGTAACGCCCATCCATGGGGCGCCGTGAAGGCTGCACGTAAGCGGCCCTCCAAGGCCGCGGGCCAACCGAGCGTAAAGTAGTGGCCGGATGAAACGTGCCAGCCCCCACTTCCATGTCATAAGGCTGCAAAATAACGCAGCCCTTATCACTCCAATAATTGTGCAGCGTAAGGATCAGGTCTTGGAAAGATTTGGTGGGATTCAAAGCCATATGAGGCGAATAGAGTCATGGGGCCGAAGGGTCAAGCCCGCTGATAAACCAGAGCAATAGCTTTGAAATGGCTTTCAGTCTTGGAATGCGGCATGGGACGGTAGGGGGCCGATTGCCAGACCGGAAGCAACTGCCCTGCCGCCTCTAACTTTGCCAAGGCCGCGCCAAAGCTGCCCTCACGCCAAACGGCTTCACCCACGGTGAAAGCCAAATATCCGCCGGGCCGCAAAATGCGTGCCAGCTCCGTAAATGCGGATGCAGGGGCATGGCCCGTGGTGAAAGTGCCCGTGCTTAAAATTGCCGCAAATGAACCGGAATTGAAATCCAGCGCCTCACCCAAAACACCGCAGTGCAAGCCTTCATAAATCTGCCGCGCCCGCGCCTTGGCCAACATGCCCTCAGACATGTCCAGTCCGTGAAGTTTACTGAAACCCAGCGTGTGCAAAAGTTGCCCCACATTGCCCGTGCCAACACCCGCATCCAGCACCGGCGCGCTCACGTCAGTTACATATCGTGAAATCAATCCGCAAATTACAGCGGGATGGGCATAACCCGTTTGCAGCATGTCTTGATCATAAGACGCTGCCCAATCATCATAAGTTTTGGAAAGCTCAGAAATTGAGGTCGCACCAAAAACTTGGTGCAACCGCTGTTCCACATCGCTCATACTTCCGGCTTATAAACGCCAGTGATTGGATCAAGCTTCAGCTTTGGCATTTGAGAGGCAAAATTATCCGCCTTGGCCTTCACTTTTACTTTTTGTGCTTCAACATTTTCAATGGCCCGCTTCAGCGTCTTAATTGCCAAATAGCTTATCGCCAACATCATCATATTTCGTAAAAGACCCATCGTGATCTCCCTTATTTCAAATTCAGCTTATCACAGGCCATAGCGCCCCCACAAGGCGCGCTCTTCCAAGGCCGATAAGCCAAGGTCAACAAATTCTGTGGCCAAACCATGGCGCACATTCATGCCAAAAAGCCGCG
Source organism: Hyphomicrobiales bacterium (assembly GCA_043757845.1). Taxonomy (GTDB): domain Bacteria; phylum Pseudomonadota; class Alphaproteobacteria; order Rhizobiales; family Aestuariivirgaceae; genus Aestuariivirga. Next base: position 51,443 of record JAYVOQ010000044.1, on the reverse strand, counting down.
CCCCTAAACCTTTGGATTCCTTCATGTCATTAATTTCAACTTTGTCGCCAAACTTGGCTTTAAGAACGGGCGTGAGATGTCCCAGACCATCCACTAGCCCTAATTTTTCAGCGCGAACGCCCGTCCAATAGGCTCCATTGAACAGGTCTGATTCCTTGGCCTTCAGCTTTCCGGCGCGGCGACTGCGCACCAAAGCTTTGAAACTTTCATGCATGTCTTCCAAAATGGTTTTCAGCTTTTTCACATCTTCGGCTTTCTCTGGCTTGAATGGGTCATTGCTGCTCTTGGAAAGTCCTGCCGTATGCACACGCCGTTCCACACCCAATTTCGCTAAAGCTTTCGGAAATCCAAAACCGCCGGCAATCACCCCGATGGAACCCACGATGGAATTTTTATCTGCATAAATTTCATCAGCCGCACAAGCCAACCAATAGCCGCCCGATGCCGCAACATCTTCGCAGAAAGCATAAACCGGCGTGTTGTGTTCTGCCGCCAGTGCACGAATGCGCGACGCAATCAGTGCCGATTGAACCGGAGAGCCACCCGGACAATTTATCGCAAGCGCCACGGCGGCCGGTTTTTTGCGAAATGCTTTCACCAACACGCTCTCAAGTGATTTAGCATTCAACATCGCCGAAAACCCGCGCCCGGAAGCAATAACACCTTCAAGTCGGATGACATTTACAACGGGATGAGACTGGCCGAACAGGCGCTTCAGACGTTTGAACATGCATTCACATAAGCAGAGGAATGTCTAAGATCAAGCGACCTCAGCCGCCAACGACCACAGCCGCCAACTACCTCAGCCGCCAAGTGGCGCCATCACGCAAAATCGCTTCAGCATCGGCAGTGAAGCTGTTGTCGTCATTGTGCAGAATTAAACCAGGCAATAATTGCAGCGGCGCGCGGCTGCCTTTCAGCCCCTGCACAACCACGCGTGAAGCCCCTTTGCCTTCACGTGCATAAAGTGGTGCTACGCGAATGTCACCAAAGCGCGGCTCCATAGCTGAAAGCAGTTTGCCCAGCGTTTCGGCGCGGTGAACAATGGTCACACTGCCGCGTAAAGTCACCATGGAATACAAAAGCTTGATCCATTGCTCAAGATCATCTGGCCCAAATGCGTGCGCTTGAGCTTTTAACAAACTCGGCGAAGCCGTAACTTTACCTTCGTCAAAAAACGGCGGATTGGCAAAGGCATGCGCAAATGATCCATGCTCTGGCATACTGGCCAAATCGCGCCGCATGGCATCTTTCACATCAGCATGAATAACCCGCAGTGAATGGCCAAAATTATTGCGCTTGGCATTCTGTTCGCACAAAACAGCATAGCGCGTACTGGCTTCAATGCCTGTCACATGAACCAAAGGATTGCGTGCTAAAACGCAAAGCGAAGCCACACCGCCGCCAATGCCAGCTTCAAAAACTGTCTCGCCTTCTTTTACCGGTATGGCTGAAGCCAAAAACACCGCATCAATACCAGCGCGGTAACCCTTTTCAGGTTGCAGAATTTGTAGCTTCCCACCCAAAAATGCGTCATCAGTCATTGAATTGGGCACCGCCGAAGCAGTGGACATGCGAGGCTTAAGTGGTGTTTGAATTTGCGCGGCCAATTCCATCGGGTCTAGACCTAAACATCTATGGTTACGCAAAGGTTACTGGAACCCCTACAATTTGACCAGCGGCAAAGCGCCACCTTCGGTTAGAGGTCTAAGCCTGCTCTAGTGGTAAAAAAGAGGTTAACATGGGCGTTGTTATTGCCTTTGACAGTGGAACTGAAAAGCCAAAAGCCAGCTTAGACCAGCTGGTGAAGCTCACCCATGCCGACATGGCTTTGGTGAATGAGTTCATCCTTGAAAAAGCTCAAAGCCATGTGGAGTTGATCCCTGAACTGGCCGGCCATCTGATTAACTCTGGCGGCAAGCGCATCCGCCCCATGCTTACCGTGGCTGCGGCCCGCATGTGCGGCTATTCCGGTTTGCATCACCTGAAGCTAGCTATGTCAGTAGAGTTCATGCACACCGCAACGCTGCTGCATGATGATGTGGTGGATGAAAGTGATATGCGTCGTGGCAAGCAAGCAGCGCGCATCATTTGGGGCAACCAAGCCTCGGTCTTGGTGGGTGACTATCTGCTCGGCCAAGCTTTCAAAATGATGGTGGAAACTGGCTCGTTGGATTGCTTGCGCATTTTGTCAGATGCCGCCTGCACAATCGCGGAAGGCGAAGTGTTGCAGCTTTCCGTGTCGCAAGATACGGGCACAACCGAAGACGCATATCTCAAGGTTGTCGGCGCAAAAACTGCGGCACTTTTTCAAGCCGCTGCAAAAGTTGGCGGTGTCATTGCCAATAGGCCTCGCAATGAGCAAGAAGCGCTCGAGTCATATGGCCGCAATCTTGGCATAGCTTTCCAACTGGTCGATGACGCATTGGATTATTCCGGCAAGCAAGCTGATCTGGGCAAATCCGTTGGCGATGATTTCCGCGAACGTAAAATTACTTTACCCGTGGTTTTGGCCTTCCGCCGTGGTGCAGAAAAGGAACGCAGTTTCTGGAAACGCGTAATGGAGCAGGGTGACCAAACCGCTGGAGACTTGGCCTATGCCACCAAACTGATGGAAAGCCACAATTCGCTTGCAGACACCAACGAACGCGCCCGCCATTACGGTTCCATAGCTTGTGACGCACTGGCCATCTTTCCCCACAGTGAATGGAAAGACGCCCTCACTGAAGCCGTAGCGTTTTGCATTTCAAGAGCGCATTAACAGCAACGCCCCGTCAACTTCCGTCTCCGGCATCGTCACCCCCCACCCCCCACCGTCATTCCCGCGCAGGCGGGAATCCATGGCAACCGCATTCACGAAACTAACGATGGATATTCCACCTCTCGCTTCGGCGGTGCCATCGCCTATCCAAATTCGGTCGGAAGCAAGCCTTACTTCTGCACTTGCAGCGTCAAGTCGTCTGAATGTTTGCAGCGCCAGAAGGCATCGCCATAGGCCGAATTCCAATCACGCATGCGCTGCCAAACCGAGGCGGGCGCTAAGCTGCGATCATCCGCCTGCTTTGCCGGAATAAAAAACTTGTTGCCAGCCGCGATCACCAAAACTTTGCCAACGCCAGAAGTTTCGCGCTCACCAGCGCGCTGCAAAGTGTCCTTCGTGGCTTCATCGGCCACAGCAGTTGCATACTGATCGCAAGTGACAATAAGCCCATTTGCGCCAGCTTGTGCAGGTGCACCGATAAACAAAACCAAACACCATAATCCTATTTTACGCATAACAAACCCACCACGTTAGAAACGCCGATCTGGGTTCATCCTACAATGGCACAGGAAGTTAATAAAGAATTAACTAGAGCGTTTTGACTTTTTGTTGAAAAAGTCAAAATCGCCCTAAGCCTCAGTTTTAGATCAACTTTTCTGAACTTTGACGATTCCGTCAAAGTTCAGGTCGATCTATGGTTAACGGCTTGCTATTTATGGTTTTTATGGCGTTCGATGGCCTCCAAGATCAAATTTTCCGCCTCAATGGCGTTGCCCCAGCCCAAAACCTTTACCCATTTGCCGGTTTCCAAATCCTTGTAATGCGTAAAGAAATGCTCAATCTGCATGATGGTAATGTCAGGTAAGTCCAGATAGTTGTGCACATTCTCATAGCGCCTCGTAAGCCTTGGAATGGGCACGGCGATCACTTTTTCGTCGCCGCCCGCTTCATCCTGCATTTTTAAAACGCCCACAGGCTTGCAGGCCACAACAGCGCCCGGAATGATGGCGCGTTGATTGGCAATCAACACGTCAATCGGGTCACCATCGCCAGACAGGGTGTGCGGAATAAACCCATAGTTTCCAGGGTAGCGCATGGCGGTATAGAGAAAGCGGTCAACCACCAAAGTGCCCGACTCTTTGTCCATCTCATATTTAATCGGTTCACCGCCAGCCGGCACTTCAACAATCACATTCACTTCCTTGGGTACATTATTCCCAATCTTGATGGCTTCGATTTTCATGACAACTCCTCCTGCTGGATTTCATAGATCAATCTGACTTTTGACGGTATCGTCAAAAGTCAGAAAGATTGATCGAAAATAATAACCTAGAGCGTTTGATGTTTCCGAGAAACATCAAACGCTCTAATCCTATATCAATTTGCAAATTTGGCGAAGGCTGAATAAAGCTTAATTTCGGAGGAAATAAAAATGCTTAAAGCCATCCACCCGTTACTCAATGCCGATGTCCTTTTCGCCCTGCGGCAAATGGGCCATGGCGATGAATTGGTGATTTGTGACACCAACTTCCCCGCTGACAGTGTTGCCCTGAAAACTTCACTTGGCCGCCTGCTGCGCATGGATGCTGATATGCCCACCGTGGTGCGTGCCGTACTTTCGCAGTTCCCCTTGGATACCTTTGTGGATGATGCGGCCTGCCGCATGGAAGTGGTGGGCAAGCCGCAAGAAGTTTTACCCATCCACCAAGAAGTGCAAAAGGAAATTGATGCCGCTGAAGGCGGCAAATTCAAGCTGGTGGGCGTAGAGCGCTTTGCCTTTTATGAAAAAGCCAAAAAGTCCTTCGCCGTCATCCAAACTCATGAGCGCCGCTTTTATGGCTGCTTCATTTTCAAAATGGGTGTCATCTCGCCAGATCAGAAGTTTTGATCATGACAAAACAAGGCGTGGCCATTCTTGGCATTTATGCGGCAGACTTAATGTTCATGGCAGCGCGTCAGCCTGAAATGGGCGAAACCTTGATTGGCTCAAAATTCGCCATAGGCCCTGGCGGCAAAGGCTCCAATCAGGCGGTGGCCGCAGCACGAGTGGGTGCAAAAGTCACCTTCATCTCACGCGTGGGCCAAGATACTTTTGGTGATGCCGCTCTGGCCATGTATGCCCTGGAAGGCATCACCGCGCTTATCCCGCAAGACCAGAACCATTCAACCGGTGCTGCCTATATTTTCCTGCAAGAAGGCAGCGGGGCCAATGCCATCATCGTTGTGCCGGGGGCTGCCGGGCAGGTTGGCCTTGCCGATGTGGAAGCGGCGCGTGAAGCAATCACCTCGGCAGCCGTGTTCATGGTGCAGCTGGAAACGCCCGTTGCGGCCGCTTTGGCTTCCCTGAAACTGGCCAAAGAAAACGGCGTCATCACCATCTTTAATCCGGCACCTGCTGCGAAATTAGAAGACGGCATTTATGCACTCTGCGATTTCTGCACGCCCAATGAAAGCGAAGCCAGCTTTCTCACCGGCGTTGAAGTCACTGACTTAACCTCGGCCCGCAAAGCCGCAGAAGCGTTGCTTGCCAAAGGCGTTGGCACAGCCCTCATCACTTTAGGCGGCCAAGGCTCATTGCTGCATGGTAAAGGTAAATCCATCCACATCCCCATTTTCAATGCCGGCAAAGTAGTGGACACCACGGGGGCAGGAGATGCTTTCAACGGCGGGTTTGCAGCGGCCCTTGCGCGCGGTGCATCTCCTGAAGAAGCCGCACGTTTCGGCAGCGCCACAGCGGCCATTTCCGTCACCCGCTTCGGCACAGCGCCGTCCATGCCGCAGCTTCACGAAGTTGAAGCCTTGTTGAAAGGCTAGAATTTTTGTTGCGGCGGGTGAATGCCGAAATAGCCCAACAAATGCGACCCCGCACCAAGTGTGATTAAGAGGCCAAGCAAAAGCAACAAAGTTGTTGGAACCAAGCGCGGTGCATTCAAATTGGGGGGTCGTCGCTCCACCCGGTACATTTGCCCCATCAACAAAAGCCCAGCCGAGAGGCAAGCTAAACTGATCCAGAAATCTGCATATGCCATCATGTGAAGCTGTTTATAACACTGGTTGACAGTCGCAAGGCCATCGCCTAAGCGAAGTCACATTCAAAGGGGCTTCGTGCCCCATTTCTTATGGAAAAGTACCATGAAAGTTCGTAATTCGTTGAAGTCACTGGCCAAGCGCCACCGCGATAATAAACTTATCCGCCGCAAAGGCCGGGTTTACATCATCAACAAAACCAATCCGCGCTTTAAGGCGCGCCAGGGCTAATTTAGCCTTTGAGAGAATCAACGCCGCGCTTGGCTCACAATGTCAGGTGCGGTTTTTTGTTTTCGAAAGCTGCTCCAGCGCTTACAATGGGCTCATGAGATTTGGTTTGATCTTCGCGCTTCTGCTGTTCATGCCTGTCCCCGCTTGGGCGCAGGCCTCTGCGTCAACCAGTGTTGAAGTGGCACCAAAAAATCCTGAAATTGACCGTCAGCAAAAACTTGATTCACTCTTGGGCAAATTGCACAGCCCCGCGCCGCATGTGGATGTGCCGCGCATTGAACAAGAGGTGTGGGAAATTTGGTCGCACAATGCCTCGCCCACCGCTTCAGTTTTGTTGCTGCAATCCTCGGCGGCCATTTCAGCCGGTGATCTTGATCCTGCTGAACAAATGCTGTCGCAGCTGGTCGAAACTTATCCAACCTTTGCTGAAGCGTGGAACCGCCGTGCCTCGCTCTATTATCTGTTGAAGCGCTATGATGCCGCGATGATTGATATTGAAAAGGCGCTGGCGCTAGAGCCGCGCAATTTTGGCGCATGGGTTGGCAAAGGCATGACCCTTCACGCCCAAAACAAAAGCGATGAAGCAATTGCCGCCCTGAACCAAGCCCTCGCCATTAATCCACATTTGCAGGCCGTAAAGGACGAGATCAAACTAATTGAGAACCAAGAACCACATGTGTGATGTGGCATAGGTCTTAGCAGCGCGCTTAATTCTTCGCAGTCTTGCCAGCAACCTTTGGCAGCTCTAACCCAAGGTCAACCTTGTCTTCCTCGTTGCTCACCAGGTCGCCTTTGCCTTCTGCGGCATGTTGCACGTCAGAAAGATCGGCAGCAAAGGCTGAAGAGCCGCCACCAACATTATTGATCATCGCAGCCTTCGGCAAAGCGTCTTGGTCTAACGTTCCAATCAGCGGCGGTTGGCCATCGCGGCGCACAGCAGCTTCGTCACGCAAGAACAATTGTGGCCACCAGTTAATATCACCACCCGCTGAAGCAATCATTGGCTTGATAATACCTGCACCTTTGGCAGTGCCGTTTTTCAAATCTGTGGCTAAGCTCGTCTTGCTTTTGTTGCCTTGCACGGGAACATCATCCACCGCGGCAGCTTGCATCAGCGTGCCAAGGCTATCAGCAACGGGTGACGGCTTGTCATGCCCGGTCTGGCTTGGCGGCGGAGCCGAAGCCGCATTAATGCGGATCATAGCAGGCGCCACCTTCATGTTGGCGGCGGCCATTAACATCACTTCAATCGGCTTCACCCGTGGCTTGGGCACAACCCGACCTTTATTCACCTTGGCATCAACTGTGCCAGCGTCCGCCATGTTTCCGTCGGCCGCATCTGCTTCATCAGCAGCGGCAACCTGTGGCGGAACCACTTTCAGCTTTGGCGCTGTTGCGGCATCTTGTGAAAGATCACCTAACGAAGCCATTTGCGATTGTGAAACCTGGCTGGCCGTCAAAGGCTTGGGCTTGGTCGGAGTGGTTGATGCATCCGCAGTTAAGTCAGCCAAATCCGCTTGTGATGATTTTTTGTATTTTGCGTCTGGAATAACCTCAACAGGCTTGGCATCGGCAACCTGCGTGGGCGCCTGCGCAACAATAACCGGTTCCTTTTTGCCAAGCCCCAAAAGCTTGCTCAAGAAGCCGCGTGGGGCTTGGCCGCCCTTGTCATCAGCAGAGGCCACCTGCGTGTCAGGCGCAAAACTTCCACCATTCATCATGTGACGACCAATATACTTGCGGCCATCGCGGAAAATTTGAGCCATCTGTGAAGATGAAATATACGGCCCCCAATGGCGCACATTGCCCGAGTCCACATGCAGGAAGCCCGTTGGCCCGCCAGCAGAACGATAATAGCCCACACCACCACGTTGAAGCACCAGTGCGATGTTTCGAATCTTTTGAGTAGGAACATCGGTAAGATAGAAATCGATTGCTCTGCCTTGAATGTGTTGGCTTTCTTTGGCGACTTTTCGACCAATGCGGTGCAAGAGGGCGTTGGTTTCAGCGGAACGATAGCCGCAAACGATATTTATGGTGGCGTGCGAGCCCAAGTCTTCGTGAAGTTGCCAAACTAAATCGATGGTGCGTGGATCAATGGTAACCGTCTTGTCGCGGCGCCAATCGCGCAGCAGATAGTTAATCTGCTTCATGGCCGACGGCACATAACGGCCATCCTTCATGTAAGTAACATTCAGACTCTCGCCTGTGTGAATGTGATAAAGAGAAATTGAGCGCGTTTCACCACCGGCGATGACTGGCCCCAGCCCACCAACAGCAAATGCAGCAGCGACTGCGCAAGCAGCTGCAATTTTCTTTAAGCGATTTGACAAAGTTCGATGATGTCCCAACGCAGCTAATTTTTGAACCATACGCAACTCACACCGGGCGGAAAGCCCATTCATCTTTGGTATCCGTCAGGTTATAACCTTTTAACCCTACACGAAAACCGCCCATCGAACAAGATTGAGGCCACCCTAAGGCACCTCATGCTTAATAACACTGCACTAAGATGCTTAATGCTAGCTTAATTCGCGCACTTCCACCAGATTAAAACCAAGTATCTCAGTTTTGGGTAATGCCGCCCGCAATTATTCCAACAGCTAAACTATTGGTTTCTTTCACTTTTGCGGCGGGATCATAGGCCAAAGCCTTGGCCACGGCAGCGTCACGCCCGTAAATATCGTCATAAAACTGTAATTTACCTGTCTCATCTGCCCAAGCTGTAAAGTAAGTCAGGTAAACCGGCACCTTCTGCACCAATGGCACAGAGTGGGTGTCGGTAATGGCTAGACCCTTCACAACTTGGTCTTTGTTCCAGCCCAGCAACACTTGCGCAAATTCACGTGGGTTTTGCACGCGCACACAACCGTGGCTGAAGGCCCGAACAGTGTCGTTAAACAAGTTCTTCGTAGGCGTGTCATGCATGTAAATATCATGGGCGTTAGGGAACAGGAACTTCAACTCCCCCAAGGCGTTGCCGCCTCCGGCTAATTGCTGAACACCAAAGTTAGGATTAGCGCCAATGTTATACCAATCAACGGAGTCAGAGCTAATCTCTTCGCCCTTCAGGTCAACAACAATAAATCCATTCCGGTCCAAATAGCCCGGATCCTTGCGCATCTTGGGTCCGTATTCATTGATGATGATGGAGGCTGGCACGCCCCATTTCGGGTTAAACACCACTTGCGAAATTTGGTCATAGAAAGAATAAGTCTGCTTTGTCGGCTGGCCAACAATCACTTTGCTGTGCCAAGCAACTTGGCCTTTTTCCATCACATTCACTGTGTAAGACGCTTGGTTCACAAACACATAACGTTCGCCCAGATTTTTGGGCAGCCAACGCAGGCGTTCCATGCTGGCAACCAGTTTCTGGCGCTGATCTCTCTTATCATCGCGGTTCAGTAATTTCACCGTGGCCCCATCAAGCAGGCCAGTCGGTTTCAGCTTATTGGCAGTTTGAATGGCCATCAATCCAATGGCCAAATCTTGGTCAAGCTTTTGCTCTTCGCTGATGGGTGCGGCAGACTTGGCCGAAAAACCAAGTTCTTCAAGACGCAACCTAACCGCGGGCAAACGCGCATCCGTTTTGCCGAGCCTAACCATTGGGCCTGCTGCAATAGGCACAAACACTTTGCTGCTCCCAGCATTCAACTTGCCAAGTTCAGCTTTCAACAATGCATATTGTGGATGTTTGGGGGCCAGGCTCTGCAAATAGCTGGCAGGAATTTCTGAACTCGAAAGTAACTTTAAAGCTTCATCCGCATTCACCGGGTCTAGCTTGATGTCATTGTAAAGCGACAGGCGGTTTGGATCAAATTGCCCGCCAGATAACTGCCGTGCGAAATGCAAAGCAGCGAGCGTTAACCCCACATCCAAACGCGCTTGCTTTGCGCCATCATTGGCAATGGCCGCATCGCCATCAGCAAAACTCGGCATCACTTCCGGCAAATAATTCTTTGCCAATAAACCATCATCTGCTGCCGAAGCCAAAACTTTCAATACATCAGCGGCTTTGGCACTCAGATGTCCGGCCTCCACCCACATGGGTTTAAAGCCAGTGGCTTTATAGAATGCAGCTACAGCTTTGCGCTCAGCTTCCATTGCTCTGATCGGCGTGTTACGATCAATCAGCAAATTGCGGATAGCCTCAGCCTCTGGCCCTTGCGCCTGCAAAGTTGCGAAAGTGGGATCAAATACTGGGCCAACAACTGGCGGCAAATAATCCACTGTGCCCATGCCAAGTCCGGGCAGTTGGAATTCCGGATCAGAGGTTTCATCAGCACCAACAACAGCAAACTTTTTATTGCGTTCCGCCTTTTGCATGGGCTGGCTTTGGTCGGACCTCTGATTTTTCTCCCACCACGGTGCTTGGGCCTGTTGCGGAGGAGGTGGAGCAAATGATTGCTGGTTCGAGTGGCGTTGCCCACCAAAAAGCAGATCAAAGAAATTAGGTCTATTCTGACCAGCTTGGGCATAAGGTGCCCCTAGGGCCACAATAGACAGGCCAAACAATAGTTTGGGCGCAAGCTTCAACATTTTAGGGTTCACCGGGGTTGGAAAAGAATTGAGCGCAGATTATACTTCACTTTGTGGCGTTTCAATGAAAAATAAGAACTCACTGAAAATTCTATCGTGCATCCTTAACCTACCGCTTCTTCTAACCCCAAGTCGCGCATTTTGCGGTATAGCGTAGACCGTCCAATACCTAGCTTGCGCGCCACTTCTGACATTTGCCCGCGGTAGCGGTGCATGGCCAGCTTGATCATATCGGCTTCCACTTCTTCCAAAGTGCGAATGTGCCCGCCGTCGGTTACAATCGTAACACCCAAAGCATTGCCGTCACTCACTTGTCCCACGCGCGTTGGCTCAATCTTCTTCACCGGCATCGTTGGGGCAGGTGGTATTAACACGTCATAGCCTTCCACCAAAGCCGCAATTTGTGGGAAATCTACTACGTTTAAAGTATCAGTCTCACACAAAACAATGGCGCGGAAAATGGTGTTTTCGATCTGGCGCACATTGCCCGGCCAAGCATAAAGTTTCAGCATCTCCAACGCGCGCGGTGTGATGCCATGAACCTTGCGGCCTTCTTCTGCCGAAAGCTTGGTGATGAAGTGATTGACCAAAGCCGGGATGTCATCCTTGCGGTCGCGCAGCGCGGGCACCATCACCGGGAACACATTCAAACGGTAATACAGGTCTTCGCGAAATTGCCCTTGCTTCACCATTTCAATCATATTTTTATTGGTGGCCGAGATCAGCCGAATGTTCACCTTTACGGGCTTGCGTGAACCCACTGGATCAATCTCACCTTCCTGAATGGCACGCAGCAGTTTCACTTGTGCATCCAGCGGCAGCTCTGCCACTTCATCAAGGAACAACGTGCCCCCGTCCGCCTCCAGAAACTTGCCCAGATGCTTGGCTACAGCCCCGGTGAAGGAACCCTTCTCATGGCCAAACAAAGTAGACTCAACCAAATGCTGTGGAATAGCCCCACAATTCACCGCCACAAAGGCTTTGCCGGAACGATCACTCTCGCCCTGAATGGCGCGGGCAATCATTTCTTTGCCAACGCCAGATTCGCCTTCAATCAGCATGGGAATGTTAGACTGTGCGCCGCGCCGCCCCAGCCGCAACACATTGGCCATGGCCGGAGATGAAGCAACCAGATCATCAAACGTTAAAGCGCCAGAAACTTTTTTGTTGAGGCGCTTCACCTCTTCAGTCAGCGCATTCACCTTCAAAAGGTTTTGGATCGAAACCCGTAAGCGTTCTGGTGAAATCGGCTTCACCACAAAATCATCGGCACCTGCCCGCATGGCTTTGATAACAGTTTCGATAGAGCCTTGCGAAGTTTGCACAATCACTGGCAAATCACCGCGCACGCTTTCTAGTTTTTCAAGAAATTCTAATCCGCCCATGCCCGGCATCATCAAATCCAGCACTGCAAGATTGATGGATGAACCAATTGACCCCGATAATAAATCAAGCGCCTTCTGGCCATTTTCTGCGGTGATCACTTCAAAGCCAAAGCGCTTCACCATTTCTTCAAGAATGCGGCGCTGTGCCGGCTCGTCTTCAACAATCAATACGCGACTGGACATATAATTCTGTTTCACTCACTCGTTTGAGGCCCCACAAAGCTTTCTCGCGGTTGGCTCCGCGCTGACTTTCCGGGCGTTGATTGGGCACAGAATGCACCAGAGTGGTAAAGGCCAGCTTAACAACCCAGTCGATTTAGACACACATAACTCAGCTGAGAGAAATACAGCTTGTCTCACTTTGTTGAATAAACCTTCGAACACGTCCATATCTCTGGAAAATCAGAGAGAGATAATGACCCAAACCCAAACTTTGCAAAACCTGCCCGAATGGAACCTTACCGATCTTTATGCCGCACCTGATTCTGCGACCTTTCACCAAGATTTGGCTAAAGCCGAAACTGAAGCGCGCGCTTTTGCTAAAGCCCATCAAGGCAAACTCGCAAATTACAATGGCGATGCCTTGGCCAAAGCCATTGCGGACTATGAAGCTTTATCGGATTTATTGGGCCGCGTGGGTTCTTACGCCCAGCTCTATTACGTGGGCGACACAACAAATAGCGCCCGCTCAAAATTTTACGGTGACGTGAATGCCAAGATCACTGATATCTCAACCCAGCTTCTGTTTTTTGAATTGGAACTCAACCGCATCGATGATACCGCACTCACCACCGCACTTAAAACATCAGCTTTGGCGCATTATAAACCGTGGCTGGATAATTTGCGTGCTGAAAAGCCCTATCAGTTAGATGATAAAACCGAACAGCTTTTTCTGGAAAAATCGCAAACCGGTTATGGCGCCTTCAACCGTCTATTTGATGAAACCATGGCGGGCCTGCGCTTTCATGTGGATGGCGAAGAGTTGACTTTAGAGCCCACGCTCAATCTCATGCAGAACCCCGATGAGGCCAAGCGTAAAGCAGGTTCGCAAGCCCTAGCCAAAACTTTTGCCGCTAACATAAAGCTGTTCACGCTCATCACCAATACGCTGGCCAAAGATAAAGAAATTTCTGATAAATGGCGCGGCTTTAAAGACATTGCCGCCGCGCGCCATTTATCAAACCGCGTAGAGCCCGAAGTGGTGGATGCTTTGGTGGCCGCCGTGCAGGCAGCTTATCCCAAGCTCTCGCATCGCTATTACAAGATGAAGGCCAAGTGGCTCGGCAAAGCCAAGCTGATGCACTGGGATCGAAATGCGCCTTTGCCCTCTGAAGATACGCGCGAAATTCCATGGGCTGAAGCGCAAAACACGGTGCTGAAAGCTTACGGAGATTTTGCCCCGGAAATGGCGGCGATTGCCAAAAACTTCTTTGACAAAAATTGGATTGATGCCCCCGTTCGCACTGGCAAAGCGCCGGGCGCTTTTGCTCATCCCACAGTGCCTTCGGCCCATCCCTATGTGCTGCTCAATTACATGGGCAAAACCCGTGATGTGATGACGCTGGCCCATGAACTGGGCCATGGTGTGCATCAGGTACTGGCTGCCAAGCAGGGCGCTCTCATGGCATCAACGCCTTTGACCCTGGCTGAAACAGCTTCTGTGTTTGGTGAAATGCTCACCTTCCAATCATTGTTGGCGGCCACCACTGATAAGACAAAACGCAAAATCCTGCTCGCGTCCAAAACCGAAGATATGATCAACACCGTGGTGCGTCAAATTGCGTTTTACACTTTTGAGCGCAAAGTCCATGCCGCACGCCGTGAGGGCGAACTTACACCCGAACAACTGTGTGGCTTCTGGATGGAAGTGCAAAAAGAAAGCTTGGGCGATTCAATCGAATTCGGCCCAGGCTATGAAAATTTCTGGACTTACATTCCCCACTTCATTCACTCGCCATTTTATGTTTACGCTTATGCCTTCGGCGATTGTCTGGTGAATTCGCTTTACGCAAGATACCGTGAAAGCGAAAAAGGCTTCCAAGAAAAATACTTCGAAATGCTCAAAGCCGGCGGCACCAAGCATCATTCAGAATTGCTGAAACCTTTCGGATTAGATGCCACCGATCCGGTCTTCTGGCAAAAGGGCCTGGCGGTCATTTCTGGCATGATTGATGAGTTGGAAACGCTTTAGCCTGAGGCGGAATGCAGGTGCATTTTAAACACGCCTTCGTCGCACCCGCTGCCCCTATCCACCGTCAACCTCCTACTCTCACCAAGTCATGTGCCCAACCCCCACAACCGCCATCCGTCAACTGCCCTAACCAACGTCAGCCTCCGCCCATGCGCCGTCGTACTCCGCGCACGCGGAGTATCCATGCGAGTGGCTTTGATTTAACCGATTGTCTGCACATTTGGGATAATTTGGCAAAGATTGCCAAACTTTGACGGATATGCTACATAATCGTCATGGCCACCATGAACATCTCATTGCCCGACAAAATGCGCGAATGGATCGACCAGCAGGTCGCCACGGGACGTTTCTCCAACGCCTCCGATTTGGTACGAGATCTCATCCGCGATGCCCAGTCCAGAGCATCATCAACCCAAATTGCGCCTCAGCCCCCAAAAGCTGATTTTAAAGCATAAACCCACCGGCCGCTTCAATGCGCTGGCCGTTGACCCAGCGAAAATCGTCGCTCAACATGGCAGCAGCAAGTGCGCCAATATCATCAGGCAGGCCCACTCGGCCCAAAGCTGTCTGTCCAGCAATCATGCCATTCACTTGCGGGTTGTCGCGCGTATTGCCACCGCCAAAATCTGTAGCTATCGCACCCGGGGCCAAAGTATTGGCGGTGATGCCGCGCGGCCCAAGTTCTTTCGCCAGATAGCGCGTGAACACTTCGATGGCCCCTTTCATGATGGCGTAAGGTGCCCGTGTTGGGAAAGAGAAACGCGCCAAACCTGAAGAAACATTGATGATCTTGCCGCCATCATGCATCAACGGCAGAAGCTTTTGCGTCAAGAAATAGGGTGCCTTAACGTGAATGTTCATCATCTCATCAAATTGCGCTTCGGTGGTCTGTTCGATTGTCACACCAATTCCCGTGCCCGCATTATTGACAAGGTAATCAAATCCATCGGTCTTCCACATGTTGGAAAGGGCCTTCTTCACCTCGGTCACAAAAGCGTCAAATCCATCAGCCTTGGAAACATCCAACTGCAAAGCCACCGCCTTGCGGCCCTTGGCCGTAACTTCTTTGACCACTGCCTCGGCCTCAGCCTTTTTGCTGTGATAAGTGATGATCGAGTCTTGACTCTTATCGGCCAAGTGCAAAGCCATACTGCGGCCCAGCCCGCGGCTGCCGCCGGTGATGATATTGATTTTCATGCCTAAACTCCAATCATTGAGCATTTTTAATTGGGGCCTGGTTACAGAATTAAGGCTGGTCTGACCATAAATCTTCGCTCCTAACGAAAAAAATTTAAACGGGATGGAACTTGCTGATATGAGGGACGTTAAGGATGAGCACTAAACATTCCAACCAAAGCTGGCTCAATACCTTGAAGGAGAAAATCATGAAAACTACATTTTTATTTTTGTCAGCCGCGGGAATTGCCTTGCTTGTCGCAACTCCTGCTTTTGCTGAAATGCTACAATTCAAAGCGACAATGGACGCAAAAAGTGCAACTCCCCCAAACGACAGTAAAGGCTCAGCTACCGCTGACGTTAAAGTAGATACTTCTGCTAAAACAATAAGTTGGATCATTAAGAGCGCAGATCTTACAGGTGCGGTGACAGCGGCCCATTTTCATGGTCCGGCAGATGTTGGCGCAAAAGCCCCTCCGGAAATTGACATTTCTAAAATGGTCGACAATGGCACGTCGCCCATCACAGATGCCCAGTTGGCCGATCTGCAAGCTGGGAAACTCTACTTGAATCTCCATACCGCTAAATATCCTGACGGTGAAATTAGAGGCCAAGTTATAAAATAAGACTAGCCTCGCGGGCGCCTGCTGTTTCCCTCCCCTGGAAGTAGGCGCCCACACGCAACATTGTTTCGTTTTTTTGTATTTATCATTATTTACTTGCGTTAAACTTCTAAAACCGCTGTAAAGTGACAGTATACCTGTCCTTTCACGGAGGAAGCCATGAACGCGCCAACTCGCACGGCCTTGATACCCTCGGCCTATTTGCCTGAAGGCATGAGGCCTGCTCATGGGCTTTATGATCCGCGCAATGAGCATGATGCTTGTGGCATTGGCCTGTATGCCAACATTTACAACAAAAAAAGCCACCTAATCGTCACGCGCGGTCTTGATATTCTGCGCAATCTTGAACATCGTGGTGCTGTGGGCGCTGACCCCAAAGCCGGTGATGGCGCTGGTATTTTGATCCAAATCCCCCATGATTTCTTCGTGTTTGAGTCTCAAAAAGCTGGCTTTGAGCTTCCATCCGCTGGCCAATATGGTGTGGGCTTTCTATTCATGCCGCGCCAACCCATTTTGCGCCAAGACATTGAGCGCATCTGGCGCGAAACGGCCAGCGACGAAGGCTTGAAAGTTTTAGGCTGGCGCGATGTGCCAGTGGATCAATCGGTGCTGGGCTATTCGGTGAAAGATACTGAACCTTTCCACCGTCAAATTTTCATCGGCAAAGGCCCCACAATTCGTTCAGAAGAGCAGTTTGAGCGCAAATTGTTTGTGTGCCGCAAAGTTGTGTCAAACCGCATCCACGAAGTGCTGGATGAAAAGGCACGCACCTATTATCCCGTTTCTGTGTCTTGCCGCACCATCGTCTACAAGGGTCTAGTTCTTGGCAAGGATGTTTCGGAATACTATCTTGATTTGAAGGATGAGCGTTTGCAATCCGCCTTCGCGCTGGTGCATCAACGCTTCTCCACCAACACTTTCCCCAGTTGGCCTTTGGCGCATCCCTACCGCTTTGTTTGCCACAACGGTGAAATCAACACGGTGCGCGGCAACTTCAATTGGATGGCGGCACGACAAGCCAACATGAAGTCAGACGTGTTGGGGGGCGATTTAGAAAAGCTTTGGCCGATTTCGTTCGAAGGCCAATCCGACACCGCCATTTTCGATAACGCCTTGGAACTGCTCACCATGGGCGGCTATTCTCTGCCCCATGCCATGATGATGATGATACCGGAAGCCTGGGCAGGCAATCCACTGATGGATGAAGATCGCCGCGCATTCTATGAACATCATGCTGCAATGATGGAACCATGGGATGGCCCCGCCGCCATGGTGTTCACAGATGGCAAAGTGATCGGTGCCACACTCGACCGCAATGGCCTGCGCCCTTCACGCTATCTCACGACGGATGATGGCCATGTGATGTTGGCCTCTGAAATGGGCTGCTTGGATTTTGATGAAAGCAAAATCACCACCAAATGGCGTTTGCAGCCTGGCAAAATGTTGCTGATCGATCTTGAAAAAAAGACCATTGTTTCAGACGAAGACCTAAAAAAGGAGCTTTCGACTGCACATCCTTACAAGGAATGGCTGAAGCGCACCCAGGTGGTGCTGCGCGATTTGCCAAAGGCCAAAACAGCACGGCCCAAAATCACGGTGCCTTTGCTGGATCGTCAACAGGCCTTTGGTTACACCTCGGAAGACCTTGCCGTGCTCATGGCCCCCATGGCTGAAACCGGTCAAGAAGCCGTGGGTTCGATGGGCAATGACGCGCCAATTGCCGCACTGTCTGACCGCCCAAAGATGCTCGACACTTATTTCAAGCAGAACTTTGCGCAGGTGACTAACCCACCAATTGACCCTATCCGCGAAGAACTGGTGATGAGCCTTGTGAGCTTCATCGGCCCGCGCCCTAATCTGCTTGATCTTAAAGGCACGTCTAAGCATATGCGGCTGGAAGTGTCGCAACCCATTCTCACCAATGAAGAGTTGGAGCGCATTCGCAACATTGGTTCTGTGCGTGATAATCCCTTTCGCACAGCAACCCTTGACATCACTTATGACGTGGCCAATGGCGCAGATTATATGGCCGCAGCTTTGGATAGTGTTTGCATGTTGGCCGAACGCGCCGTGAGCGACGGCTATAACATCATCATCTTATCCGACCGTGCCGTTTCAGCTGAGCGCGCAACGATTCCGGCATTGCTGGCCACTTCAGCCACACATCATCATTTGATCCGCAAGGGCCTGCGCACTCTCGTAGGGTTGGTTGTGGAGTCAGGTGAGCCGCGTGAAGTGCATCAGTTTGCAACGCTCGCTGGTTATGGCGCTGAGGCGATCAATCCTTATCTGGCATTCGAAACACTGGAAGCCATGCTGCCGACCTTGGATGAAAAGGTCAGTGCCTATGAAGCCGTGAAGCGGTACATCAAAGCCATCGACAAAGGCTTGCTGAAGGTGATGTCCAAGATGGGCATCAGCACCTATCAATCTTATTGTGGCGCGCAAATTTTTGATGCGATTGGTCTTTCGACCGAATTCGTGAAAAAGTATTTTACCGGCACAGCCACACAGATTGAAGGCGTTGGCCTCGCCGAGATTGCGGAAGAATCCTTCCGCCGCCATGAAGATGCGTTCGGCCTGAATCCCGTTCTCACATCCTCGCTGGATGTGGGCGGTGATTATGCCCAGCGTATACGCGGCGAAGCCCATGTGTGGACGGCTGAAACTGTTTCCAGCCTGCAACACGCGGTGCGTGGTAATTCTTCTGAAAAGTACAAAGAATTTGCCCGCCACATCAACGAACAGAATGAAAAGCTGAAAACCATTCGCGGCTTGTTTCGCATTAAAACCGCAGAGGAAATGGGCAAGCAACCCGTTGCCATTGAGGAAGTTGAATCGGCCAAAGACATTGTGCGGCGCTTTGCAACGGGAGCGATGAGCTATGGCTCGATCTCGCGTGAGGCCCATACAACTTTGGCAATCGCCATGAACCGCATTGGTGGCAAGAGCAACACCGGCGAGGGCGGCGAAGAGTCTGATCGCTTCAAGCCATTGCCCAATGGTGACTCGATGCGTTCTGCCATCAAGCAGGTGGCCTCTGGTCGCTTTGGCGTGACAACGGAATATCTGGTCAATTCTGACATGATGCAAATCAAAATGGCCCAGGGTGCCAAGCCCGGCGAGGGCGGACAATTGCCCGGCCATAAGGTTGATAGCGTTATTGCCAAAGTGCGCCATTCAACGCCAGGCGTTGGTTTGATTTCACCACCGCCACACCACGACATTTATTCGATCGAAGATTTGGCCCAGCTGATTTTCGATTTGAAAAACGTAAACCCTTCAGGGTTAGTCTCAGTCAAACTGGTTTCTGAGGTGGGTGTTGGAACTGTAGCGGCCGGTGTTTCCAAGGCCCATGCTGATCACGTTACGATTTCGGGATATGAAGGCGGCACGGGTGCATCGCCTCTCACCTCCATCAAGCACGCTGGTTCACCTTGGGAAATAGGTCTTGCTGAAACGCAGCAGACTCTGGTTGCCAATGATTTGCGCGGCCGCATTGCCGTGCAGGCTGATGGCGGCATTCGCTCTGGCCGTGACGTGATTGTTGCAGCTTTGTTGGGCGCTGACGAAATCGGATTTGCTACAGCGCCACTGATCGCCGCGGGCTGCATTATGATGCGCAAATGCCATCTCAATACTTGCCCGGTGGGTGTTGCCACGCAAGACCCGGAACTGCGCAAGAAGTTTAAGGGTCAACCTGAGCATGTGATCAACTTCTTTTTCTTTGTGGCGGATGAATTGCGCCATCTCATGGCTTCCATGGGCATCAAGAAATATGAGGAATTGATCGGCGCTACCGAATGGCTCGATACCAAGAAAGCCATCTCTCATTGGAAAGCTAAGGGATTGGATTTCTCAAAGCTTTTTGCCAAGGCGGATGTAAGGGGGCCTATCGCCACTAAGCATGTGTCGAAGCAAGATCACGGACTTGACAAGATTTTGGACCGCGAACTTATTGCCGAGGCGATGCCTGCACTCGAAACGGGCGCAAAGGTTGTGATCGAAGCTAAAATCCGCAACCGCGACCGCACGGCAGGTGCCATGCTTTCTGGCGAAGTGGCCAAGCGGTATGGCCATGAAGGCCTGCCGGAAGACACGATCATGGTGAAACTCTTCGGCACATCGGGCCAAAGCTTCGGCGCTTGGGCGGCGAAGGGCGTTACGCTGGATCTGACGGGCGAAGGCAATGACTATGTGGGCAAGGGCCTTTCTGGCGGGAAGATTATCATCAAGCCAAATGAAAAGATCGGTTTTGTGCCAGAGCGTTCAATCATCGTGGGCAACACGGTGCTTTATGGCGCGATCGCTGGAGAAGCCTATTTCCGCGGCGTGGCCGGTGAGCGCTTTGCGGTGCGCAATTCTGGCGCTGTGGCCGTGGCTGAAGGCACAGGCGATCACGGCTGCGAATATATGACAGGCGGCTGCGTGCTGGTGCTTGGCCCCACCGGCCGAAACTTCGCCGCCGGCATGTCTGGCGGTGTGGCTTATGTGTTGGACGAGGATGGTTCATTCGAGAAGCGCTGCAATCTTTCCATGGTTGATCTTCAGCCCATTCCTGAAGAGGAAGAGTTGATTGAGCGTTTGCAGCATCATGGTGGTGATCTTGAATCGCATGGTCTTGTGGACATTACCAGCCGCATGGATAAAAACGATGCAGCGCGCATTCATGAGCTGCTGGCGCGGCACGTGAAATACACGGGATCAACCCGCGCTAAGTCGATCATTGATGACTGGGCGAATTATCTCCCTAAGTTTGTGAAAGTGATGCCGGTTGAATATGCGCGGGCCTTGGCCGACATGGAAAAGGCACAAGCGAGCAGCAACGGCATGACCGTTGGCGTGAAGAGGAGTGCATAGTGGCAGTTGCCACCACAGTGCGATTGACGGCGCATGGCGCATCCATGATGCACCAGCGCAGGGTACTGCTGCGGTGGGTTGAAGATACATTACGCGATCCAATGATCGTTCGGCCTGATACCAAGACGGGAGTTTGAAATTGGCATTTCGGAAAATACCCGAAGCAGGAGGAAGATGGCTGAGGGTTGTCTACCGCTTTGAGGGTAATACACAAATAATTATAACAGCATTCTTCGACAGAGATCAGGAGAAACGGAAATGAAGACCAAATACGACCCAGAGGCGAATGCTCTTTATGTAAAGTTCTCGGACGAGAAAATTGAACGAACAGAAGAATTGCGCCCCGGCATTATTCTCGATTTTGACAATGGTGGGCATATAGTTGGCATTGAGATGCTTGATGCCAAACAGGTGTTGTCGGAAGCGGCCTTGAAGTCGCTTGCCGCAGCTTAACAAGGATTATTGCAATAATGGGCAAGATCACAGGCTTTCTTGAAATTGACCGCCAAGAACGCAAATATGCGCCAGCGGCTGACCGTGTGCGCAGTTATAATGAATTCTTCATTCCACTCGGCGATGAAGGCACCAAAAAGCAAGCGGCGCGTTGCATGAATTGTGGCATACCTTTTTGTCACACAGGCTGCCCGGTGAATAACCAGATCCCCGATTGGAATGATTTGGTCTATCGCAACAACTGGGAAGAGGCGTCGCGCAATTTACATTCCACAAATAACTTTCCAGAATTCACTGGCCGTGTTTGCCCCGCACCTTGCGAAGCAAGCTGCACGCTGAACATTGATGATAACCCTGTCACCATCAAAACCATTGAATGTGCCATTGTAGACAAGGCGTGGGAAAACGGTTGGCTGAAGCCACTTGTGGCCCTTGAGAAAACTGGAAAGAAAGTTGCCGTTGTCGGTGCTGGCCCCGCAGGCCTTGCCGCCGCTCAGCAATTGGCCCGCGCGGGCCATGATGTGCACCTGTTTGAAAAGAACGCCAAAGCTGGCGGCTTGATGCGCTACGGCATTCCTGACTTTAAGATGGAAAAGCATTTGATTGATCGGCGCGTGACACAGATGGAGGGCGAAGGTGTAACCTTTCATTATGGTGCGCATATTGGTGTGACGCAGGATGCCCAACAGTTGGTAGACTCGTTCGATGCGGTTTTGCTCACCGGCGGTTCTGAAAAACCACGTGACTTGCCCATCGCGGGCCGTGATTTGAACGGCGTTCATTTTGCCATGGAATTCCTGCCGCAACAAAATCGTCGCAACAGCAAAGAAGCGCCGCTGGACAACCGCCCGATTCTCGCTGCTGGCAAGCATGTGGTGGTGGTGGGTGGCGGCGACACGGGCTCGGATTGCATCGGCACATCAATTCGCCAAGGTGCGCTTTCAGTCACGCAAATTGAAATCATGCCGAAGCCGCCAGAAATGGAAAACAAGGCACTCACCTGGCCCAATTGGCCCATGAAGTTGCGCACATCATCCTCGCATATGGAAGGCGCTGAGCGGGACTTTGCCGTGGCCACAATGTCGTTGGATGGCAAGGAAGGCGAAGTGAAAGTGCTGAAATGCGCTCGCGCAGGCTCCGACTTCAAACCCATTCCCGGCACGGAATTTGAACTGAAGGCCGATCTCGTTCTGCTCGCCATGGGCTTTGTGCATCCCGTGCATGAGGGGATGCTTAAAAACCTTGGTGTGAAAATTGATCCGCGCGGCAATGTCGAAGGCAACGTGAAAGACTATAAAACTTCAGTGGAGAAAGTGTTCAGCGCTGGTGACATGCGCCGCGGTCAATCCCTCGTTGTCTGGGCCATCCGCGAAGGCAGGCAGGCTGCACGCGCCGTAGATGAATTCTTGATGGGCGAAAGCACATTGCCGCGCTGATGGCTCGACTTGAGATCAGACCGAATTGTGAGTTATGCGACAAAGACCTGCTGCCGCAAAGCAGAGAGGCGCGCATTTGCAGTTATGAATGCACCTATTGCGCCGATTGCGCCGAAAAAGTGCTGCACAATGTTTGCCACACGTGCGGCGGAAATTTTGTGCCGCGCCCAATCCGCCCAGTGAGATCCTGGCGGCCAGAAGAAAACCTCGGACTTTCCAATCACCCTGCCAGCGAGAGACGCGTGAATACGCCTTTCACAATGGAAGATATTTTGGCCCATGTCGAGAAAATCAAGGATATCGCGCCTGAAAAACGCTGAAGGTTCAGCAATCAAAAGCCCTCGTTCAGCGTTACGAAGCTAAAGCCGTCGGCTTTTAATTTCAATATACCTTCAACAACTCCAGCACCTGCGGGCTTTGACGGTTGATTGATGTGAGCGATGATAACATCGCCGTCCATCGCGGCGGCAATTGCTTTAGCGGCTTGAGACGAAGACCAAGAGGCACCATTATCACCCGAAAGCGAAAAGCCCGCAGCTCTGTAATTCAGACTTTGGATGAGTTCCAGCGAGCTTATTGTATATTTTGCAGCAGCCCCGCGATACCACTGCGGGGATGTCCCAAAGGCGGCATTGAGTGCCGCCGCGCCAGCCAAAACTTCTATTTTGATCGCATCTGCTGAGCCTGCTGCCGTCAGCCCGAAAATACGCGTCGGAAAATCAATCGCAGGCAAATGCTTCGCCCCGTGGTTTTCAATCTCAAATAAGTCGGTGTTAGCTTTGAGTGTGGCAATCGCTGCTGGATTGCGTTTCAACCAGCGGCCAGTGACGAAGATCGTCGCTTTGATTTTATTCTCGACTAGCGCATTTAAAATTCGTTCATCAACTTTGCCAGTGCAAGCATCAAACGTCAAAGCTACGCGTTTGCCGCTGGCACTGGGTTCCATATGCATGTGATATTCAATCAAGCCGTGGGCGGAATGCAGAGGCAGCACCGCGCTGAGCACGGCCGCCAAAAGAAAAGGGGCAAACGTCATGTCTGCCCCTTGCCGGGAATTTATGCTGGAAATAAGTCAGTGCTGAAGAGCAGGAAATATCCTCGCTCAATCATTGGAACTGACATCGACAATGTTGCCGCCCATGCCGACGTCCACTTCCACAGAGTGGCCATGCTTCATTGCGGAATAGGCAAACACATCTCCGCTGCAATCCATCGTGTGAACATGTTTAAAGCCGTGGTGGCGCACAATGCTGCGGCCTTGGCCACATGAGATGCCATCCCCACCAGTGCCTCCGCCGTAACCGCCACCCAAATTGAGATTCACGTTGAAATCTGGGCCTGAAGGGGCAGGTGCGGGCGAAGGAGGCAGTGGAAATGGCAGCGGCTTTACAATGGGGCATGTGCCAAGAATGGCGCAGTTGATGAGAATGGGTTTAAACGGCATCTTAGCCGCAGCAAAAGTAGAAAACGAAACGGCGGAAACGGCAAGTGCAGTTCCGATGATGAGGGCTTTGGTAAACATGGGGCGTCTCCTGTTGAATTTAAAAACAGCCATGATGGCCGTCCATGAACACAACATATGAGGCGGTGGTTGAACGCCATCAGAACATGAAATTCATCTGGTGTTCAGTAAATCAATTCCCCAGAATAGCGGCCTCGAGAACATCCAAGCCTTCTTTCAGCACCATGTCTGAGGCCGTAAGTGGCGTTAGCAAACGGATAGTATTGGCATAAACCCCACAACTCAAAATCAGCAAGCCACGCTCTAAGCACTTTGTGGTAAGCGTTTTTGTGGCCGCCGCATCAGGTTCATCGCCACCATGTTTAGTTACCAACTCAAAAGCACACATGGCACCAAGGCCGCGGATATCACCCATCGGCATACCCTTGCCTTGGGACTTGATGGATTGCAGGCGCTTCATAATCGTTGTGCCTTGCTTCAAAGCTTTGCCCAATAGATCTTCCGTTTCGAAGGCCTCGAAAACGCCCAATGCCGCAGCGCAGGCAATGGCATTGCCAGCATAAGTGCCACCTATCGCACCCGGGTCTGGTGCATCCATAATTTTGGCTTTGCCAACAACGGCAGCAAGCGGGAAGCCCCCAGCCAGAGATTTGGCTGCTGTCATCAAATCCGGCTCTACACCGAAATGTTCCATGGCAAAGAATTTGCCAGTGCGGCCGAAGCCCGATTGAATTTCATCAGCGATAAGCACAATGCCATGCTCATCACAAAGCTTGCGCAGGCGCACCATCAACTCTTTCGGCGCAACGTAAAATCCGCCCTCGCCTTGCACGGGCTCAATAATGATGGCCGCCACACGTTGCGGTTCCACATCGCATTTGAACAACAGCTCAATAGCGTGAATGGAATCCTCAACGCTTATGCCACGATGTTCCACCGGGAAAGGCACATGCCAGATGCCCGCAGGCATGGGGCCAAACTTCGCCTTATAAGGCAATACCTTGCCAGTCAGCGCCATGCCCAGCAGTGTTCTGCCATGAAAGCCACCGTGGAAGGCGATCACATCGCTGCGCCCGGTATAAGCCCGCGCATATTTGACAGCATTTTCGACAGCCTCTGCACCCGTGGTGACTAACGCTGATTTCTTTTCGCCTGAAATGGGCGCAACTGCGTTCAGCTTTTCGCACACTTCAATGAACGGCGTATAAGGCATCACCATGGCGCAGGTGTGGGTTACTTTCTCAAGCTGCTCATAGACCCGCTTCATTACAAGTGGGTGGCGGTGACCCGTGTTCACAACCGCAATGCCGCCACCGAAATCGATGTAGCGATTACCTTCAATATCCCAAATCTCGGAATTCTCAGCCTTTGCTGCCATCACCGCCGCACCCATTCCAATGCTGCGCGAAACGGCTTTGGCGCGGCGTTCAACCCACGCCTTGTTTGAGCCAGCGGGTTCACGGGTGAGGGGTGCGTTCATGATTTCATTCTCCTAGGTAAAGTGAAATATCGCATTGACGACTTAGCCGCAAAGGGTTTTGGTAGAGCCAGATGGATGAACCCTCTTGGCACGACAAGCAATATCTTCCCAGCCTTTCAATCCCCGATGCGGGCGCAATTTTTGAAAGCTGGAAAAGCCGCGCTGCGGCAACCCGCGCCAAGCTGCCATTTAAAGCCGGCATCGCCTATGGCGCACACCCACGCGAGACACTGGATTTCTATCCCGCAGCCCATGCTGAGGGTTGCGTGATTTTTATTCACGGTGGATATTGGCTGGAATTCTCTAAAATGGAAACTAGTTGGGTGGCCGAGGGCTTTGTAGGGCAGGGCCTATCGGTGGCACTGATCAATTATCCACTTTGTCCAGAGGTGAAGATTGCTGCAATCCACACCTCGTGCATGAAGGCCTTTGCGCACCTCTATCAGAATGTTTTGAGCCCGACCGAGCGTGAGGCTGTGGTGGTGACGGGCCATTCCGCCGGAGGTTACTTGGCTGCCGCGCATTTGACAGAAAATTGGGCCACGCATAGCTTGCCCAACCTCCCCATTAAAGGCGTGCTGGCTCTCTCAGGCGTATTTGATGTGCAACCGCTTATATACACTTCTTTGAATGCAGGTCTTAAGCTTGATGCCGCACAGGCCAGAGCGCTGAATTTGAATAACATACAACTGCGCACCACTGCTCAATTGAGTTTTGCTGTGGGGCAAAATGAGTCTGATGCATTTCATTTCCAATCCACGGAGCTGGCAAAAAGCTGGGCCAGCCTTTCGCCGCAGTTGATTGATCTGCAGGGTGCCAACCACTTTACAATCGTTGATGATTTAGCCTCATCTGCGGGCCAACTTAACAAGCTTGCAGTGGCCATGGCCCGCCGCTAATGCTGGGCTCAACAAACTGGGAGAATCTTATGCATACAACTTTAGCTCAACGCGCTTTGCCGATGGGCAAGGCAACAACTCGCAACATTCTTTTGGCTTTGGCCGGAAGCCTGTTTGTGGCTGGTGCGGCACAAGTGTCCATTCCATTCTATCCCGTTCCCATGACACTGCAAACGCTGGCCGTTTTGCTGGTTGGCGGAGCCTATGGCGCAGAGTTGGGTGCGGCAACGCTTGGCCTCTATGCACTTGAAGGCGCTGTTGGCTTGCCATTTTTCGCAGGCGGTAAGCACGGCATTTTTGATGGCAAGCTGGATTATCTGCTGCCTGCATCGTCGATGGGCTACATTGTTGGCTTCATCATCGCTGCTTGGCTTGTTGGGCGTTTGGCACAATCTGGCTGGATCAATTCCGCCGCCCACATGGTGGCCGCCGCCTTCGCAGGCGCTGTTGTGCTCTACGTGCCGGGCCTCATCTGGCTGGCCATTTGGGCCGCCAAGACACAAGGTTTTGATGCCACAACTGCCATGCAGAAATCGCTGGAATGGGGCCTCTATCCTTTTGTTTATGGTGATGCCTTGAAAGCCACCATCGCAGGCCTTGGCTTGGCCGGCATGTGGCACGGCGTTAAGCGCTAATCACACAGGTTCAAATTCACTCGCCCCGCGGATATAGTCGTTCAGCCCAGCGGGGCGAACCGCAGAGGCAGCCGAGCGCTTTTCACAACTTTTAATTTCGCATAATCTGCAAGTGGCGCCCATTGGGCGCTGCATAATTTTTGTAGCATAAATTGTTTTTTCGAAAACAGCATGGCTCATAAAAAGAGCATAAGTTTTGATATTTTCATGGATCGCAATCGCTACAAAGCCAGATCCTTCCGTTGGCTGCATGATGGCAACATGAAGTGCTGAACCCTGATCAAACAGCGGCAGCTGCGCACATAAGGGTTCATCTTTTGCCAAATGAAACGGCAACCTACCAAAATGCTGGCGGATGTGGCCAGTATGAGCCATTTCCAGCGCAGATAAATCACCGCGTAGCGTTGCCAAACGCAACATCACTTTGCCTGGCGTCAAAGAGAAACGTCGTGACAAACCAGCAAGTTCAAATTTCAAATCTTCCGTAGACGCGTTGAATTTGCCGCGCGGTGCCATCACGGCAAGGCACAGTTTATCCAGCAGCGCTGCCCTTGCCGCGCGCATGTGTTCCGGCTTTTCAGCGAAGGGTGCGGTTTGCAATGCCGTCTCAATCAACCCTTTGCCTTCAAGGCGAGCCAGAAGGTGGGCGGCTTCTTCAATGCGACATTCAAAATCAAGTGCTTCGGAAATCATCAGACGTTGCGAGTGTCGATCATAGCGCGAGCGATCGGCGCCCAAGACGGTTATTGGCAAAACCCGCGTGTCGATGCCAAAGCCAGAACGCAGCCGCGCTTTGAGGCCAGAGAAAAGATCATCTTTGGGTGAAACTTCGCTCCAAATATCCTCAGCAAGCCCCTCAATATCTTCGTTACTGCGATTAAAGAGCCACGCATCAACACCTGACTCTGGTGGAGATGGCGTAATTCCATGCGCCGTGTCGGCGAGCCGTTTTTGGATTTCACGGTAAGCTCCATAAAGTTTCAGCATAGCCACCGCAAAATTTGGCGCTGATTGCAGTGCTTCATGGAGTTCATTGCCAGGTGGCACTTCACCTCTCAGCAATGGGTCTGCCACCATTTCGCGCAAAGGCTGAAGCAAGCTATGCGCAGCTTCTGCCGCCGCAAGTTCAGCTATATCTACGCCGTCCATCGCGGAAAGCTTCAACACCACTTGTGCAGTAAGGGGGCGTTGGTCGCGCTCCATCAAGTTCAGATAGCTGGCCGAAAGCCCAAGGCTTTGGGCAAAAGCAACTTGGCTCATTCCCAACTTCAGGCGCAGGCGGCGCAGGCGTGAACCAGCAAATATCTTTTTTGTATTCATTTACAAAATTTACAAGATTGTGAAATTATATTTACAAAACATAACACAATTACCAAATTTTTGATCCCCGTTCTACTAAAATCTGTAAAATCTGGTGTAAAGACTTGTCATAGAAATTTGGAGCCTGCCATGACAACCTTTGAATCCCTCATTCCCACAGCACCCTACAAGCGCTTCGACGGTATTTCGCGCCCCTATAGCCCCGAAGCCGTAAGAAAGTTACGCGGTTCGATCACCCCGCGCCACACTTTGGCAGAGATGGGTGCCAAGCACCTGTGGGAGCTGCTGCATGACGAACCATTTGTGAATGCTCTTGGCGCTCTCTCAGGCAATCAGGCGATGCAAATGGTGCGCGCGGGGTTAAAGGCGATTTACCTCTCCGGCTGGCAAGTGGCAGCAGACGCCAATGTATCAGGCGCCATGTATCCTGATCAGTCGCTGTATCCCGCCAACTCTGGCCCGGAACTCGCCCGCAAGATCAACAAAACTTTGCAGCGCGCCGATCAAATTGAACATGCGGAAGGCCGTAAGAGCGTTGAAAATTGGTTTGCACCCATTTTGGCTGATGCTGAAGCGGGCTTCGGCGGGCCGCTAAATGCCTTTGAAATCATGAAGGCTTATATCGAAGCGGGCGTTGCTGGCGTTCACTTTGAAGACCAACTTGCATCCGAAAAAAAGTGCGGCCACCTGGGTGGCAAAGTGCTCATCCCCACATCGGCCCACATTCGCAACCTTGTGGCAGCACGCCTTGCCGCAGACGTGATGGGTGTGCCCACCTTGATCGTGGCGCGAACTGATGCTGAAGCAGCCAAACTCATCACTTCTGATATTGACGAACGCGATAGACCATTCGTAACCGCTGGCGATCGCACACCCGAAGGCTTTTACAACGTGACGAACGGCATGGATCCTTGCATCGCAAGATCGATTGCCTATGCGCCTTATTGTGATTTGCTCTGGATGGAAACTTCGATGCCCGACCTTGGTCAAGCCAAGAAGTTTGCTGAAGCTGTGCGCAAGGAACATCCCAACAAAATGTTGGCCTATAACTGCTCACCCAGCTTCAACTGGAAGAAGAAGCTGGATGACGCAACCATTGCCAAGTTCCAACGCGAACTGGGTGCCATGGGTTATAAATTCCAGTTCATCACACTCGCGGGCTTCCACCAACTGAACCACGGCATGTTCGAATTGGCCCGCGGTTATGCAGCTGAACAAATGACGGCCTATTCACGTTTACAAGAAGCCGAGTTTGCCTCAGAAGCGAATGGTTACACCGCCACGCGCCATCAACGCGAAGTGGGAACAGGTTATTTCGATCTTGTTTCCACCACCATCTCCGCTGGTGCATCTTCGACGACTGCGATGCAGGGTTCAACTGAACACCAACAATTTCATGCTGCTGAATAGGAGTAAATAGTAATGTTACAAACCCCTGTAAAAGATCGGGCCGAGGCCCAAACTTCAACGATGAACGAAAAACAAAGCGACGCAATCCGCCGCCTAGCCAATGATTTGCACCGCTTGAACAATTCCGTGATTGCAGCGGTGGATCTTGGCCTCTCCATTGAGTTGCAACGCGGTGCCCGCCACCATGCCGAGGGCGGTTACTGGGGAGACCTGATGATTCCGATTGTCGTGAAACAAGCATAGCGATGTAAACTGTGTGTGCGGTGCAGTCTATGGTCGGAGTGAGAGGATTCGAACCTCCGACCCCCTGCTCCCGAAGCAGGTGCGCTACCAGACTGCGCTACACTCCGTGTTTTATGGTATTATTATTAACACGGAAATTTGGTGCTGCAAGGTGATTGCCCTTCACCAATCCAGCAGCTATAGGAGCGCCAGCTTTGGGGCGTCGCCAAGCGGTAAGGCACCGGATTTTGATTCCGGCATTCGGAGGTTCGATCCCTCCCGCCCCAGCCAATTATTCCTGCCTTGTTGCGAGTAATTTTGTTACTCCGATTTCGTTCCGTCGATTCCGAGGCTTCGGGAATGCATTAAATCTTCATTGCGGCAGAGTAGGACTTACCCAAAAAAAAGTCCCTCCACTTTTTCCGGGTAAGTCCAGTTCCTGGTTCACTGAGGACTTGGTATCGAAAGAAATCAGCGCTTTTTGCTGGCGAGTTCCACCACTACGTGCCCTGAAACCGGATCGGTGACGCCCAAGCCGCCACCCAGATCTTCGAGTGTCTGGCGGAAGCTGTCGAGCATCGCGATCATCTGCGGCCGCGCGGCCGCGAGCTTATCCATACTGTCCCACTTGCCGATAATACAGTAGGTGCGGTCACCAGTCTTAATCACCGAGGCTTCGCGCATGCCTTCAATCGCGGGCGCGTTCTTATGGGCATCGATGAATTTCTGCTCTTGGCCGGGCTTCACTTTGAAACGAACCACATTGTAGGCGGTCATGACTCTCTCCTTTTGCACGTGTTCAATGTTGATCGGCGTCGACGATGATTTCGACGTCAATGGTTGCGGTATGGTGAGACGTCGGGCGTGCCGGGTAAGCGCCCATTTCGGCTTCAAGGCTTTGGGTGATGTTACTGTGAAACAGGTACCGCTCGTGACGGTAGAGATCAAACGTGGCACCTGACCCTATCGGCCCTGCGGATGACGCGCTGATGTCGTGATCGTAGCTTGCGACAGGCAGAAGCTTTGTGCTGCCCGCAATTGCAACCTCAGCGCCAAAGAAATATTCGGTCTCGGAACGATTGATGATCGTCACATCCGTGCAGATGCAGTCGGAGCTGACCTGCGGCACCATTATGGCGGGATAGATGATCTCCAGATTGCTAATAGGTAGGAATGCCCCAACGCTGCGGACGCTGCGGGCTGCAGGAGTGCTATTGCTACTTGCGTTTCTCATGGATAGCTCCATGGCGCAGGGGCGACGGCACTCGCTCTGCGCCACATGGTCCTATTTTATTGGAATCATGAGATGTTGATAGGGCGTTCCGGCCCACATTACGTAGGGTTTACTCGTATCGGGTTTGGCCCCCGTCGGGTAACCAACCATCATGTCCATGGCATTCAGTACCATGACGTGTGGACCGGTTTTAAGCCAGTTGTTGTCGGCCGTGGGTGCAGTAGCGTAAGGGTCAGTATTGCTGGCATCGGTTCCACCCGCCAGCATATACATGAAGCCCACCTTATTCTTGGGTGGATCCTTTTTGCCGATCCATGCCATGGCCCATTCCAGCGCATTGGCATCACCGCACATTGGATCGGGCCCTGGCGTTGCGGGTGTATCTGGCAGGCACCAGAAGCCATTGGTACCCTCGCGCAGCGTCTTCATCTTGCCGTCTGCACCCATTGCATAGATGGCGGCACCTGCGGCAACGGCGGCTGGAGCTGCCGATTCAGCACTTTTGATCAACTCAGCATCATCTGCGAATGCCAGTTTCGCGGCAGGCAAAGCCATGGCAAGTACAGCGACAGGCAATATCAAAAATTTCTTCATGACGTCTCTCCTTAGATTGATCGATCTCCTTAGATAGTGGTGGATTGTATTACGACGTTAGCTATCCCACGCCTGAACCGTGGTCTGCTTAACGATCCCGTCGGGGCCTAGCTCAGCCGTCGTCGAGGCAATGACATGTGTGCCATCGGGATAGCTGCATCCCTCGACAAAGGCCAAGTGCTCACCGTCGACGAAGCCTTGATCAAGCGTGTGTTTCATGTCGCGGCCATAGACGTCGTCGAGGAAGATTCCGATGTCTTTGGCGCCTTTGATGGTGCGCGGCTTGCTTGGCGGATTGTTCATATCGATGATGGTCATCACAGCGTTGGCGGCGTAGAGCGCCTTCAGGCTTTTGGCGTCGCGGGTTTCGACAGCTTTCCGGATACCGGCAATGGTCGGCGTGTTCGGGCTCATAGATACCTCCTTGAGATGAATCTTTGATAATTTGAAGCACAGCACAAATATGGAATGCGGGCGTTCACGGGCACTTGGAAAAAAGTTCAGTAAACCCACGCAACATTTCTATACCTACTAGTTGGTAACTTGTCAACTGGTAAGTAGAAAAGTATATTCGTCGCTTCTGAGTTTCTTTATCGATGCTATGACTGCCCATTTTTATAGGAAAAAAATACCGTGGATCAAAAATCGGATCGTGTGCATACTTCGCAACAAATCATGGATATCGCCCAGCGTTTGGTGCAAACTCGTGGCTTCAATGCGTTCAGCTATGCTGATATCGCTCACGCCTTGAGCGTTTCAAAGGCCAGCCTGCATTATCATTTTGCCTCGAAATCGGACTTGGGCGTCAGGCTGATTGAACGCTACGAAGATGCTTTTAAACGAACGCTTGGAGCTATCGATCTGGAAGGAGGCGGGGTTTCGGCCAAGTTATGGCGTTACGTGGACATCTATTCGCGCGTCTTGGCCGACGAACGGATGTGCCTCTGCGGTATGCTGGCGGCGGAGTTTGTAACTCTGCCGAAGGCCATGCAGACGGCCTTGGAAAGTTTTTTTAACTTGAATGAGCGCTGGCTTGTGCCTGTTCTGGAAGAAGGGCGCGGCAGCGGCAGCCTGCGGTTTGAAGGATCAACTACCGAGGCCGCTCAGTTCATCATCGGCTCGCTAGAAGGGTCGATGATGATGGCCCGATCGTACGGAGGGATCGCGCGCTTTGATGCTGCGGTGCGCCACTTACTTGCCAATATTGGGGTTGATAGCACATCTCATTGATCAGACCCGATATGCTTAGTCACGCAAGCCGGCGATTCTTTTGGAAAGAGGATGGCCCGGGAACGCTAAATCATTTGGCGCGGGTTATGGTCAAAGCTATAGTCGGGTTTAAGCATGAGGTTCTGATGTGGGTTTGACAACTTGGGGCATAGAAACGGCAGCCGTATTGGCAGCGTTCTTGGCGTCACTGGTTGAAGTGGTTGAGGCATTCACGATTGTGCTGGCGGTGGGCACTCTACGTGGTTGGCGGCCCGCTGGGTTGGGCAGTTTGGCCGCCCTTGCTGTACTCGCACTCACGGTCATTGTCTTTGGGCCGTTGATTGAACTGGTGCCCATACACGCCTTGCAATTAAGCATTGGTATTCTTCTGTTGTTATTTGGAATGGGTTGGCTGCGCAAAGCCATTTTACGTTCTGCTGGCGTTATTCCTCTGCACGATGAAGAACTGATTTTTGCAAAGGAATCCCAGCACCTCATCGACGAAGCGCAAAGAAAGCAAACTTCGCTGCAATGGATTGCAGGCATCACCGCATTTAAGGCCGTGTTGTTGGAAGGCCTTGAAGTGGTGTTCATCGTGATCGCCGTGAGTGCCGGCCGCGGGCTGATCTGGCCAGCTTCTATGGGTGCAATGGCGGCCTGTATCGTGGTGTTGATCATTGGCCTGATCATTCACAAACCGCTGTCACGTGTGCCAGAAAACACATTGAAATTCGTGGTTGGGGTGATGCTTTCGTCGTTTGGTGTTTTTTGGACGGGCGAAGGCCTGGGCGTGGATTGGCCGGGACGTGATTTGATCTTAATCGCTTTTGCAGCCCTGTTCTTAATCATTGGCTTGACCACAGCTCGCAACTTAAAAATCAGTTTCACTAAGCCTCAGAAGATTTAGTTTGGATTGGAAAGCGCAATGGAAATTATAAAAGACGTATTGGTAGAATTATTCAGCATGTTTGTAACCGACATGCGCCTCACGCTGACAACACTGGGGTTAGTGGGCTTGGTGGCAATTCTGATCATCGTTTTGCAAGTGAACGCGCTGATCGCCGGATTGGTTTTACTTTTAGGTTGCTTTGCCATTGTCATTGAAGCGGCGGCGAGAGAAGCCAAGTTGCGCAAAAAACTTTAGTGGGTTGATATTTGTATGAAGGCTATCGTCATTCACGCCGCCAAAGATCTGCGTCTTGAAGACTGCGCATTGGAAGAACCGGGCCCTAATGAAGTGCAAGTTAAGCTTGCCATCGGAGGTATTTGCGGATCAGACTTGCATTATTTTAACCATGGCGGCTTTGGAACCATAAAGTTGAAAGAGCCAATGATTCTTGGCCATGAAGTTGCGGGTCACATCACCAAACTAGGTGCTGGCATTGACAGATTCGCGGTTGGGCAATTGGTTGGCATCTCACCTTCTAGGCCTTGCCACCAATGCAAATTCTGTCGTGAAGGCATGCTCAATCAATGTCTTAATATGCGCTTTTATGGCTCAGCCATGCCGTTCCCACATATTCAGGGGGCTTTCCGCGAAATGCTGGTGGCCAATGCTGACCAGTGTGTTGCGGCTGATGGTTTGAGTGCCGGGGAAGCGGCGCTGGCAGAGCCTTTGGCCGTTACACTTCACGCCACACGCCGCGCAGGCGAGTTGTTGGGGAAATCTGTTTTGGTAACAGGTTGCGGCCCCGTTGGACTGCTGGCAATTCTTTCCGCAAGGCGTGCTGGGGCTGATTTGATTGTGGCCACTGATATTAGCGATTTCACTTTGAGCATGGCCAAAAAATTAGGCGTAGATTTCGCGTTGAACACGAAGGCAGCACCCGATGCTTTGGACAAATATAAAGTTGATAAGGGCAGCTTTGATATTCTTTATGAATGTTCGGGTGTGCAGGCCGCTTTGGTTTCAGCCAT
Source organism: Hyphomicrobiales bacterium (assembly GCA_043757845.1). GTDB lineage: Bacteria > Pseudomonadota > Alphaproteobacteria > Rhizobiales > Aestuariivirgaceae > Aestuariivirga. Next base: position 16,379 of record JAYVOQ010000044.1, on the reverse strand, counting down.
CGGCGCGGTGCGGCCAGGCGGCACCCTTTTGCAACTGGGATTGGGCGGTGACATGACATTGCCTATGATGGCGATTACCGCCAAAGAACTTTCGCTGAAAGGTTCATTCCGTTTTCATGGCGAATATACCACCGCCATCAGCTTGATGCAAAAGGGCTTGATTGATGTAAAATCGCTGATCACACACACGGTGAGTTTGGCCAAAGCACAGCAAGGTTTTGAATTGGCCAATGACCGCAGCCAGGCCCTCAAAGTGCAAATTGCTTTTAGCTAAAAGGAAAGAAAGCGTTGGAACTTTTTAGCCTTCAAGGAAAACAAGCTTTGGTCACCGGCTCAAGCCAAGGCATAGGCTTTGCTATGGCCGAAGGATTGGGACGCGCAGGTGCTCGCTTGATGCTGAATGGCCGCGATAAATTAAAGTTAGAGTCAGCGCACAAGGCATTGGCGGCTAAAGGATTGGATGTTCGCTCTATGGCTTTTGATGTGACGGATGAGGCTGCCGTCAACGACGGCATTGGGAAAATTGAAAATGACAGTGGAGCAATAGACATTCTTGTCAACAATGCCGGAATGCAGTTTCGCACACCTCTGGAAGATTACCCGGCGGAAAAATTCCGTGAACTTTTGCGCGTGAATATCGAAAGTGCATTTCTCGTTGGCAAAGCCGTGGCCAAAGGCATGATCAAAAGGCAATCCGGTAAGATAATTAATATCTGCTCAGTGCAAAGTGAATTGGGCAGGCCATCAATTGCACCTTATACGGCCACGAAGGGTGCCATCAAAATGCTCACCAAGGGCATGTGCGCTGATTGGGCAAAATATGGTATCCAAGTGAACGCCATCGGCCCCGGCTATTTCAAAACGCCTCTCAACCAAGCCCTGGTCGATAACCCAGAATTCTCGGCTTGGCTGGAAAAGCGCACGCCAGCGGGCCGTTGGGGCGATGTTGATGAGTTGATTGGTGCGGCGGTTTTCCTCGCATCACCTGCTTCCTCTTTTGTGAATGGACACATCCTTTATGTCGACGGCGGAATCTCCTCGGTACTTTAACGGCGCAGCGGTGGTTATGGGTGTGTCCGCTTGCGGCAAAACCACGGTGGGTGAAGCTTTAGCCGCACAACTTGGTGCGCAATTTGTAGAGGGAGACAAATTGCACCCCGCTGCCAATGTCGCAAAAATGTCGGCAGGCTTACCACTCACTGATGAAGATCGCTGGCCTTGGCTAGAGCAGGTTGGTGCAAGTTTAAAGGGAGACACTGCTGTGATCGCCTCATGCTCTGCGTTGAAGAAAGTTTACCGACAACAAATTGCCGCCGCAGCGGGCAGGCCTGTGCACTATATTCTTCTCAATGGTGACAAGTTCTTACTGCAAAAACGCATCGCGGAGCGTAAAGGCCATTTCATGCCGCCTGCACTGTTGGATAGCCAACTGGCAACGCTCGAAATTCCGGGTGTTGATGAGAGTGCCGTTATAATTGACATTGCCTTGCCACTGGACGATCAGGTGAGGTTGGCGGTCGCTTTTTTGAAAGGCCGCAAGCATGTTGAATCGTGAAAAAGGCAAATATGCTTTTGCCACTCAATGCATCGGGGGCGGCCAAGTCATTGCGACCATTATGGAATCCATTTGATGAATAACATAAGAAAAGTCGCTGTCATCGGCGCGGGCGTGATGGGTGCGGCGATTGCTGCCCATGTGGCCAATGCTGGTGTTCCAGTTGTGCTGTTAGACGTGGTGGCGAAAGAAAATCCAAATCGCAATGCGTTAGCGCAAGGTGCCTTGGAACGCATGCTGACAGCAAGCCCCGCACCTTTCATGAGCAGTGCTGCGCCAAAATTAGTCACCACTGGCAACATTGAAGATCATCTTGATCTTCTGAAAGACTGCGACTGGATTATTGAAGCCGTGATTGAGCGGCTGGATATTAAGCAAGCGCTCTATGCCAAGATTGATGGCGTGCGCAACAAGGACAGTTTTGTATCATCGAATACCTCAACCATACCGTTGGCTGAGTTAACCAAAGGTGCATCTGAAAATTTCGTGCAACATTTTCTTATCACTCATTTTTTTAACCCACCGCGCTATATGCGGCTTTTGGAAGTGGCGACGGGAGAAAAAACGTCCACGCAAGCATTAGAAACGATTTCGCATTTTGCTGATGTGCACTTGGGCAAAACCATTGTGCACTGCAAAGACAGGCCGGGCTTTATTGGTAATCGCCTTGGGATCTATTGGCTGCAAACGGCTGTTCAAGAAGCGATTGACGGCGGCCTGACGGTGGAAGAGGCGGATGCGATCCTTGGTAAGCCCATGGGCATTCCCAAAACAGGCGTATTCGGTTTACTCGATTTAGTGGGTCTGGACTTGATGCCCCACATTAGCACCAGCATGGGTGCTTTGCTGGAAAAGGATGATCCATTCCACCAATCAAACAAACCTTCACCTCTGCTCACCAAGATGATCACTGATGGTTACACGGGGCGCAAAGGCAAGGGTGGCTTCTACCGTCTGAACCGCGAAAAAGCCAAACGCAAGGAAGCCATTGACCTGATAACGGGTGAATACCGTGATGAGCAAAAGCCAGAAATTCCAGCCATAACGCTAGCTGGCAAAAGCCTTATGAAGTTGCTCAGCCACGACAGCGCTCATGGCAATTATGCTTGGCGGGTGATGGGCCAAACTTTGGCCTATGCGGCAGCTTTGGTGGGCGACGTTTCTGATCACCCAGAGGCCATCGATGAGGCCATGCGGCTGGGGTTTAACTGGAAGTTCGGGCCTTTCGAATTGATTGATCAGTTGGGTAGTGCTTGGTTGATTGAGCAACTCACAAAAAGTGGGACTGTTATTCCGAAGTTCCTGACCATTGCACAAGGTCGACCGATTTACCGCGTTGAAAGCGGTGTGAAGCAAGTGCTGGGGCTAGACGGCGCATATCATACCATCAAGCGCCCAAAGGGCGTTTTGCTTTTGGAAGATGTCAAACGCTCAAGCCAGCCTGTTTTGAAAAATGGCTCTGCTGCTTTATGGGATGTGGGAGACGGCGTGGCATGCCTTGAATTCATCAGCAAAATGAATTCATTTGATATGGATATCTTCGCGCTGATCCACGAATCGATCACCTTTGTGAAAGATAAATTTAAAGCGCTGGTCATCTATAATGATAGCCAGCTTTTCTCGGCGGGCGCTAATCTTGGTCTCATCACGGCGGCCGCCCAAGCCGGGGCGTGGAGCGAAATAGAAAACCTTATCCAAATTGGCCAGCAGGCCTTTATGGCACTGAAATATGCCCCGTTCCCCGTTGTGGCCGCACCCTCTGGAATGGCACTGGGCGGTGGCTGCGAAATTGTGCTGGCCTGCGATGCCGTACAGGCCCACGCGGAACTTAATATCGGTTTAGTGGAAGTGAGTGTGGGCCTTATTCCAGGTTGGGGTGGCTGCAAGGAAATGCTTTACCGTTGGGCCACGTTGGGTGATCTGCCCAAAGGCTCCATGCCCGCCGCGATGAAAGCCTTCGAAATCATCTCTGTGGCAAGTGTCTCAAAATCAGCCGCAGATGCAAAGGCGCTGCTATTTATGAGGCCGGACGATGGCATCACCATGAATCGAAGTCGCCTTTTGGCTGATGCAAAAGCCAAAGCTCTTTCGATGGCTAAAGATTACAAGCCGCCAATTCCAATGGTCTTCAATCTACCCGGCCCATCAGGGCGTGTGACGATGGATACGGCAGTGCAGGCCTTGCACAAGCTAGGCAAAGCGACGGACTATGACGTTGTCGTATCGGGCGAATTGGCAGAGGTGCTGTCTGGTGGCGATGCTGACGTTCAGGTACCGCTCACAGAGGATGAAGTGCTGGCGCTGGAGTGCAAACATATTATGACACTTGTGCGCAATGAAAGCAGTATCAATCGCATCTTACATATGTTGGAAACTGGCAAGCCCCTACGAAACTAAGCGATCAACTTTCAGACGCGCTCTTTGCCATAAAACAGCTGCGCCACATGTTCGCCTTGTGCGAAAAATAACCAGCGCTCCACCCAAGCCGCAGCAAGCAGCGCTGAAGCCGTCAGGAACACCAGCCACGGCCAACGCGGTGAGAGGAAAGCTGCAAAAAAACCCACATCCAAAAGGATCATGCAAAGTCGCTGTAATTTAAGGCCGTGGCTGCGCGCCACCTGATAGCCCATCTCTTTCATGATGAAGTTGGTGGATGTGTGCGGAACTTCCCACTGCCGCACACCTTCACCAAGACCTGTGGCTTCACCCATTGTATATTGGCCTTTGTCGGCTCGGCGTTTGCGCCAATAAAGCCATTTGAGAACGATGGCAGCGAAGATCAAAATGATCGTGAGAAAAGCCATAAAGCGGCCAGCATCCGTTTGAAAGCGGCCAAAAATAAAGGCGACGACATTAAGCAGCCCTGAACCTGTGGCCAAAGCAAAGGCCAGGTAAGTAGGCACGGTGAAACCTGTGCACCACGCTGGAATGGTTTTGAGTGATGCATAGATCATGGCCGTGCAATAGACTGTTGTTGCGCTCAGCACAGCGCCGAGAATGCCCAAAGGGGCGATCCATTCTGGCGCATCGAGTAGCCCTGACCAAGTCGCTGCAAAACCTATAGCGATGGGTAAGGTTGCGATTGCCGCAATCCCTTCACGCGAAAGCCAGCTGCTGCGCCATTGCGATAAAGCCCGCCAAGCGCGCTCAGGCCGCCCCAGATGCGCAGTGGATGAAAGCAGGCCTGCCGTGATCAGAACCAATGCCAAGCCCACGCTGGTGAGTGCAAAAGCCGGTGACGAAGCTTTGCCGTGAGACGAAGCCGCAAGTCCTAACAGCGCCAGAAGGCCGTAACCCGCACCTGATGAGACAGTGAAGAAAATAATGGAATAGGCGGGGTTCATCCTTCTAACTTTCCAGAATTATCTTTTGGGTTAACCGAAGCTATTGTGGTGTTGGAACGCAGTATTTTGTCTGCCCAGCTAAATAATTTCTCCATCACTGATCCATCGGGTCTGGCCAAGGGTTGCACCTCAGGGGCATAACTTTCTCTGCGCAGCCGCGGCGGCAGATATTTATTGGTAGGCTTGTAGCCCATCTCTGGCAACAAATCGAAACCACCACGCTCTTTCACCAGTTGCGAAACAGCGGACGTCTCATCGCCCAAATCCCCAAAATGTCGCGCTCCTGTGGGGCAAGCTTTCACGCAAGCTGGTACTTGGTCTTCAGGTTCTAAATGGGTGTTATAAATCCTGTCCACGCACAGCGTGCATTTTTTCATCACTCCCTGTGTGTAATCATATTCGCGCGCACCATAAGGGCAGGCCCAAGAACACAGCTTGCAGCCAATGCAAGTATCAGGGTTGACCAACACAATACCGTCTTCCGCGCGTTTGTAGGATGCACCTGTGGGGCAAACGGTGACACAAGCAGGTTCTGCGCAATGCAGGCATGAACGCGGGAAGTTGACGATCTGGCTATCACTGCGACCTTCCTGCTTCACCTCATAACCGTGAACACGGTTGAACCAAGGGCCCGAAACATCAGCACCTTGTGGATCAGTGTCAGTGAGTGGCCCGCCTTCTCCTTGCGCGTTCCATTCTTTGCAAGACGTGGCGCAAGCTTGACATCCCACGCAGGTGTCAAGGTCAATGACGAGGCCGAGGTTTTTGGCGACAACTGTGGGGAGTGAGGTCATAAGGAACCAATTTTCTTAAGTGTGGCAAATTGCGGCTGGCTTTGATCATTTTGATCAGCACTTTTCGTTATACGAACTTTAAGATCATACCACGCCGCTTGGCCGGTGATGGGATCGGAATTGGAATAGCGGTAACCACCTTCGCGCTCTGGTAACAAATCACTGATGAGATGATTGAGCAGAAAACCTTTTTGGCTCTCAGGTGAATCGGTTGACAAGGCCCATGTGCCCTTACGCTTACCGATAGCGTTCCATGTCCACACTGTATCTTGGTTTTGTCCTTCAACCAGTTTCACCTGCACCTTGATTGCGCCGTGATGTGAGGTTACATCCACCCAATCCCCATCTGCAATGTTCAGGGTCGCAGCGCGGGCTTTATGCATATAAAGCCAGTTGCGTCCGATGATCTGGCGCAGCCACGCATTCTGCGAACCCCATGAATGATACATGGCCATGGGGCGCTGGGTGATGGCATGCAGCGGAAACTCATCGGCATTCACCATCTCGCCTTCAAACGGCGCATACCAAAAAGGAATGGGATCAAAATAGGTTTCAATCCGTTGGCGGTGTTCAGGCGGGGGCAAAACTTTGCCATGCCCTTGTGCAGCAAGACGAAACTTCTGCAAAGTCTCAGAATAGATTTGATGAATGATAGGCTCTGGCCGAGGCAGAAATCCAAAGAACGTGGCCCAATCCAGATAGTCCCAATTTACATGGCGATAGTATTTCATATTATCGGCCAATTCTTGATACCAATGTGAGCCATTCTTTACATAGGCTTTAAGTTGATTGGCGTTGACCGCCCCGCGCCCTGCAGCCGTACCATCCTTGCCGCGAAAGCCAGCCAGGGGGCCAAGGCCGGGTGCGCGCTCATGGTTTACGATATAGTCTGCGTAACCACCGGGATAACGCGCCGTGCCATCAGCTTTCGTCAAGCCCGGCAGACCGAGGCGGTGGCCAAGGTCAATGAGAACCGTTTGAAAGGCACGTACATCACGGTCAGGCTCAACAACAGGTTGGCGGATGGCATCAGCCGGCCCATCAGCTTCGGATATGGGGCGATCCAACATCGAGATACAGTCCCAGCGCTCTAAGTAAGTTGTGTCTGGCAAGATAAGGTCAGCATAGTGAACCATCTCACTGGCATAAGCATCTGAGTAGATGATTTTGGGGATGACATATTCGCCGTCATCACGCTTTGCCGTGAGCGCATGAAGCGTATCCGGCACGTTCATGGCTGAGTTCCAACTCATGTTGGCCATATACATAAACAACACGTCGATGGTGTAGGGATCCCCCTTGGCCGCATTGTTGATCACCATGTGCATCATGCCATGCGCCGCGAGAGGTGCATCCCACGAATAGGCCTTGTCAATGCGTTGCGGTGTACCGTGTTCATCCACCAGCAAATCTTCGGGCCCATTAACAAAGCCCAGTGGTGGGCCGGGCAGAGGCGTGTTCGGCTTCACTTGGCCCACTTTGCCCGCAGGTTTCACATTGGGTGGAATGGATTTAGGGAAGGGCGGCTTATAACGTGTACCTCCCGGCACATCGATTGTGCCCAACATAATTTGTAACACGTGAATAGCACGGCACGTGTGAAAGCCATTAGAATGGGCTGAGATACCACGCATCGCATGCATGGCGACGGGCCGCCCCAAGGTTTTCTCATGCCGACGGCCAAGATAGTCCGTCCACGGAATATCTAATTCCACCGTGTCATTGAAAGCAGTGTGGGCCAGTTCAGCGGCAATACGGTGCATCGTTTCAGCCGCAATTCCACAGGTTTTTGAAACTCTTTCAGGAGCATAGTCTTGGCCAGAAAAGCGCTCAGCGATAAGCGTAAAACTCGTCACCACTCTGCGGCCATCTGGCAGCATGAAGCGTCCCAGCAAGGAAGGATTTGTGCCAAAGGTTCCAGAAACCTTTGTGCCGTCGGCAGACGCATCCCACACCAGTGCCGTGCCAGAAGCATTGCGCAAAATCAGGCCATCGTCGGCCCTTGCTTTATTCTCAATCACCAGCCATGACGCATTCGTGTAACGCGAAAGATATTCGCCATCAATTTTCTGCGCCGCAAGCAAACAGTGGATGAGCGCGCCAACAAATAAACCATCCGTACCCGGAGCAATTCCAATCCACTCATCGGCAATGCCAGAATAACCTGTTTTCACGGGATTGATCGATACAATCTTGGCACCGCGTTGCTTGAGTTTGCCGAGCCCTGCTTTAAGGGGGTTTGACGCATGATCTTCCGCCACACCAAACAGCAAAAAATACTTCGTGTGCTTCCAATCTGGTTCGCCAAATTCCCAAAAGCTGCCCCCGTAAGTATAGAGGCCGGCCGCCGCCATATTGACTGAGCAGAAGCCACCATGGGCTGCATAGTTCGGCGTGCCGAATTGTGAGGCCCACCAACCCGTAAGGCCTTGGCTCTGATCACGTCCCGTAAAGAATGCCAGTTTTTTTGGGTCGCGCCCACGCACTTCTGAAAGCCAATGCGTGGCTAATCCCAGCGCCTCATCCCAGTCAATTTCTTGGAACTCTCCAGCGCCACGTTCGCCCACACGCAAGAGAGGTTTAGTCAAACGCGCGGGCGAATAATGTTGTTTTATGCCACTTGCGCCTTTGCCACAGATGATGCCCTTGTTGACAGGGTGATCACGGTTGCCATCAATGTAAACAACCTTCCCGTCCTTTAAATGAACCTTAATACCACAGCGGCAAGCACACATATAACAGGTGGTGGTTTTGACCTCGTCCCACGTCTTAGGCGAGAGATTGATTGTTGGCTCAGTCGGCACAGGAGGTTGATTCCAAGCAGGCGCAGTTCATCACCCATCATCTGCTTAAAATTCGTCTAGCGTCAATACTCATAACCGCCACATTTTCGCACACAAGACATAGTCCGAGGGCCCGAAATGAAATGGCCTGCATCAATTTCAAGTAGTTAGATGGCAGAGTTTACCAGTTCGTGGTATTTGGCTATTTTGAATTTGAAAACGAAATGAAAAGAGACAAAAATGACCACTTGGATTGAAGCCTGCCCAAAGCCCAACGAAGGCTTTGACTATACCATGGGCAATGCCAAGGGTGCTCCTTACAACCCAGTGAAGGTTGAAGGCGACAAAATGCTAATCAGTCTCGCATGAGCGGCATTGTTATCATCGGTGGCGGCATGGCAGGTGCGCGCGCCTGCATCAATTTGCGTGCCAATGATTATGAAGGCGCCATTACGCTTATTTCTGAAGAGCAAATGCTGCCCTATGACAGGCCGCCGCTATCTAAAGCCTCTATCGTAGAAGTGGACGAGCCACAGCCGATTTGGCTGTTAGAGCCGGATATTGTGGCTTCGCTTAAAGTGGAAACGCGACTTGGCTTGCCCGTGACGAAAATTGACCGTGAGGCAAAGCTAGTGATTTTGGCCGATGGTTCAAAAGTGCCTTACACCAAGCTGCTGATTGCTACGGGCGCCAAGCCACGCTCCTTAGGCCCTCATGCGCTGACTTTGCGTGACCACAAAGACACCTTGGAACTGCGCAAACGTTTTAAGCCTGGCCAAAAGGTTGTGATTATCGGCGGCGGCTTCATCGGGTTGGAGCTTGCATCATCAGCCAGCAAACTGGGCAGCAAAGTGACTGTGATTGAAGCTCAACTGCGGATATTAATGCGCGGTGTGCCTGAATCCATTGCCAAAATTGTGCATGATCGCCACCTTTCAGCTGGCGTTAAAATGTTAGTTGGCACAGCAATTGAATCCATCAATGCCAATTCGGTGAAGTTGAAAGACGGTCGTGACATCTTGGCCGACACCATCATCGCTGGCATTGGCGCTTCACCCGAAGTGCGCCTTGCCCAAGAGGCAGGGTTGCTGATCGACAACGGCATTGCATGCAACGAATATATGCAAACTTCTGATCCTGATATTTATGCGGCGGGGGATTGTTGTTCTTTCATCCACACTCAATTCGGTGGACGGCGTTTACGCCTAGAGGCTTGGCGTTCCGCACAAGAGCAATCTGCAACCGCCATTGCCAATATGTTGGGTGCAACCAAGCCACATGTTGCTGTGCCTTGGTTCTGGTCTGACCAATTTGATTTGGGCTTGCAAATCACTGGCTTTGCCGATCTCGGGCCAATAACTGTTGAGCGTAAATTAGGTGAGAAAACACTCATTTTATTTCACCTTGCAGAAGATGGTGGTCTGATGGGCGCCAGCGGTATCGGCCCCGGCAATTCCATTGCACGTGATATCAAGATGGCTGAAATGATGATTGCCAAAGGTATGAAGCCCGCAGTGCAGGCTTTGGCTGACTTGAATGTGCAGCTCAAATCCCTATTGAAGGGATGAGCAATTATTCAAACCGCATTAAATAATTTTCGCACAGCCCACAACTATCAGCCGTAAATTTTAGCCCCATTGACTTTGCCAATTCGGTTTCCGAATGCGAACCAATCCAAGCCATCAACAACAAGCGACGTAACATTACAAAAGTTTGAATCTCCGCCTCATCTTCCGCTGCAAGTGGGGCCACCCTGCGGTAACCTGCTTTCCATGCTTCCAGCAAGGAAGGTGCTTGCGGCACATGTTCATAAAAGGAAATAGTTGTGGCTGCGTCATACATGAACCAACCGAAACCACAGTCGTCGAAGTCCAGAATTTTCACACAAGCATCGTCAATCAGCAGATTTGCAAGGCGCAAGTCGCCGTGCACCAAACCAAAGCGCTGCGCACTCTTGCCATAACGCCGCAACCTTGAACCAATGCGTTTAACTGTCCGATCAAATAGGCTTTCGTTCTCTCCGGTTATTCCCATGGCATTGCGCCATCGGCCCCAAAGGGGTTTTTCGTCGCCAATACTCGACTCAAAATCCCAGCTTTGACGCGTGAACCATGTTGGTCGTTGCCAGCTTCGGGCATGGCCATGCATGTGAGCCGTTAAAGCTCCTAACGTTACAAATGAAGATTCAAGTTGGTCAGTGAACTGGGGTGTCACACCTGCTTCCCACTTAGTAAGCACGGCAAGCCGCTCGTTTTGAGCGTTGCGCGTCATTGTACGTTGAATAAAAGCGCCGTTACGACCGCGCACAGCCGTCGGTGTGCAGGCAACACCAGCCTCACGCAACGCAGCAGACCAAGCCAATTCAGATGCTATTGAATCCTCGGTTTGATAACCAGGCCGATGCAACCGCAACGCCCAACTTTCACCAGTACTACAATCGACCTTGTAGGTCGCATTTTCAGAAAGATTGAAAAGAACTGGTGGCTTAAATGTTGCGACATCAAAGTGAAGAAGCGCTTCGGCCGCAAGCGCATCAAGAGCAAGCAAGTTATTCATCGCTATTTTTTCTTCACTGCATTCTTTACGGCTTTGACCACAGATTTTTTCAAGGTCGGCTTAGGAGGAGCCTTTTTCGGCGCAGCAGTAACGGGTTTCTCAGCTTTTGCCAATTGTGCTTTCACAACGCTGGCGAACTTCGTAAAAAACTGCTTAGCCAAAGATTGCGCTGATGAATCGATCAGACGTGCGCCCAGCATCGCCATCTTGCCACCCACTTGCGCATCAACATCATAGTCCAACTGCGTTTCATTGGCTGATAGTGCCGTGAGCTTCACCGCAGCACCGCCAGAAGCAAAGCCTGCAAGCCCGCCTTGGCCTTGGCCAGCAATATGGCAGCTTTCTGGTGGTTTGAGGTTCGACAAAGTAAATGAACCTTTCAAGGGAACCTTCAGCGGCCCCAATTTGATGGAGGCTTTGGCCGTCATTGTGGTGGGCGAGTCTTTGGTGATTGAGTCACAGCCCGGAATGCAGAGCTTCAATACCACCGGATCATTCAACCCCGCCCAAACAGCATCACGTGAAGCTGCGATGGTTTCTCTGCCACTCATTTTCATGAAGATTGTTTTCCAAATTCAGACTTACCTCTAGCCCATCACAAAGTGGGGAGCGAATGAAAAGACAATATAAGCTAGCTAGGTGGTGCGGCTAGGCGCAATACTTTCTGTACTCAGTAAATCGCAGATATGTCCATCTCCAATTTATTGGGCCGGGGAGCTAGATTGACCATCCCATGAGATGACATCGCTGGTTAGGCCCAATTTGTGTTGTTGAGTTAAGGCCGATTAATAAAGCCAAGCCCTTCGTGATCGCTGATGTTATTGTTCATTCCGATACGTAATGGAAACCAGTTTTGAGCGATTGTCAGCAGCGACCGGCCAAGCCACTGCTCAGTAGAATGAGTTCAAAACGCTGCACTTTTTATTGCTTGTGACTGAGGTTTCGATCGTGCTTTGAGGAATTCCAAGAACCCTTCACTTAACTCTGCCATCGCTGGTTTTTTATAAGGGAAGAGAATTTCCGAATCTAATGCGTGTACGATCATGGCAACATCGACCTCAAAAACGAGTAACTCTCCGTCTTTTGCTTCTGCGCAATCAATAGCAAAATAGTCTAGACCAATGAGATCTGGCAACGCTTTCATCGCCTTTTGATGTCGTGCGACAAAGTCATGGAAATTAGCAAACCAATTGGCTTCGTCACGACGACGCTCTTCAAATAGTTCCATGTCTGCGTTTAAATAATGAACCATCCAGTTTTTTGATGTCGCCAAAAGTTGGGTTGCATCACATTTTCCCATATTCGCGGCAATAGCACGCGGGTGGAACCATTTTGGCGTTCATCCATTATGTTATTGTGCCCACCTAGGATCGGAGACGCGAGTGATATGATAAAAATGTTTGGCAGGTCAGCGCGGAGTCTTAGTTCTGCCTTTGATCAGCCAGAATCAATTAGTTCGGAAATTTTCGGCCTTGAACGCTTTCGCCAACACGCACGAAGTTTGGCAGAAAGCCAAAAACTTGCAACTTCCCCTAAGTCCGTAATCTCTATCATTCATCGCCTTGATGACAACGCAAGAGTTTTGCTTGAGGCATACCGAAATATTTGTGCTGCGGTTGCGCAGGGAAAGGTAATAACACCGGCCGCGGAATGGTTGATCGACAATTATAGTCTTATTGAAGAGCAGGTGCGCCAGACACGCGTTGACCTACCTTCTGAGTTTTATCGCCAACTTCCAAAATTAGCTGACGGTAATCTCGCGGGCCACCCACGTATATTTGGTTTGGTTTGGGCTTATGTTGCCCATAACGACAGCCAATTCGATCCGGCTACACTTGCGGACTTTGTAAATGAATATCAAAAGGTTCAGCCGCTCAGTATTGGAGAACTTTGGGCGGTAGCCATTAGCTTACGTTTGATCCTCATCGAAAACCTCAGGCGAATTTCGAGCAACATCATGAATGCGCGAAAGGAGCGCGAAGCTGCAGATGGGCTTGCGGATGAATTGCTGAATAACGTCGAGCCGAACCAAAATTTTCGAAAAATATTGGAACGCATCGGCGAGCCGCAGATCAGTGCCGCATTTGCGGTTCAGTTTATTCAACGCATTCGTGACCAAAATGAAATGTCGGCAGAGGCATTATCGTGGCTCAAAACGAAGTTAGATTTACTTGGGCGCACGTTGGAAAGCACCGTCAATGACGAACATCACCGACAGAGCGCAGCAAACGTATCAGCTCGCAACATTGTTACTAGCATGCGGCTCATATCTGATGCGAACTGGGAGTTGTGGTTTGACAGCGTTAGCTTAGTCGACAAATTATTGCGCACGCATCCTACTTATAGCGCAATGGATTTTCCGAGTCGGACACTTTATCGTGGAGCGCTTGAAGAGTTAGCCCGCGGTAGCCACATCGACGAACTGTCATTAGCCCAGCGCATTGTGGACGCAAAGGAGGCTGAGCCCGGTTACTATTTATTGGGTGCCGGGCGAAACGACTTCGAAAAATCGCTGGGTTTTAAACCCACTTTAATGTCTCGACTGCAATCAAAAGCAAATAGACTAGGCCTAGTCGGATATCTCGGCAGCATTAGCGCCGTTACGATGATTACGTTGATAATAGCATTTGTTATGTCGCTGGTCGGTTCACCATTCCAACTTTCCATCTTACTTTTGGTTCTTCTCATCCCACCTGCATCTGAATTCGCATCGACGGTTATGAATTTTGCAGTGACCAAGTTGATGCGTGCCAACGTTATTCCCGGCTTGGCATTACGCCACGGGGTGACCGCCGATCTGCGTACACTCGTAGTGATCCCGACACTGCTTACATCCCTTGATGACATCGAAGAATTGATCGAGCGCTTGGAAGTTCATTTTCTTTCAAATGCTGAGGGCGAGCTTTATTTTGCTCTGTTAACTGATTGGACAGATGCTGCAGCCGAATCTAAACCTAACGACGCTGAACTTCTCCGCGCTGCAACTGATGGCATCACGGCGCTTAACAATCATCATAGTACTAACCGATTTTTCCTTTTGCATCGTCACAGAAAATGGAATGCGCAGCAAAACCGATGGATGGGTTGGGAGCGAAAGCGCGGTAAGCTGCAAGAGCTCAATCTTTTGCTACGCGGCGCGACCGATACAAGTTTCACAACCATCTCCGCGACACTCCCTGAAGCTATCCGCTATGTCATAACCTTGGATGCCGATACCAGATTGCCCCGTGATGCGGCGCGGCGCCTTGTTGGAAAAATGGCTCATCCACTTAATCAGCCTATATTTGATCCGTCCAAGGAAAGGGTTACATCAGGTTTTGCCATACTGCAGCCGCGCGTAACACCTGCCTTGCCAGTGGGGCACCATGGCTCACCATTTCAGCGCATCTTTTCAACATCGCGCGGCATAGACCCTTATGTCTTTGCGGTGTCTGATGTTTATCAGGACCTTTTTGGTGAAGGATCGTTTGCGGGCAAGGGGATTTATGACGTCGATGCGTTTGAAACAGCATTGGCCGGTAAAATTCCAGAAAACAGTTTGTTGAGCCATGACCTTTTTGAAGGCATATTTGCACGTGCTGCGCTTGTGACTGATGTCGAAGTCGTTGAGGAGTTTCCGGAGCGCTATGATGTAGCTGCGGCGCGTCAGCATCGTTGGACACGCGGAGATTGGCAACTACTGCCCTGGATGATCGGGCGCATGCCAACATCGGTGCCTGCACTGGGGATGTGGAAGATGATCGATAATCTTCGCAGATCGCTGAACCCGATCGCCACCATCTTATGTCTTTTTGCAGGCTGGCTATTCCTCCCTGCAAATGCAGCTGTGACATGGACTCTATTAGTTATAGCAATGCAATTGGTGCCGACACTATTACCTACGATTTCTGGTGTCTTTGTCAGGAAACAGCAGGTGACTGCTAGCAGTCACATAAGATCATCACTGGATGATTTTGGTCATGCTGCATTACTAACTATCTGCGGGCTTCTATTTCTTGCTCACCAAGCCGCAGTGATGACGGACGCTATCGTTCGCACCCTTTATCGCCTGACAGTGAGTCGCAGAAATCTTCTGGAATGGACAACGGCCGCACAAAGCGCCTCACTGCAGAGATTTAGTTTAGTCGAAAGCTATCGTTTGATGGCATTCAGTGTGCTTGCCAGCGCCTTGGCGGTGGTATTGAACTTCTATCGCGGCGGTTCCATTTCCATCATTTCCACTCCCTTTGCTTTGGCTTGGTTTTTTGCGCCAGCAATTGCTTCGTGGATGAGCCGCAACAAAATGCTGGAGAACGCATTTGCGTCATCACCCGAGGACCGCAAAAGCCTTCGCTTAGTGGCACGAAGCACATGGCGCTATTTTGAAACCTTTGTGACAGCGCAGGACAACATGCTACCGCCTGACAATTTTCAGGAAACACCCAAACCCGTTATTGCCCACCGCACGTCACCGACTAACATCGGGCTCTACTTGCTGTCGGTGGTAAGCGCGCGCCAATTTGGCTGGATCGGACTGGGCGATGCTGTGTCGCGCATAGAAGCCACACTTGCCACCGTGGGGCGCCTTGAAAAATATCAAGGCCATCTTTTCAATTGGTATGACACCAGTGATCTGCGCACGCTCGAACCAAAGTATGTTTCGACTGTTGACAGCGGAAATCTGGCAGGCCACTTCATAGCACTTTCCAATTACTGCGCTTACTGGACAATACAACCCCAGGATCCAAAGGTTTCGTTGTATGGAATTGAGGACACACTTGATCTTTTGTTGGAAGCCTTGACGGCAATTCCTAATGACAGGCGCGCGCTAAGACCTCTGCGCAAGCAATTAGAGCAAAAGGTTACCGCATTTCGCCTGATACTGAATGAGGCCGCCGAGTCGCCGGAGATGATTTCAATGCGGCTGGTATCCTTTGCCCTTCAAGCAAGTAATGTTTTTTCTGCCACCACGGACTTTGCCGAACGGATTAACACCCCGCAATCCGACGAAGTTCTGCACTGGGCGAACGAAGTGCGCCGAACAATTGAAAGCCATTTCATTGATACTTCTTTGGCGCTGGTGGCACTGAAAAAGCGCTTAGAAAGATTGATGTCAGAAGCACATGCCATGGCGACTGGAATGGAATTTGATTTTCTCCTAGATCCACGCCGTCAATTGCTTTCGATTGGCTACCGCGTGACGGAATCTGCGCGCGATGAAAGCTGTTATGATTTACTGGCTTCGGAAGCGCGTCTTTCCAGCTATTTTGCCATCGCTAAAGGCGATCTTCGCACGCGTCATTGGTTTCGATTGGCTCGCCCTGTGACCGCTGTGAAAGGCGGTGCTGCGTTGCTGTCTTGGTCGGGG
>JAYVOQ010000043.1:0-7869 GCA_043757845.1 Hyphomicrobiales bacterium | reverse complement strand
ATATCAAGAATTTTGCGTGCTAACTTACATGTTGATCTTCTGCGGGACCACAGAAGGGCTGACGAACCCATACAAGCGCGGGCGTGCTGGAATCATCGAAGTCTTTCGAATTTCGGATTCCAGGGTGAAAAGCATCCTAACTTCACTACAGAAGAAGGGCTTCATTCATCCGATATATAGGGTTCAGAAGTCTGACGGCACTTTTGTGGGCACCAAATCGCTGAAATACGCACGTTCAATTAAACTTGGTGACGGCGGACGTTACTTGCGAACGTATTACAAAGTTACACGGCTTCCGCAGTTAAATAATAAAAAACTAGTCCCGAAAACAGTTGTATAACAAATTTATACAGCTTTTGAACATGAAATTATGAATGTTTTTTATGTTCACTTTCCCAACATAAAACGACTCGGAAACCAAGCGCACCCCGGTTCGGAAACCAATCCCTGACTGTTCGAAAACCGGGACATGTAAAGAGACAAGGTTGAAGAAACAAGACTTGAAGAAACAAAGATGGAATGTAAGTCGGATTTTAATTATTTTTCTGGGTGCACTTTTAGGTTTGCTTACAATAAACGCCTGCACAGCCTTCGCCGCCTTGACGGCGCTGCAGCTGTTCGGCGGAAATTTATGTTTTTAATTTGCATGTTCTGCAGCTGCAGCCATGTTGATGTTTGCAAATCACCAAGCGTCAATTGTTCCAGCAAGACGGTGACGCGGTGCGTCACCTGAACGTTTTTTCACCAGCTTCGCTGGAACCCCGCGTCCGCCAAGGGTTTGACGAAAGTTGATTGACAGTCTTTAGGTGCCGTGGCACGATTTTAAGACTGAAAAATCAGATTTCACCTTTTTTCTAGGCGCGACAGAGGGTTGCAGGTGATTGTGACGTTGACTGTTGACAGCGATGTTTGGTTTGACTTCGCCAAGCTAAAACGCAAAAATCTGGATTGCTGGAAAGATCTTCGTAAAAAATGCACACACCAGAATCCAGATTTTTTCAAGCAACAACGTTTGGGTTTCAGCACAGCTGGAATTCCGCGAACGATAAAAACTTTCGTCATCGACGGCACCACTGTTCGCTTTCAGCGCGGTCTTCTTCGCCCGGTTCGTAAAATTCTCGGCAAGCACGGACACGAAGTTCATGTTGCGGACAATCGCCTGTTTCTTCCGCCTGTCGAATTTCAATCCAAGATCAAACTTCGTCCGGAACAAGTTGCACCCGTCGAATCCATTGCAGCCAAGCAACAGGGTTTGATCCGTGGTCCTTGTTCCTGTTTGGATGGTGATTCCCTGATTCGCGTTAATCGCGGCGGGAAAGGCTATGAGGTTCCGATTTCGAGATTGTTCGAGAGTTTTAACGGTCTGCATCGACGTTATAACTATGACCGGACAATCCCGACTAAGGTTCGTTCTTTTGACGGGCACACCATTCAGCTGCACGAAATTGATGGTGTCACCTACAGTGGAAAGCGTTTGACGTTTCTTTTGACGCTTGAGGACGGTTCGCAAATTAGGGCAACACCAGAACACCGAATTATGACAAGGCGTGGTTGGAAAGCACTCGCATCGCTTTCATCAAAAGATCGGGTGATGATAGATCAGTTGTTGCCGATTAAGACCACGCTTGGCCTGGATCAGCCCTGTAAGCGTCAACGTGAAAAGATGCTGTGCAATATGTGGCATCATCCTTATGCGTGCTCGGAACGCACAAAAGATTTGCGTGGATTTACAAAACGAATCCACTTGCACCGCGCCGTTTATGAGGCGCACATTAACGGCGTTAGCCTGAAACGCTACATTTCTATTTTCAGGCGAAAGCCTAAATTGGCTTCAACGCTGAAGGTTTTTGATCCGAAAAAATTTCATGTTCATCATCGAAATTTCGATCACTTTGACAACCGTGTTGACAATCTTGAGTTGCTGACAGCGCGGGAACATGCGAAGGTGCACGCACAGCATACAAGATTCAACTTTAGTCAGGGTGTGCCGCATTATGTTCGGGTGGCTGGTGTTGGTGGTCCAAAATTCAGGCACACCTACGATATTCAATGCAAACAGCCGCACCCTAATTTTGTTGCTAATGGTGTTGTTGTCCACAATAGCGGCAAGACAGTCATGTTGCTGGAAGCGATTGCGCGCGCTAAGCAACCAGCGCTTGTGATTGTGTGGTCCACGTTTCACCAGAAACAGTGGATCAACGAAGCCGTCAATTCGAAGCTGATGAATATTTCCAGGAAAGACATCGGCGGTGTTGGCGGTATTTTCAAAACGCCAAAATATGGCAAGTTGAATATTTGTATGCAGCAATCGCTTTGGCGCGAAAAGAATTTGAATTTCTTTCGTGACCGAATTGGTTTCGTTGGTTGTGACGAAGTTCAAAAGTTTGCCGCAAATACATTTCAAGTTTCGGTAAATAAATTTCCCGCGAAATATCGTGTTGGCGTTAGCGCTAACGAACGACGGCGCGACGGGAAAGAATTTTTGATTTACAGTTCGTTTGGAAAAGTCATCCACAGCATTTCAGAATCGGCGAACATCGGTTCACGAATGCGGGCGCAAGTTTTCTTGGTGCCAACGGATTTTTATTCTGAACAATATGAAATGCGTCAAGACTGGACATCATTAATTGGTGAGCTATCTGCCGACGAAGCCCGTAACAATAAGCTGGTTTCTCTTGTCAAGCGAAGTATTGCGAAGGGGAAACTTTGTTTGGTGTTGACCGAACGGGTTGGCCATGCTTTATTTCTCAAATCACAATTTTCCAGGTTTAGGGTTGGGTTGTTGATCGGTCAACAGCAAGCGAAGAAAATTCGCGAAAGTGATTGGCCGAAGTCGTGGAAAGAATACGTTACCGCTTACAATGCTGATTCTGAATTTACCCGCGTGACGAAGCTTGCAGCTAAGCGAAAGCTTGATGTGATCATCGCTACCGCTAAGGGTGACGTTGGTTTGAATGTGAAAACCATCGATCATGGTTTCATCACTACGCCAACTGGTTCGAACACCGAAAGATTCAATCAGCAAAAAGGTCGCGCCGAACGTCACCACGATGGTAAGAAGATTCCACGGATTTATTATTTGTGGGACGTGAAACAAGACCGGCTTCGTGAAGCTGGAAATGTGATTTTGAAAGTGTTTCCAGGTTGTGGGGTTTTCAGGTTCAAAACTTAAGTTGAAAGGTATTTGCAAATGGCTAAGGGAACGAAGAAGAAGGCTTCGGGTGGCGTGCTGACTGGTTGGCACATTGCGGCACTTCAGAAATTTTGCCAGAAAAACGGTATCGAAATTCCGGACGAAGACAACTTTGACCTAATGGAATTCCTTCGCACCGTTTCAACAAAATATTTGTCCTTGCTTCCGGTGGCGTTTAAAATCGAACGCAACATTGGTCAGCTGATTGAAAAAGAAGGCAAGGACAGTGATCAGTTTGGTGGTTCACCGGCTTGTGGCGCGATGGTGACCACAGACATGGAAGAATGCCCTTACACAGGTGAAGCGCTTGGTTCTGGCGATGAAGAAGAAACAGACACTGCCGACGAAGAAGAAGATGGGGACGCTAAAGACGAAGCCGACGAAGAAGAAGATTCTGACGAAGAAGAAGATTCTGACGAAGACGACGGTGAAGCTGACGCCGATGACGAAGAAGAAGATGAAGAAGACGAAGAACCAGCGCCGAAGAAAAAAGCCGCTGTGAAACCGGAACCAAAAAAAGCGAAATCCAAAAAAGTCGTTGACGAAGAAGACGACGAAGATTTGGAAGACGAAGAAGAAGAAGACGAAGCGGACGAAGACGAAGCGCCCGTTGCTAAGAAAAAAGCAAAACCGGAAGTCAAAGCGAAATCCAAAAAAGTCGTTGATGAAGAAGATTCCGATGACGAAGAAGAAGATGAAGAAGAAGAGGACGAAGAACCTGCACCGAAGAAAAAAGCCGCAGGCAAATTGAAAGCGGTTGTGGAAGAAGAAGACGAAGCGGACGAAGAATCTGACGAAGAAGAATCCGACGAAGAAGAATCCGACGATGAAGAAGACGCGGCACCGAAGGGCAACAAAAAACGTGGCCCTAAGCCAAAGCCCGGTTCCACCGAAAAAAAGGACGCGCGCGAAGCTAAGCGTGAACAACTGAAGGGCAAGCTTGCGCTGTTCAAAAAGAACCCCACGAAGCTGGAAGCGCTCGGTTACCGTGAATTGCTGATGGTCAACAGCCTGCTAGGCAATGCACGTCCTATGGGAATCGGCGACAAGGACGAACAAGTGAAGGCGGCAACAAAAGCGTTGCTGAAGTTCAAGGTTGCTGGTGGTGAAGAAGACGAAGCACCGGCTGCTGTAAAGAAAAAGCCGTTGAAGGCCGCAGCTGAGATTGCAAAACCTAAGAAGAAGTTGCGCCGGTAAATTCAAGGGGTGAAGCTGTGGGACAAATCCGACAAAAGGATTCGTTGCCACCACATTTCAATCTTGAATTCAACGGCGTGATGTATGGAACTTTGACTTTGACCGGGGAAGGCCAAAAGGTTTTCCTTGGTCAAGCCCAACCACCAGCCAAGACGACGGCGGTAAGGCGAAAGAAAAAGCAAGTCACGCGGGACGTTGAAGCAAGCGAATTGTTGGTGAAGGCGAATCAGCTAGGGAAAGCTTACCGTGTGCAGCGCAGTAAGTTTCACGCGGGACGTGGGCGAAAGCCGCCTAAGGTCAGGGATTGCGCTTTTTCAGCATCGGAACTTCAAGCGTTGAAACGTGCAGTGCTAATCATGCAGGCGAACCATGTAACAAATTATCAAACATACATCAAGTCTCAAATTGCAGGATTGCGCTTTTGTAACGGTGGAAAAGGTGTGTTCCCGAAGATTCCGCAGCTGTCCACGGACACCGCCGAAAACCGCTTGCTTGAATATTTGAAGGCCGAAAAAGACGACGACGGTGAAATCATCGAAGTAAATGTGTCAGCTGAAGAACGCGCCACACCGCTGACTGAAAATATGAAATACATGGAATTCCGCGATTTGATTCTGATGAAGAAGGCGACACGTTCCGAAGCGCTTTACGTCATGAATCTGCAGGTTCACCGGACCGGAAAAGTGAAACCTTACGTGACTGAATACCTGGAACAGATGAACACAGCGGAAGTTGAATAGGGGTTGCTGGTTGTGGGGATTGAAGAATTTCTTCGCAAAAAATTTCATATCGAAGAAGTTGTTCCCAACAACTGGAATTTTGATTGCCCGTTTTGCGACGACACGAAAAAACGTTGCGGGATGCATCAGGAATCCGGGTTCTGGAACTGTTTCAATTGCCAGAAAAAGGGGAAAGGGCTTAAATCTTTTCAGAAGGCGCTTGACGGCGAAGTTCGCGACGATTTGGAAATTAAGGATTCTGATCGGGTTACGAAGGACCGCAAGGAAAATGAAAAAGAGCACGTCAACATCAAGCAAGATTTGGCTGCAAGGCATCTTGCTAAGATCGATGCTGGTGGTCGTGGCGTTCTTGAGTATCTGACGAAGAAACGCGGCTTCAAGCGCGAAACCATCGAACACTTTCAGCTTGGTTCGTGGAAGACGAATGGCTTTGAATACGTTTCAATTCCGTTCTGGAAACGCGGCAAGCTGGTCAACATAAAATACCGTGCAATCGATTACAAGGACCGCAAGTGGAAGTGGCGAAGGATTCGTGGTGGTGAATCCAGCCTGTTCCACGATGACGTGGTTGAGCACGAAAACGATACGATCTTCCTGACCGAAGCTGAACTTGACGGCGTGGCTTTGTGGAACGCTGGATTCAAGAACGTTGTGGCGGTGACCACAGGTGCCAAGTCGTTCAAGCAAGAATGGTTCGAACGGCTAGCTAAGTTCAAAAAAATATTCATTGTCTATGACAACGATGTTGACGGTCAGGACGGCGCGAAAAAAGTCGCAACCCGTCTTGGCCTTGACCGTTGCTTCAATATCCTGTTGCCGAAAATCGAAGGTCTTCCGAAAGTCGATGTGAACGACTATTTTTGGGACCAGGCCACCGGCAAGCCGCGCCACACTCGCCTTGATTTTCAGAAACTGGTGAAGTCGGCGCGACGTTACGAAGTCACTGACGTGATCAGCCTTCGTGACGCAATCAAGGATGCTTACAAGTTCCGCTTCCTTGCCGACGAAGACGAAGTGATGGGATTCCCAACACCGTGGCCGAAGGTCAACAAGCTGACGAACAAGGGCACACGTCCTGGTCACTTGGTGGTGGTGTCTGGTGTTTCGAAGGTCGGCAAGACGACGTGGGTGCAAAATTGGCTTCGTTACACAGGCATCCAAGATGTCCCGGTGTTCATTTACGAATGTGAAATGAAGCCCGATCAGCTTTCCGAAAAATGGGTTGCCATGGAAACGCTGGACATGGACCAGAAGGAAGACTTCAGCGAAGAAGATTTTTCGTGGGCAACATATAAGCTTCCCGTCGATAAGATTTGGATCGGTCACCCGCGTAGCGAAATGCTGACGCTGGAAAACGTGTGCAACACGATTCGTGCGGCGGTGCAACGTTACGGCATTCGCGTTGTTGTTTTTGATAACCTTCACTTTTTGGTTCGATCCGACAACGTGAAGGATGAAATCGGGCGCGTCACGCGGACGTTCAAGCTTTTGGCTGAGTCGCTGAACGTAATGTTCTTGCTGATCGTTCACCCACGTAAGGTCGGCAACAAGGAACCAACGCCGGATGACTTAAAAGATTCATCGTCGATCTTTCAGGATTTGGATACGTTGATTTTTGTCCACCGCCGTTCCGCTGTTGCGAATGACAAGGATGACGACGATACCAGCCAAAAATCTGGATACACACCGCTGACAAAGGTCACGGTGACCGGGCGGTGGTCACCTGGTGGCGTGGCGTGGCAATACTTCGATGGTCCGCGCGGTTTGTTCTATGACCGTGGTGAACGCCTAGAAAAGGAAATGGGAAAATACCGGGCACAGCAAACAAAGGGAAAAAAGAATGACAAGCCGACTAGTTCGAACCGCCGATAGGATCACGTATTCTGAATCGGTGAAGATCAATATTGGTGATTACGAATCGCGTGAAGTTCAGTTGTTCTATGGGACAGACTTCGAAGAAGGTGAAGAATTTACCGAAGCCGTTGACCGGGCACGCGGACGTGTTCGCAAGGCGATCACAACATTTGAAAAGCGAATTCGCATTTCGTCACAGGGCAATGTGGATTTTGATACGAAATCGAAGCTGATGCGTGAAGGTTTCTAAATTATGACATACCGCTGCACTGACTGTGAGTTTCATCAGGGTTGCAACAACAATCTGATTGAATCCACTGGTCCGCAAAAAGCTAAGCTGATGTTCGTCGTTGACGTTCCCGGTATCACCGACGACGACACAGGTGAACTGCTAAGCGGTGATGCTGGGAAAAAATTCGATTACATTCTTGAGCATTTGAATCTTGAACGTGAACAGGTCTTCGTCACGTCAGCGATTCGCTGCAAGCCACCGTGGGGAAAGAACCCGAAGAAGGCCAACATCATCGCGTGTCAAAAGCACCTGATGTCCGACATTCTTTCAGTGCGTCCGAAGGTCATCATTGCCATGGGTGGTGTGGCGACTGAAGCCCTGATCGGTGAAAAGGGCATCCGTGATTATCGCGGTGAATTTTTTGATCTTGAAATCGACCATGATGTGAAGGGCAAAAGCCGTGTCTTCACGACGTGGGTTCTGCCAACGCATTCAATGAACGCCTGTCTGACCAAGTGGGAAAACGATTCGATTGTTGTCCACGACTTGAAACGTGCGCTTCAGTTTGCCGACACTGGTGAATTTCCACCGGAACCGAAGCTTGAATTTGAACTTGTGGATGACCTGCAAAAGCTGCAGCTAGCAGTTGATGA
>JAYVOQ010000042.1:0-28963 GCA_043757845.1 Hyphomicrobiales bacterium | reverse complement strand
TGGATTCCCGCCGTCGCGGGAATGACGGCTTAGGGGTTCAAGAGATCGTGGCAGCGCCAATTTTGGCTGCTCCGATTTTCGAAGTCGCCCCTGAACCTATCGCGTCGCCAGTTGTCGAAGCACCGCCTCCGCCTGCACTCATTGCCGAAGTTTCACAGCGTAGTGGTTGGTTCTCACGCCTTAAAGAAGGTCTATCCAAATCTTCCAAATCGATCGGCGGTTCCATCACCTCGATATTCACCAAGAAGAAACTGGATAAGGCCACGCTTCAGGAGTTGGAAGACACACTCATCCAGGCAGACTTGGGATTGTCTGTGGCCGAGCGCATCATAGCCGCAGTTTCCGATGGCCGCTATGACAAGGAGATTGATCCTGAAGAGGTGAAGCAGATTTTGGCCAGCGAAGTGGCCAAGGTTTTGAAGCCGGTGGAAGTGCCGTTTAATTTTGGCAGCGAGAAGCCTTTCGTCATCGCTGTCGTTGGCGTGAATGGCTCTGGTAAAACCACAACGATTGGCAAGTTGGGCTCTATTGCTGCTGGTGAAGGGTTTAAAGTGATGTTTGCTGCGGGCGATACATTCCGCGCCGCCGCCATTGAGCAACTGACAATTTGGGGCAAGCGCATCGGTGCCGAGACCATTTCGCGGCCCACAGGGGCTGATGCCGCTGGCCTTGCCTTTGATGCGCTGAAAGAAGCGCAGAGCAATGGCACCGATATTCTGTTCATCGACACGGCAGGGCGCTTGCAGAATAAAGCCCATCTGATGGATGAGCTCGACAAGATGGTGCGGGGGATCAAGAAACTTGATCCAACCGCACCACACGCGGTGTTGTTGGTTTTGGATGCAACTACTGGGCAAAATGCCTTGGCCCAAGCTGAGATATTTACAAAAGTTGCGGGCGTTACAGGTCTGATCATGACCAAATTGGACGGCACGGCGCGTGGCGGCATCTTGGTGGCCATTGCCGAAAAATTTAAAATACCCATCCACGCAATCGGTGTGGGTGAAAGTATTGATGATTTGCAACCCTTTGACGCGGAAGGTTTTGCAAGAGCTATTGCCGGATTGGATGAAAAATGAACGACGTGAAACTTTCGCAAGGCCAGAAGTTGGTTCTTGATCTTGGGCCGTTGCTGGCATTTTTTATTGCGAATTGGAAACTGGGGCTGCTGTGGGCCACTGCCGTTTTGATGGCGGCAACTTTTATATCGCTGGCCATCAGTTACGCCCTTACGCGCAAGATCAATAAGTTTGCCTTGATGGGCGCACTGTTCATTGGGCTGTTTGGCGCGGTGACATTGTATTTGCAGGATCCATGGTATCTCAAAATTAAAGTAACCTTGATTGAATTGTTCTTTGCAGGATTGCTAATCGGGGGGCTCTATTTCAAAAGACTGTTTATCAAGGACATGATGGGTGAGGCCTTAGCCATGCCCGATAACGCGTGGCGCATATTGACGCTGCGTTGGGCCGGATTTTTTGTGGCGATGGCAATCTTGAATTTGGTCATCTGGCATTTCTTTTCGGATAGCGCATGGGTGACGTTCAAAGCCTTTGGATTGTTGGGCTGCACCATTCTCTTTGCACTTGCGAACGCTCCGTTCATGGCAAAATACATCAAGGAATAGACCTCAATTTTCATCCGCAGGCTGATGATCTGTATACGGTGGAATCAGATTTTCGTTCTTGTCAAGACTTGCGTGAATAAGATATTTGCCCATAGTTTTCATTTGAAATGGATCGAAGTTTGGGCTTGCAGCACCTAGTTTCATTCGCTAGGACTCTCGCCGCGCTGGAAGGGATGGCACTTTCGTTTCAGAGCATTCGATCGGAAGGAAGGAAACTGTTTCCGCTTCACGAGAAACAGAACTTCAAACAGGACGCGTGATGTCGGCACAAAAAGAAGCAAAACAGTTTGCTCGCTCGTTCTCCCATCTGCTTAAGAGGGCGGTGCAGTATTCAGTTCATCTTTATATGGATGAAGTTGGCAAGAGTGGTTTGACACATCGTCAATTCACAGTGCTGTCTGCAGTTGATAGTTTTGAAGGCAAAAGCCAAACGGAACTTGTAAAAGTGACCGGCATTGATCGCTCTACTCTTGCCGATCTGGTTTCACGTTTGATGGCGCAAGGTTATTTGCAACGCAAACGTTCCAAAGAAGATGCGCGCACCAACGCTGTGCGGCTTACACCGTTGGGTAAGAAGATGTTGAAGTCTTCGCAAGTTGGTGCGGATGATATTGATCGCAAGTTGTTGGCCCCGTTTTCTGCCACTGATCGCCGCACGGTGACTGACTGTCTTGCAAGCCTTTCAGTTGCGATGGACAAGGTTGATGAGGCCGAAGCCTCTAACACGTCTGGCAAAATAAAATTGAAGCGCAGGCCAGTCGCTTAATCTTTTGCCTTTCTCAGTTGGCGTGCATGTTCACGGTCTTTGCGCCAAATCCAAATGACCAGTGCAATAATGCTAATCGCTGAGATGGCGTAGGCGGCCTCTACGAAGGCAGCGTTGTGGGCAGACCAATCCATTAATTTCCCCGAATTTCAGAAAGCCTCAGCTGGCGCAGTTTGCGCGAGGCGATTTCGGTGCGCATGGAAATGAGGTGTAAAGTGAGGAACAGGGCTGTGTAGGCCAGCGCCATGATCAACAGCACCCAGAGCATTGACCTATCAATTGTTGGCCCACCCATTTTAAATACACTGGCGGGCTGGTGCAGCGTGTTCCACCAATCCACCGAAAATTTGATGATGGGTAAAATGATGGAGCCGACCAGTGCAACGATGCGGGCGATGGTGGCTGCGAGAAATGGCTCCTCGATGGCTTGCCAGATGGCGATGTAACCTAAATAGAGCAGCATGAGGATGAACATCGAAGTTAATCGTGCATCCCACACCCACCACGTGCCCCACATGGGCTTGCCCCAGATAGAGCCTGTCACCAGAGCCAAGAAGCAGAATACTGCTCCGATAGGGGCTGCCGTCTTTGCCGCCACATCTGCCAGCGGATGGCGAAAGATTAAAGCCACAGCGCTGAAGA
This sequence comes from Hyphomicrobiales bacterium, assembly GCA_043757845.1. Classification (GTDB taxonomy): domain Bacteria; phylum Pseudomonadota; class Alphaproteobacteria; order Rhizobiales; family Aestuariivirgaceae; genus Aestuariivirga. The sequence goes on along the minus strand of JAYVOQ010000042.1, from coordinate 25,928 downwards.
AAGCCATGAAGCCATATGCAAACATGCCAATCCACGAAGCAGGCACGTGGATATACATAATGCGCACCGTCTCGCCTTGTTGATAGTCGGCGGGGCTGGTGACGAGGGCGCCATAGAGGCCTGCCACAAAAAGTGCTGCTGTGATGGTCACCAAATAGGGCAAGACGGCGTTGGCAAGTTTTAGAAATAGGGTGGGGTTGGCGAATTTTTGCATGGCCTATCTCATATAGGCTCGCAAGGCTGCTGCGCAAGCCAAGGGCGAAATCACCAAACACAGAAGTGTGATCGCCAGCAATATGAGCAAGGACGGCACGGCAGATTGTGGGCCCATCATCATTGTGGTTGCTGAAATGCCAAAAATTAAAACTGGAATATAGAGCGGCAAGATGAGGATAGAAACCAAAAGCCCGCCTCTGCGCAAGCCCGCAGTGATGGCGCCGCCTAAGCTGGCTAATAATGAAAGTGTAAGCGAGCCTGTGATCATGGCCAGCCAAAGAATGGGCAGAGAGTCGATATTGAGGTTCAGCATCAAGCCCAAAGGTGGGGCGATAATGGCGAGGGGGAGAGACACCGTAAACCAATGCGCCAAGGTTTTGGTGAGGGTGATAAGTTCGAAGGGCACATGGCTCATCGTCATCAGTTCAAGCGATCCGTCTTCGAGGTCTTGTTGGAAAATGCGGTCGGCGGTGAGAAGCACCGCGAGTAATAACGCCAACCACATCATGCCAGCGGCAAGCCGTTGCAAAAGATTGAGATCAGGCCCCACAGCCAGAGGAACCAGAACAACCACGGCCAAAATGAAACTCAACGCGGCACCCAAACCGCCGCCTTGCTTACGAGCGAGGGCGATGTCGCGCCAAAGCAGCGCTTTTAGCGATGCGCCCATCAGCTGGGAGCCTCAAGTTTCAATACCCGTGTTTTGGAAAGTCCGAGGTCAGCATGAGTGGCGGCAATAACAAGGCCATCTTCCGCAAGATGGCACTTAATCACACTGCGCAAATCTGCGAGGGCTGTTTGATCGAGGCCCACAGTTGGTTCGTCGAGAAGCCAGATTGGACGCTTCACTGAAACCAGGCGCGAGAGAGACAGGCGGCGGCGCTGGCCTTCAGAAAGCAAGCGGGCTTCGTCGTCGGCGAGGTGTTGGAGTTTTAAAGATGCAAGATCTGCAATGCCACCTTGGAAGCCAGCCCAGAATTCCAGATTCTCTCTGACAGTGAGTGCAGGCTTAACGGCTTCGTGGTGGCCGATGTAATGGGACTGTTCTCCGTGAAAATCGTCATTCCGGCGGAAGCCGGAATCTTTCTCTGCTTGCGAGTGATCCCGACTTTCGTCGGGATGACGGGACTTTGTTAGAGTGAGACTGCCTGAAAGGGCCTTGTTCAAGCCCGCTAACAAACGCAGCAAAGTTGATTTGCCCGCACCATTAGGCCCACGCAATTCGACGACCTCGCCGCTGCGCACTAGAAAGCTTAGGTCTTTGAAAATCAGTTTTCCGCCACGCTCGCAAGCCAAGGACTTGGCTTCCAACGCCAAGCCCTGCCATGCCATAGGTTAGACCATATATTGCCCGCCATTGGCGGAAAGTGTAGCACCGGTAATGAAGCCTGCTGAGTCTCTCGTGAGGAAAGCTACGCAGCGCGCAATGTCTTCAGGCTCACCCAACCGACCAACTGGAATCGCCGGGATGATACGTTCGTTCAAAACTTTTTCCGGCACAGCCTTCATCATGTCGGTGTTGATATAGCCCGGGCAAATGGCATTGACGGTGATGCCCTTGGCTGCACCTTCTTGGGCCAATGATTTTACAAAGCCAATTTCTCCGGCTTTGGCCGCAGCATAATTGGCTTGGCCCATTTGGCCCTTCTGGCCATTGATGGATGAGATGCAAACAATGCGACCAAAGCCACGATCGCGCATTCCGTTCCACACAGGGTGAGTCATATTGAACAGCGAGTTCAGATTAGTGTTCAACACTTCTTGCCATTGTTGCAGAGTCATTTTGTGAAACATGGCATCGCGGGTGATGCCGGCATTGTTCACCAGAATGTCAACGGCCCCAAGTTCGGCTTCGATGGCTTTGATTGTTGATGCGCAAAGTTCAGCATTGGTCACATCACATTTGTAAACTTGGATGCCCGTCTCGGCCTTAAATGCCTTGGCGGCATCATCATTGCCAGCATAAATTGCGGCAACTTTTGCACCCTTTTCTTTCAACTTCTTTGAAATAGCAGCACCAATGCCTCTGGTGCCTCCGGTAACAACTGCAACACGACTCATAGTTTCCTCCATCAATGGCGCTGTTGGATCAGCGTTCCAAACACATGGCTACACCCATGCCGCCGCCGATGCAAAGGGTGGCGAGGCCTTTCTTGGCATTGCGGCGGCCCATTTCAAATAGCAGAGTATTCAGAATGCGCGCACCCGAGGCACCAATGGGGTGGCCGATGGCGATGGCACCGCCATTGACATTTACCTTTGATGTGTCCCAGCCCATGTCTTTGTTCACAGCGCAGGCTTGCGCGGCGAAGGCTTCATTGGCCTCAATGAGATCTAAATCAGCTGCGTTCCAACCAGCCTTCTTCAAGGCGGCTCGCGAAGCTGGAATCGGCCCTGTGCCCATGATCGCAGGATCAACGCCAACTGAAGCCCACGAGGCAATGCGTGCCAGCGGTGTGAGGCCGCGCTTGGCAGCCTCAGCTGCCGTCATCAAAATAGCAACGGCGGCACCGTCATTGATGCCAGAGGCATTGGCGGCGGTGACTGTGCCCTCCTTCGAGAAAGCCGGACGCAATTTGGCGATGCCATCAACGGTAACACCCTTTTTGATGTATTCGTCCGTATCCACCACCACATCGCCCTTGCGGCCAGAAATTGTGACAGGCGTGATTTCGTCTTTGAATTTGCCTGCCGCTTGTGCGGCCTCAGCCTTGTTCTGAGACTTAACCGCGAATTCATCTTGCTGATCGCGGGTAATTTGGAATTGCTTGGCCACGTTTTCAGCCGTGGTGCCCATGTGATAGCCGTTGAAGGCATCCCACAAGCCATCGCGGATCATGGTGTCAATCATTTGATAGTCACCCATCTTCACACCGTCGCGTAGGAATTGCGCATGGGGGGCGCGGCTCATGGATTCCATTCCACCAGCGACAATGATGTTAGCATCACCCGCTGCGATTTGCTGTAGGCCCAAAGCCACAGCGCGAAGACCTGAGCCACAAAGTTGGTTCATGCCCCAAGCTGGCGTGGTGATGGCGATGCCAGCATGAATAGCGGCTTGGCGGGCCGGGTTCTGACCTTGGGCGGCGGTGAGAACTTGGCCCAAGATCACTTCGTCAATCTGGCTTGGATCAAGCTTGGCGCGGTCTAATGCAGCCTTGATGGCAAGGGTGCCCAATTGCGCCCCGGTGAGGCTGGCAAGCGAACCATTAAATGATCCGACTGGGGTTCTGGCGGCTGAAACAATAACGATGTCTGTGGTGACACTCATAGCGTTCTCCTGATAATCTGGGGTTGCCTAACTCTTGCCTGATCATCAGTGCAAATGCGAGGATTTTTTTGCACTTGCAATTGTGCAGCGCACGGAGCAAGTTTTTCGGGTCAGGTTTAGGGAGTATTACCGTGAGTGAAGAACAGGCGCTAGGCGCAAAAACGCAAGCCACCGTTATTAAGAAATATGCTAATCGCCGTTTGTATAATACTGCAACGTCGACTTATGTGACATTGGATGATTTGGCTTCCATGGTGAAAAGTGGGCAAGAATTTTTAGTATACGATGCTAAATCCGGCGACGACATTACACGCTCAGTTTTAACGCAAATCATTTTTGAGGAAGAAAACAAAGGCGGTGCCCAAACGCTTTTGCCAGTGAATTTTCTACGCCAACTCATCAAGTTTTATGGCGACCAGATGCAAGGCATGGTGCCGAGTTATCTTGAATTTTCGCTGGATAATTTGACCAAGGATCAAGACAAAATCCGCAAACAAGTGGTGGATGCAGTGGGGGTTGGCGACAGCTTTAAGGGTATGGAAGACCAAGCCAAGCGCAATATGGCGATGTTTAATGATGCCATGAAACTGTTCAATCCTTTTGCAGCCATGATGCCCGGTGGCATGAGCCCACCTGCGGCAAAACCGCAAAGCCCACCCAGCAGTGCCGCAGCCAGCAAAGATGATCTGCAAGTCTTGAAAGATCAGCTTGCTGCTATGCAGGACAAATTGAATACAATGGGGCGCTAAGTTAAGCGGCAACTTCTTCGAGAGTGACTGCGAGGTTTTCTGGAACTGGCTGTTCTTTAGCAATCGTTAGTTCTGATAGAGCGGCCCGAAGATTTGCAATGCTGGTGTCGATATCTGAGAAGCTCAGCACTGAGCTATGCTCCTTATGTCTGGATTGCGTGGTTGCAATTTCATTTGCGTAATTGTCCATATCAACTTCGGGGATCGGCGACCCGAGTCGATCATGCATAACGTCAGGTAAAATTTCCAATTCAGCTTCTGCAGCGTTTTTAAACGTAAGCGACTCATGGATTGGAACGGCAAACGAAAAGACCTCGGTGCTCGATGGGTCTGACGCGGCCTCGACGATGCTTTCATGGACAGCATGGGACGACATTTCGAAGGTATTTTTCTGTGGCTCACCCCATGGTGCAATAATGGAAGCGACTCCAAGGAAATTGCCCTGAAGGTAGTCGATACCCCAATCTTTCAACAATTCAGCGTCTTCTGGGGTTTCAACCCATTCGGCAACGGATTTGAGATTGAACTTAGCTGAGAGATCAATCAAGCTTCGAACTATATATTGGTTGTCAGCATTTTTGGCGAGATTTTGACAGAAGGAACCATCCAGCTTCAACATATTCACCGGCAGTTCACGCAAGTTTCGAAATGACGTATAGCCTGCGCCGAAATCATCAATGGCAACACTGCAGCCGGCTTTACGCAATTGATCGACAAAATGGCGTGTTGATTTCAAATCATTAAGCGCCACCGTTTCGGTTATTTCGACAGTGAGGCGACTGGCGGCTTTTTCATTGTCACGTATGACATCGAGGAGTTGCTCATACCAATGTGGATCGGTGGCCGTGGTGGCGGATACATTCATTGAGAGCATTGCCTCAGGGTAGGCGTGTAGTGTTTGAATGATCAGTTGCATCACCGCGCGGTCAACCAAACGCACCAAGCCTAACTGTTCAGCAATGGGTATTAAGTGGGTTGCGGCGATAAGCTCTGTGCCAGACGTTTCTTGCATCCGCAGTAGGGCCTCATGAAAGGCAGGCCTGCCAGTTTTAACATCAACGATGGGTTGAAAGGCAAGTTTGAATCGATCTTCTTTCAGGCATTTTACAATTTCTGTGGCGCAACGCGCGTTGAGTTGACGCTCAGCTTTTCGGCGCTCTGACGGCTGGTAAACCACAAAGTCATCAGACGGCAATTTGCGGGCCTCGTTTAAGGCCTCTTCGGCGCGCGAAGTTGCCAGGTTCGGATCATTGGCGTGCCTTGGCAGCTCAATCGCGCCGATTGAAAGAGTTGCCCAGACTGGGCCATGAGCCGTTTCAATGACGTTGTCGCGGATAACAGATAAGTAACGGCTCATCGCTGTATTCAGCTCTTCCACATTGCAATCATTAAGGATGATACCGAATTTGCCGCCGGAATAGCGGGCGATGCCATCGCCATTACGCATGGCTTGGCGAAGCCTGCGGCCCACAGCAACGATCACTTCATCGGCCACTTCAAATCCGTAAGCTTCATTGACGATAGGTAAGTTGTTCACCGCAGCGATGGCAAAGGCGCAATTACCATCGGTCTTTTTTGCAACTGAGATGGCTTCGCCCAAGGCTTCGTTCATGCGGCCGCGGTTCATCATGCCGGTGAGAGGATCACAGTTTCCGAGGAAATTCAGATGTTGATCCTGTCTATGACGCTCATCGATGCGACGCACGGTACCAAAAACGGTTTTTGGCCTGCCGTCCAGTCCGGTTTGCCAGCGACCGGCATCTTCCAGCCAAATTGATTCCGCGTGGTTGCGGCCCAAACTACGAAAAAGGTATTCGATCTGAAATGGAACGCCGCGACCGTCATCGCGGGCTTTGGAATTCATTACCGTCTCATAACGTGTCGTAACATTTTCAATGTCCAGAAGGCTGGCAAAAAGTTTGCCGGTCGAAATCGCGGGGATTGAACTCCCAAGCACTTCAGGGGCGTTAGCGCTCCAAAGAATTTCGTCCGTTTCGATATTCCAGCGATAGGCAGCTTCTCCGGCCGCTTTCAAGGCCTGCCTAAGGTCGTCATCATTGGCTGGCGGTGTGTCAATTCGTTGCTGTGAGCCGGTTTGGGCCACGAGTTCAGCAGAAGTGTGATTGAAATCAAATATTTGACTATCAGAATGTGTATCAGACAAGGTCCAGCCCCTTAACAATTCAGACCAGTCTAGGCACTGATGGTAAAAAATCGGGCAAAAATTATGCTTAATGAGATTTAACCAATGTGTTTGAATTTTGGCCTAATCTGCTCATATATGCGGCAGTGCAATACAAGAAACGATCATTGTTACTGAATTATAAACATATGATATCGCTTAAGTATTGCTAGCCATGCAAATTTTGCATTTCTCTTTTTGCTGCACCGCACCTATGTTGTGTGCGTAAGCGAAAGACTATCTTCCTTAGAAATAGGAGTTACATTATGTTTGAAGTTCTTAAATCACGTATTACCACTTGGAAGCGTTATAACCGTACGGTTACTGAGCTCCAAGCTCTCTCTACCCGCGAATTGGCCGATTTGGGTATTGCCCGTTCGGACATCGGCCGCATTGCCCGCGAAGCGGCACGCTGATCATGTTGGCCCGGTTCCTTCGATTAAAGAGGGCAGGACCGGCGAAAAGGCAGGCTCAACCCCTGTTTCCGCGCCTGTCTGATGCCGATTTGGCTGATATGGGTATAAAGCGTTATCAGCTCGAGAACCTCACTTCACGGTGAGCCTTATCGAGCAAAATGAGCCCGGCGCCCTCCCGCGCCGGGCTTTTTTTATGAAATGATTTCAAATATCTTACAAATTGCATGAGTGAGATGCTGCTTGGGCGTTGCCAGCCCATTTTTCCTGTGATAGCAGGCCTTCGCATCTATCTTACAATTCAGAAAGTTTGCTCGTGGCGGCACAAATGATGACAAGCGGCGTGGCGGGGCGATATGCCAGCGCGCTTTTTGATCTTGCACAGGAAGAAAAGGCGGTTCCAGCCACTTCCAAAGCCCTTGAAGGCTTGGGCAAAACCATTGCCGAATCATCTGATTTGCGGCGACTGTTGACCTCCCCAGTTTTCAAGACTTCGGATCAAATGACCGCCATTGAAGCATTGGCTGCCAAAGGTGGCCTCACGGGTCTAGCCCTGAATTTTGTGAAACTGCTGTGCAGTAACCGCCGCTTGTCCGCTTTGCCAGATTCGATCGCGGCTTTTCAGGCTTTGGTGGCTGACGATAACGGCGAAGCGGTTGCGGAAGTTACGGCAGCAGAAAAACTTTCACCTGTTCAACTCAAAGATTTAGCCGCCGCACTCAAAGCCCGCGTGGGCAAGAATGTGCAGCTGGTGACGAAGATTGATCCTACCCTTCTCGGTGGCCTTACTGTGAAGATTGGTTCAACGCTTATCGACAATTCACTTAAAACCAAACTCCAGAACCTCAAAGTTTCAATGAAGGGAACCGGCTGACATGGATATTCGCGCCGCCGAAATTTCGTCAATCCTCAAAAAGCAGATCAAGGACTTCGGCAAGGATGCTGACGTGGCCGAAATCGGCACAGTTCTTTCCGTAGGTGACGGCATTGCCCGCATTCACGGCTTGGACAATGTTCAGGCTGGCGAATTGGTTGAATTCCCCGGTGGTATTAAGGGCATGGCATTAAACCTCGAAACCGACAATGTTGGCGTGGTTATTTTCGGAACAGACCGTGACATTAAAGAGGGCGACACCGTCAAGCGCACCGGCGCTATTGTTGAAATTCCAGTTGGCAAAGAACTTCTTGGCCGTGTGGTTGACCCGCTGGGCAATCCCATTGATGGCAAAGGCCCCATTAAATCTAAATTGAAAAGCCGCGTTGACGTGAAGGCGCCCGGCATTATTCCACGCAAATCAGTGAATGAGCCCATGGCCACCGGCTTGAAGGCCATTGACGCATTGATTCCTGTTGGCCGTGGCCAGCGTGAGTTGGTGATTGGTGACCGACAGACAGGCAAAACCGCAATCATCCTCGACACGATTTTGAACCAGAAGCCGGTTCACCTTTCGGGCCCTGAGAAGGATAAGCTTTATTGCGTCTATGTTGCATGCGGCCAGAAGCGTTCAACAGTGGCACAGTTTGTGAAGGTTCTCGAAGACAACGGCGCTATGGAATACTCGGTGGTGGTTGCGGCCACGGCCTCTGATCCAGCTCCTCTACAATATCTTGCACCATTTGCGGGTTGCGCCATTGGCGAGTATTTCCGCGACAATGGCATGCATGCCCTTATTGCCTATGACGATCTTTCGAAGCAAGCCGTGGCTTATCGTCAGATGTCGCTCTTGCTGCGCCGACCACCGGGTCGTGAAGCTTATCCTGGTGACGTGTTCTATTTGCATTCGCGTTTGCTTGAACGTGCGGCCAAGATGAATGATTCACTCGGTGGTGGCTCGCTCACGGCATTGCCAGTGATTGAAACACAAGCCAATGACGTATCAGCTTATATTCCTACCAACGTAATTTCGATCACCGATGGTCAGATTTTCTTGGAAACTGATTTGTTCTATCAGGGCATTCGTCCGGCGGTGAACGTTGGTCTTTCAGTTTCGCGCGTGGGTTCTGCCGCACAGACCAAAGCAATGAAACAAGTGGCCGGCAAAATTAAGGGTGAACTGGCGCAATACCGCGAAATGGCGGCGTTTGCCCAATTCGGTTCAGATCTTGATGCCACCACTCAGAAGTTGCTGAACCGTGGTGCACGCTTAACGGAACTTTTAAAGCAAGGCCAATTTGCACCATTGAAAATGGAAGAACAAGTTGTGTCGATTTATTCGGGCGTCAATGGCTATCTTGACGTTTTGCCGGTGAGCAAGATCAAGAGCTTTGAAGAGGGCTTGCTGCGCACGATGCATGATAAGCACGCTGGCGTGATGGAGGCAATCCGCACAGAAAAGGCCATTTCCGACAAGACCATGCCGTTGCTTAAAGCAGCGGTTGATGCCTTCGCTAAGTCGTTTGCTTGATTTGAGGGACAGAAATGCCCAGTCTTAAAGACCTGCGCAATCGCATAGCCTCGGTTAAGGCGACGCGGAAAATTACCAAGGCCATGCAAATGGTAGCGGCAGCAAAACTGCGCCGCGCTCAGGAAGCGGCGGTTGCTGCGCGCCCTTATGCAGAGCGTATGGCCGTTGTGTTGGCCAATCTTGCCTCTGCCATGGAAGGCCAAGCGGGCGCGCCCAAGCTTCTTTCGGGCACGGGTTCTGACCGCGTGCATTTGCTGGTGGTGGCAACGGCAGAGCGTGGCCTTTGCGGCGGTTTTAACAGTTCGATTGTGAAGATGGCCCGTGAAGCCTCGGACCGCCTCGTTGCCCAAGGCAAGACCGTGAAAATTATGACGGTGGGCAAGAAGGGCGCGGATTCCCTCAGGCGCAATTATGGCAAATATGTTGTTGATGCGGTAGATTTTCGCGGTGCCAAAGCGGTTCAGTTTGAGCATGCTTCAGGTGTCTCAGCTAAGATTTTATCGATGTATGAAGCGGGCGAATTTGATATTTGCACGTTGTTCTTTTCAGAATTCAAATCTGTGATTTCGCAAAAGCCAACGGCGCTGCAATTGATCCCGGCGCAATATGATGCCTCGAAGGTGCCAGACTTGGGCGGTGCGGTTTATGAAGCCGAACCGGAAGAAGCAGAAATTCTTGGCGAACTTTTACCGCGCAATATTTCCATTCAAGTGTTCCGTGGGCTTTTGGAAAATGCCGCCTCAGAACAGGGCGCTCGGATGAGCGCCATGGACAGCGCCACGCGCAATGCCGGCGATATGATCAACAGGCTGTCGATCAAATACAATCGCCAACGCCAAGCCCAAATCACCAAAGAACTCATCGAAATCATTTCCGGCGCGGAAGCGCTGTAACGCAAAAGGTAAGGACAAACAGTCATGGCCAAAAAAGCAGTATCATCTTCTTCCGTGCTTAAGGGAGCCACAGGCCGCGTTACGCAAGTGACGGGTGCTGTGGTGGACGTGGCCTTTGATGGCGACCTTCCTAAAATTCTCAACGCGCTTGAGACCATGAACGGCGAAAACCGTTTGGTGTTGGAAGTGGCGCAGCATTTGGGCGAAAATACCGTTCGCACCATCGCCATGGATTCCACCGAAGGCTTGGTGCGCGGCCAAGCGGTGCGTGATACGGATAGCTCAATCACGGTTCCGGTTGGCGTTGAAACACTGGGCCGCATCATGAATGTGATCGGTGAGCCAATTGATGAAGCTGGACCTATCAAAACTACGCTGCGTCGGCCTATTCATGCACCTGCTCCAGATTTCACCGAGCAATCCACCGAAGCTGAAATTTTGGTCACCGGCATTAAAGTGGTGGATCTTCTGGCCCCTTATGCCAAGGGTGGCAAAATTGGCCTTTTCGGCGGCGCTGGCGTGGGCAAAACAGTTCTCATTCAAGAGCTGATTAACAACATTGCCAAAACCCATGGCGGTTATTCAGTGTTTGCTGGTGTGGGTGAACGCACGCGCGAAGGCAACGATCTGTATCATGAATTTATCGAGTCAAAAGTGAATGCTGATCCGCATGACAAAAGCTCGGACGTGAAATCTAAATGCGCTTTGGTGTTTGGGCAAATGAATGAGCCACCGGGGGCTCGCATGCGGGTGGCACTTTCTGGCCTCACGGTTGCTGAACACTTCCGCGATGAAGGCCAAGATGTGTTGTTGTTCGTCGACAACATTTTCCGCTTCACGCAAGCAGGTTCAGAAGTGTCTGCACTTCTCGGCCGCATTCCATCAGCCGTGGGGTATCAGCCAACACTGGCCACCGACATGGGCGCTTTGCAAGAGCGCATCACCACCACCAACAAAGGCTCGATCACTTCGGTGCAGGCGATTTATGTGCCAGCCGACGATTTGACTGATCCGGCCCCGGCCACCAGCTTTGCACATTTGGATGCCACAACCACACTGTCGCGTTCGATTGCTGAAAAAGGCATTTATCCTGCGGTCGACCCGTTGGATTCTACGTCTCGCATGTTGTCTCCGGCCATTGTGGGTGAAGAGCATTACGGCGTGGCGCGCCAAGTGCAATCGATCTTACAGCGTTATAAATCACTGCAAGACATCATTGCCATTTTGGGCATGGATGAGTTGTCGGAAGAAGATAAGCTGGCCGTATCACGCGCGCGCAAGATTGAGCGCTTTATGAGCCAGCCCTTTGACGTGGCTGCTGTGTTCACCGGTTCGCCTGGTGTGCAGGTGAAGCTTGAAGATACAATTAAGGGCTTCAAAGGCCTGTGTAACGGTGACTATGACCATTTGCCAGAGCCTGCCTTCTATATGGTGGGCACGATTGAAGATGCCGTGGCCAAAGCCAAGAAAATGGCTGAGGCGGCTTAAGGATACTGAAAATGGCTGGACTGCATTTTGAATTGGTAAGCCCCGCAAAGCTGGTTTTCTCTGGCGATGTGGACAGTGTGCAACTGCCCGGCAGCGAAGGCGAGATGACTATTTTGCCACAACATGCACCGTTGATCACTTCCCTGCGCCCCGGCATTGTGGTGGTGACGGGCGCACAAGGCCCACAGAAAATTTTCGTGCGCGGCGGCTTTGCCGAAGTGAACCCCAAGGGGCTGACGGTTCTGGCCGAACGTGCGATTCCGGTGGCTGAGCTTGATGCCGCTGGCTTTGCCGCGCAAGTCAAAGAGTCTGAAGCTGTTCTGGCCAGTGCGAGCGACGACGAGACGCGCCGTGTGGCGCAGCAGAACTTGGATCACGTGAAGGCGCTGCAGGGGATGCTGTAGTCTCAGGCTTTCCCACTAACTCCGTCAACCCTCCGAAGGCAGGGCCCCAGCTTTCTTGACAAGCGCTCTGCGGCGAATAACTTCCGCCTATGCGTGAAGAAAAATGGCCCGCCGTTTACATCACCGCCAACCGCTATCGTGGAACAATCTACGTCGGTGTGACTAGTGCTTTGTGGAACCGCATTTGCCATCACAGGAACAAGGTATTCGACGGATTCACTGCTGATCACGATGTTCACATGCTGGTTTGGTATGAACATCATCATACGATGGAAGAAGCCATCCTCCGCGAAAAGCAACTCAAGAAATGGAAGCGAGATTGGAAAATTCGCATCATAGAAGCTATGAATCCGGATTGGTCAGATTTGCACGATACAATTGATACGCAGGCGTCTCTGGTACTGTCCAAAGCTGGGCCCCTGCCTTCGCAGGGGTGACGGAGTTGGGGCAGGGCGCAGCTTGGCAGTGGGAACATTGTTGTGCTTCAAATAAAAAAGCCCGCGATTGTCTCGCGGGCTTTGTCGTGAGTAGAGAAAAAATCAGAACCCCGGAAGCACCTTCGTGCCTTCGGCTTTTACTGATTGCAGGGCCATTGGGTCGAGGCCTAGGGCTTTCACGATCGACGGGGCCACTTGCATGTTGGTGACGGCGTCTTTCACTTCTGTAGCACTCATCGAAGGCATAGAGACCAGCAGGCCCACATGCGTGTCGTCTTCGCCGAAGCCACCATGTTCCGCCATTTTCTTGGCGTCGGGCTTGGTGAAGATCACGCCATTGGCGGGCAGCACCGCGATATCTGGTACGCGACTGTCTTTGCTGGCATCGCCAAACACGGCGTTTATTTTATCAGCACCCCAAACTTCGGAAATGCTGCCTTTGGCTTTGATCGCTTCCAAAGCTTTTACAGCATCAGCGGTTTTGGATTGATCGGAAAGCCAGATGAGGGCCACCGAGTCCATGGTGATTTTTGCGCCCAAATCCTTCTTCACGCCGTCCAAGGCAGCACCGATCATCTTCTTATCGACGATCTTGTGTTGTGCCGGGTCAATAGAGGACTGGCCATGCTTGGCACCGATGATGACCAGCGTGTCTTTGTCGAGGCCTTTGGCTACAAGCTCTGCCACGATTTTACCAATCGAGGCATCTGTGTGTTTGATGGCTTCGGCGAGATCGGGCTTGCCCATGCCTTTTGCATCAACATAGCCAACAGTTTTTTGACCGACTGAAACAGCTTGGAAATTCATGCCGAAAATCGCAGGCACGCCAGCGCCGTCTTTGCCGGTGGAAGATTTGCCGTCGATCTGATTGATGATGGCTGTCACCTTGGTGTCGTCATAGGCGGCGGTGAGCGCTGCCTTCGAAGTGATTTCGCCAGCCGAATTAATTTCTGGCACGAAAAGATCATCCACACCTTTGCCCGATGGGCCGTTGACCAGATCATAGGCCGGGTGCTTGTCGCTCCAAGCAGTTTTCAATCCAGCGGCCTTGGCCACTTCGAAAATCGTGTTGGTGCGCAAGAAAGCGTGTGGATAAACCGGATTGCAGCCATTGGCGCCATCACGCGGCAGCTTGGCTTCATCAATTCCGCCGCCTGCCATAATGTCGTCTGGGTTCTTATCAACGGATTCATCTAGCACAACTTCCGTGCCTTTGACTTTGCAATCAGAGCTAGGGGCCGAGAGGGCGCGATCATAGCTGTCATCATAATAAACCCCAGTGGATTTTGGCGTGCCTCCCGTGACAAGGGCGAGAAGGCCGGGGAATGAATCTGATGGTTTGGCAGAGCTTGCATTGGTGTAATGCGTGCCGTGAGCTGCCAGTTTGGCCAAAGCAGAATCTGGGTTGGCCTTGATGAAGTTGGCCAGATCTATTTCATGAAGTCCGTCAATGCTGATCAGCAGAACGTGCTTGGCGGTAACGCCGTCTGCATGGGCGCTTAAAGTGAGTGTTAAGCTCAAGGCCGCAGCACAAGCCGCTCCAAAAAGTTTTAATTTGAATTTCATGGCATTCTCCACAGGCCGCGTTAATGCGGTGAATGGGAAAATATCGGGCGCATATAACAGTCTTGCAACAACACTGTTGAAAAGAAATGAAGCCCGCGATCATCTCGCGGGCTTTGAATTTGTTTAGGCTTCTTTTTTGGCCCAGACTGGTCTGCTGCCGGGGCGCTTGGGGCGGTCAAAGCCGCCGGGCTTTCCGCCGCCGTCTCGCTTTGGGCCGCCGAATTTGCTGCGTGGTTTATCGCCAAAACTGCCTCTTGGCTTATCACCAAAATTTCCGCGTGGTTTATCAGCGGCGTGAGCGGGGCGTTCGGCACGGTCAAACTGTGGCTTGTCAGCGCGAGGGGTGAAGTCCCGACGCTCAGCACGATCAGCGCGGGGCCGATCGTCACGGTTGAAAGCTGGCTTATCGCCACGAGGAGCAAAGTCACGGCGTGGGCCACGATCGGCTTGCGGACGATCATCACGGTTAAAAGGCTTATCACCGCGTGGTGCAAAGTCACGGCGTTCGGCCCCCTCAGTGCGGGGCTTGTCGTCACGGTTAAAAGCTGGCTTTGGCCCGCGATTATAAGTTGGTTTACCGCCGAATGGCTTATCACCAAAAGTTTTGCGTGGGCGATCGAAGGAACGGGCTTCGCCAGCACCTTCTGACGGAGGGCGATCAAATTTTGGACGTTCATTGAATGGGCGATCACCTTGGGAACGATCACCACGTGGTTTGAAATCACCGCGGGTTTCACCGCGTGGTTTAAAATCACCGCGGCCTTCGCCGCGCTTGGCGCCACTAAAGCCTTCTTTTTTCTTGAACCAAGGTTGGTTCGGGCGCTCTGCTGCTGCTTCGCGTGGCTTAGGCTTTTGATACATGACAGTTGGCTCAGCCTGCATCGGCGTCCAGTTGGCGCGCAAACCAGCTTCTTTGGATGAGTCCACTGGGGTTGCTTCACGCGGCGCTTGTGGCGCTGCGTCATGCTGGGGCTTTGCTTCGTAGCGCGGCTTATCGCGGTTGAAAGGTTTACGGTCTCCAAAAGCTGGGCGTTCAGAACGATCACGTTGTGGGCGATCTGATTGTGGCTTCATAGAGCGGCCATTGGGGCGGCGTGCTTCTTTGCCACCTTGTGGCACTTCAGCTTTGCCGAGCGGATGAATGGTAACCGGGATGCTCATGCGAATGGTGCGCTCAATATCACGCAACAACGAACGTTCATCACCTGCACAAAGTGCAATGGCCGAACCTTCAGCACCCGCGCGGGCCGTGCGGCCGATGCGGTGAACATAAGATTCAGGCACGTGCGGCAGATCGAAATTGATCACGTGTGAAACACCGTCAATATCAATACCGCGCGCGGCGATGTCAGTAGCCACAAGTACCATGATCTTACCAGCCTTGAAACCTGCCAAAGCTTTTTCGCGGTTGGCTTGGCTTTTGTTGCCGTGGATGGCGGAAGCTGTGTAATTGGCTTGGGCAAGTCCGCGCACAACTTTGTCTGCGCCATGCTTGGTGCGGCAGAATACCAAAGTGCGCGTCATGTTATTGTCTTTGAGCAGATCATACAGCAAGGGCAGTTTGCCAGCCTGTTCCACATGAATGACTGATTGGCTCACACGCTCAATGGTGGTAGCAGCCGGAGCCACTTCCACGCGCACCGGGTTGGTGAGCAGACCAGCAGCAAGGCCAGAGATTTCCTTGGGCATGGTGGCCGAGAAGAAAAGGTTCTGACGTTGCTTCGGCAGAAGTGAAACAATGCGGCGGATGGCGTGAATGAAGCCCAGATCCAACATTTGATCCACTTCATCAAGCACCAAGATTTCAATCTTGCTCAAGCTGATGGCGCGGCGTTCGATGAGGTCAACCAAGCGGCCCGGTGTTGCAACCAACACATCAAGGCCACCACGGCAAAGCTCCACTTGCTTGCCAATGGACGTGCCACCGAAAACAACGGCGCGCGAGAATTTCATATTGCGGCCATAGGTTTTAAAGCTTTCGCCAATTTGAGCGGCAAGCTCACGCGTGGGTGACAAGATCAAAACTTTTGCGTGGCCTTTGGCGACGCGCTCTGTGCTTCTTGAAAGCTTTTCAAGAATTGGCAGCGCAAAAGCTGCAGTTTTGCCAGTGCCTGTCTGGGCGATGCCGAGCAAGTCTTTGCCTTCCAACAATGGTGGAATGGCTTTGGCTTGAATTGGCGTTGGCGTGTCATAGCCTTCTTGGGTCAAGGCTTTGAGGATCGGCGCTGAAAGGCCGAGATCGGTAAATTGAGTCAAAATATACTTTCGCAGGAACATAAGGGGTTGGCTCCGCCGCGCTGTCCTGAAGCTTGCGAAGTTGACCATCCCACGTGAAAGGAAAGTTAGAAGCTGCTGGCCTGACTGGTTACCTAGTTGCGCAATTTCTATTCGAAAAGCGCTAAGTACCTCACGTCGCCGTATGGGCTTGAGTAGCGTTGACGGTCAGATAGGTATGTTGCAGTGCAATGTCAAGTCTGATCATCAATGGCACATTATGATGCTTAAGATGGCGCAGTGCTTGATTTCGCTTTGCAGTCTTCGCATAAAGACTTTTCACCTTTCAGAGGAACCAGACCCATGACTTTGCCCGCCCTTGATGTCATCACCATGGGCCGATGTTCGGTTGATCTTTATGGCCAGCAGATTGGTGCGCGGCTTGAAGATGTGGCTTCGTTTGCCAAATCGGTGGGCGGCTCTCCCACCAATATTGCTATCGGCACGGCACGGCTGGGATTGAAGTCTGGCCTGATCACCCGCGTGGGCGATGAACAGATGGGACGATTTGTTTTGGAACAGTTGGCGCGTGAAGGTGTTGCCACTCAGGGAATCGTTACTGACAAGCAGCGCCTCACCTCATTGGTTTTGCTTTCAGTTGAAAATGACAAAACCTTTCCGCTGATTTTTTACCGCGACAACTGCGCGGACGGGGCTTTGTGCGAAGATGATGTGGATGAGGCGTTTGTTCTCTCGGCCCGCGCCTTGTTAGTAACGGGCACGCATTTTGCACGGGCCAATACTAATGCCGCACAACGTAAAGCGATGAAGATTGCAAAGGCCAATGGCCGCCGCATTGCCATTGATATTGATTACCGACCCAACCTTTGGGGATTGGCCGGCCACGCTGCAGGGGAAGAACGCTACATCAAATCCGATAAAGTAACGGCGCATATCCAAAGTGTTTTGGCGGATTGTGATTTGATTGTTGGCACTGAAGAGGAAGTGGCCATCGCTGGCGGCACCGAAGACACGTTGGAAGCGCTGCGCCGTATTCGCGCCATTTCAAAAGGTGTGATCGTGCTTAAACGCGGGCCGATGGGCTGCGTGGTTTATCCAGCCGCTATCCCCTCGTCTCTTGATGATGGAATTGTTGGTAAAGGCTTTGCGATCGAAGTTTACAATGTTTTGGGCGCTGGCGATGCTTTCATGTCGGGCTTTTTGCGTGGTTGGCTGAAAGATGAGCCGCATGACGTTTCTGCCACTTGGGCCAATGCGTGCGGGGCCTTTGCGGTTTCACGGTTAATGTGTTCGCCTGAATACGTGAAGTGGGATGAGTTGCAGTATTTCTTGAAGAATGGTTCAAAGTTTAAAGCACTGCGTAGGGACGAAGACATCAATCACCTGCATTGGGCCTTAACGCGTAGACCATTGCCAGATCAGATTTTGGCTTTTGCTATTGATCACCGTAAACATCTTGAGGTTCTGGCTGATAAGGTTGGTGTTTCGCATGACATGATTTCGCCGTTTAAGCGCCTTGCCGTGCGGGCCATGGCCAAGGTATCACAGGGCAAGCCCGGCTTTGGCACATTGCTTGATGATAAATATGGCCGTGAAGCCATGTATGATGCGGCCAAATTGGGATTATGGATTGCGCGACCCGTTGAAGAGCCGGGGTCAAGGCCTTTGAAATTCGAATTCTCGGCTGAAATTGGCGGGCGCTTGATTGAATGGCCGGTGACACATTGTATCAAGTGTCTATGCCTTTATCATCCCGATGATCCGGCTGACATCAAACACATTCAACAGCAAAAGCTTTTGCAACTCTATCAAGCGGCGCGCGTTGTGGGGCGCGAATTGCTGATTGAGATCATTGCCTCTAAGAATGGCCCGATGGATAAAACCACAGTGTCGCGCGCTATGGACGAGATTTATGCTTTGAACATTAAGCCAGATTGGTGGAAGCTTGAACCGCAGGCAGACCCTGCCGCGTGGGATGAGATTGGCAAAGTGATCGACAATCGCGATCCGCTGTGTCGTGGCATTGTATTACTCGGCCTTGATGCCCCTGAAGCAGAGCTGGCCAAAGGCTTTAAGGCTGTTGCCGATAAGCCCCATGTGAAAGGCTTTGCGGTAGGCCGGACGATTTTCTTGGAAGCTGCGGAATTGTGGCTTGGAGGCAAGATAACGGATGATGCGGCGGTTGAAAACATGGCGGCGAAATATGCTTCTCTAGTGAAGCTGTGGAATGAGGCGCGTTCTTAGATGCCAAAACTCTTAGTCAAAGCAAAAAAGAAATTTGGCAAGGTGATCGATGTCACGCCAAAATCCGCCAAGTGGAAATATGTGGGCCATGAGGTTTGGAAACTGGCCACTGGCAAAATGGCCAAAGGGTTGGAGGTTAAGCGCGAGACTTGCATTGTTTTCATGTCGGGCAAGGCACGCGTGACTGTGAATGGCAAAGACATCGGCGTGCTGGGCGAACGCATGAGTGTGTTTGAAGGCAAGCCGTGGAGCATTTATTTGCCGCCGAAATCGAAATGGTCGGTGATGGCCGAAACCGACTGCGTGATCAATGTGTGCACGGCACCAGCCAAGGGAACGATGCCGATGAAAATCATCGATCCTTCCACATTGGAAATCATCACGCGTGGCAAGGGTTCCAATACGCGGTATGTGTGCAACATCATGCCGGAGTGGGATGGGTCGGCTGAGAGCTTGCTGGTGGTTGAAGTGATCACGCCCAATGGCTGCACCTCATCTTATCCATCGCATAAGCATGACAAGAATAATCTGCCGTATGAATCGCTGCTGGAAGAAACTTATTATCACCGCCTGAACCCGCCGCAGGGCTTTGCCTTTCAGCGCGTCTATACCGATGATCGCAAGCTGGATGAGGCCATGGCGGTGGAAGACGGCGATGTGGTGATGGTGCCGAAGGGTTATCATCCGGTGGCCACCATTCACGGTTATGATCTCTATTATTTGAACGTGATGGCCGGGCCGAAGCGGGTTTGGAAGTTCAACAATGCCAAGGAACATGAGTGGCTGTTGAAGGTTTGATTGTTTCGACTTGCTAGCCAACACGATGCCAACGTTACTTAATATTGACGTCGACAAACAGAATTTCCAGGAGGAACACGTGTTAAAGAAATTAGCAATGTGCGCATGGACATTAACCACATTTGTTGGTCCAGTGAGAGCCGAGGAATCAGGTGGCCTTTACTATGAATCTACTGAGGAGTTGCTGGATCAATGTTCTCAGTTTTTTCAAGACAAGGTTGAATCCAAATCGAAGTCCGGACGGTGCGTAGGATATATTGAAGCGATTGCAGACCTGCATGATTGCAATTCGCTCGGTGCAGGGTTCGTTTACGATGTGCCAAATGGAACTAGCGCATATCAACTCGTGGTCGCCGTTTCAAAATGGCTTGTGAAGAATCCTCAGGCAATTCAATACAGTGCATCGAGTAACATTAGGATTGCACTGCGTGAATCATTTCCGTGCCGTTAGGCCAATATTGATTCGAAGTCCGATCGGGGAGTAGGCCCGTTTTCGGCGGGCATATCTGGGTGAGGGATATCGGGAGGTGTTTAGGTATTCTGGCCTTGCCACCGAAAATGGCAGTTTAACCAAATCCTCATTAACCAAGCGCATAATGGGTTTCTGTTTGTGAGGTCTCGTCATGCGTTCTGCGTTTTCTGGCGATGGTTTTGTTCTTTCTTGCCCCGTAACCGCCATGGGGGCTTCGCCGGTGCGTGACATTCGCAAGCGCGGAAACATTCCTTTAGTTCTGGAAGAAGACGTGGTTGTGGAGCTTAAACGCAGCGACATGGTGGAAAGCTGGCGCTCTACTTGCGCCCTCGGCCGCAAGAAAGCTGATGCTTTAATGGCCTCGGCTGCGAACCGCATCACCAATGCTTTGGATGACGAAGACAATTTTGATATGGAAAGCTTGGCTGGAGATATGACGGCATTCTTTCTTTTGGCCGTGCATCAAAAAGGGCTGGATATGGCGCAAGCTTCGCGGTTTTGCAGACTGGCTTGGCGCGAGCAGGGTGACGAGCATTTGAGTATTGCTCGTTATTAGTCATCGTTTCTAACGCGGCACCTGATATTGCGCTTTAACCACCGCAATTTTCGGTTCTTCTTAACTCTTCATCCGCTAGCTTCAATCGTTCAGTTCAAGGATGAAGATGTTCAATCTATTGCAACATGCCGGATGGGAAGTTCCGCTGGCGCTCCTCTTATTAGCGCTTTTGACTTTAAGGGCTCGCGTGAAGCCTAAGGCTTCGTTGTTGGTCAACGCCCCGCCTGCGCGAATTTGGGAGTTGATTAAGCCATATGACGGGAAAGTTGATCTGTTCGGGCGGGTGAGAATGACCACGCGCCTTCTGGATTCGGCCCGCCAAATCTATGAAGTGACTTGGGCCGCAGCTATGCCAAATGGAACCTCTAGGCCATTCGTTGCCACATTTCGCGTTGCTGAAAGTGAAACTGAGCGAAAGCTAGTATTGGTGCGAACAGGGTTGGAAGGCCGATCCGAGAGGAATGAGCTTTTGGAAATAAGTTATGAGTTGGTGAGCCAAGCCAAAGGCACGCGACTGATTACGAAATATGTCTGGGGCTCTCGCGCCCTGCTTGCCCAACTTTTGGCTCGTGCTGATTTATGGGGAGGGGCTTACCGCATGAAGGCTGTGGCCGAAACTGGAAAGCCAAATGAAAAGGCACACCGGATCATTAGTGCCGCCGTTGCCATCATCACTGGCATATTCACCGTTCTGGCTTTTGGGTTGTCTTTGGGAATGCCGGTGGCTTTAGTGTTGGTTTTTGCGCTTTTGGTGCATGAATTCGGGCATCTATTGGCTTTCCGTTTGATTGGCCAGCCATGGGGGCGCATTGTGTTCTTACCTTTTTTAGGTGCCATAGCCGTTCCGCGGATGCATTATGAAACGCAGGCCCAAAGTGTTTTTGCGGCTCTGATGGGCCCGGGCTTTTCGTGTTTGCTGCTGATCATTTGCACTTTGGCAATTACATTTCACGCACCCGCAGCCACGCTGTTTATGGTGATTGGCGTGGTGACTGCTGCGCTTAACTTGTTTAATTTGTTGCCCACAGAGCCCTTGGATGGTGGCGTGGCTTTGCGTTCGGTTCTCACCAAGTTGATCGGCCAGCGTGCACCGCTGGCTCTCATGGCTTTGGGTTTGGTGCTCATTGGCGTGGGGCTTTATATCGAGCAGCTTGCGCTTGTGATATTTGGTGGATTTGCTGTTCTGGGAAATCTCAAGGCCCGCAAGATTGATGTTGGGCTGGTGCCTCTTTCAAGTTTGCAAGTTTCGATTTTCTTTTTTAGCTATGTTGTCATCTTGTTTGCGCATTATACAATGCTGTTTCAATTTCTGGATCAAATGAAACTTTGAGTGCGACAGCCCAACTTGATGGTGAACAGAAATATGTTGCCGATAAGTTGAATGCGCTTGTCGCTAGTTTGGATCATAAGAAGTCTGGATTCATTAATAGGTTTTTGAATGGTGCGCCTTTGCCCCCGCGGGGCCTTTATATTTGGGGCAATGTGGGGCGCGGCAAAACCATGTTGATGGATCAGTTTTTTGCGCAGGCCCCAAACTTGCCTAAGCGCCGCGTGCACTTTCATGCTTTCATGCAAGAGGTTCACGCTGCACGTGCTAGGCATAAAACTAATAATGTGATCGGTGAGATTGCCGATGGCATCGCAACCAGGGCCAAGCTTTTGTGCCTCGATGAAATGCAAGTATCAGATATTGCCGATGCGATGATCCTGGGTCGGCTGTTTGAAGCACTCAATCAACGTCATGTTGTACTGGTAACCACATCAAACCAGCCTCCGGATGAACTTTACAAAGATGGGCTGAATCGGCAGCTGTTTTTGCCATTTGTTGCGCGGCTGAAGCAAGCTCTCGATGTTGTGCATCTTGGTGATGGGCGCGATTACCGCCTTGGGCGCCTTGCTGCACTTGAAACTTATATAACCCCGCTTGGCGCCGCAGCAGATGCGGCCCTTGACCAGATGTGGGGCCAACTGGCCGATGGCGAAATCGGCAAAGCCATTGCCCTGCCGTTATTAGGCCGAAAGCTTTTGGTGCCTCGCGCAGCGCATTCCTGTGCAAGATTTAATTTTTATGAACTATGTGAAAAGCCTTTGGCCGCGCCAGACTATTTAGCAATTGCCCAAAATTTCAGCACGGTTTTCATTGATCATGTGCGCGTGCTTAAGTCTTCGGAGCGCAATGAGGCCAAGCGGTTTATTATGATGATCGACACGTTTTATGATGCGGGAACGAAGGTGATCATTTCTGCCTCCGCTGCTCCAGAAGCGCTATGCACCACAGGGCCGCACAAGGCCGAGTTTCTAAGGACGGCGTCGCGGCTGCGCGAGATGCAGTCACAAAGCTGGTGGTTGAACGACGTAACTCATTAAATGACTATTGTAGCAATATCGTAACGGGTCTAGTAATCGCCGGATATTGCACTGCAACAGGGATTTTGAAATGGCGCGTAAGAAAATTGCTCTCATTGGCGGCGGCATGATTGGGGGCACGTTGGCTCATCTTGCAGCGCTGCGTGAGTTAGGTGACATCACGGTTTTCGATATTGCCGAGGGCTTGCCGCAGGGCAAGTCTCTTGATCTGTCGCAATCTGGCCCGGTGGAGGGCTTTGATGCAAAACTTGTCGGCACCAATTCATACGAGGGCATTGCGGGCGCTGATGTGTGCATCGTGACCGCAGGTGTGCCGCGCAAGCCGGGGATGAGCCGCGATGATCTGGTTGGCATCAACCTTAAAGTGATGAAGTCTGTGGGCGAAGGCATCAAGGCGCATGCGCCCAATGCTTTTGTGATTTGCATCACCAATCCGCTGGATGTGATGGTGTGGGCCTTGCAGAAATTTTCCGGCCTGCCAACCAACAAGCTGATCGGCATGGCGGGGGTTTTGGATTCGGCGCGTTTTCAACATTTTCTTGCTGAAGAATTTAAAGTGTCAGTCAAAGATGTTCGCGCCTTTGTGTTGGGCGGACATGGCGACACCATGGTGCCGCTGATCCGCTATTCGACAGTGGCTGGCATTCCGGTTCCTGATCTCATCAAGATGGGTTGGAGCACGCAGGATAAGATCGACAAGATTGTTCAGCGTACGCGTGATGGTGGTGCTGAAATCGTGAACTTGCTGAAAACCGGTTCGGCTTATTACGCACCAGCCTCATCGGCTATTGCCATGGCTGAAAGCTATCTCAAGGATTACAAGAGAGTGATGCCATGTGCGGCTTATCTTGATGGTCAATATGGCGTGAAGGGCACCTATGTTGGCGTGCCCGTGGTGATCGGCGAACATGGCGTGGAGCGCATTGTTGAAGTGCCGCTAAGTGCTGAGGACAAAGCCGGATTCCAGAAATCGGTTGATGCGGTGCATGGATTGATGGCGGCGGCAAAGACGTTGGCACCGGAATTGGCGTAGTTGTTCTCCTTCTCCCGCGAGGGGAGAAGGATGAGTTTGAGATATGGAGTCGAAATGAACATCCACGAATATCAAGCCAAAGAAGTTTTGCGCCAGTTTGGCGTGGCCACGGGCAAGGGTGCGCCTGCCTTCACCGTTGATGAAGCGGTGAAAGCTGCTGAAGCCCAGCCTGGCCCGGTGTGGGTGGTGAAAGCGCAAATCCATGCTGGCGGCCGCGGCAAGGGCGGCGGTGTTAAAGTGGTGAAATCGGTGGCTGATGTAAAAGCCGAAGCCACGCGCATGTTGGGCATGACGTTGGTGACGCATCAAACTGGCCCGGCTGGAAAATTAGTTCAGCGGCTTTATATCGAAGAAGGCACAGCCATTGCGCGTGAACTTTATGTTTCGATGCTGGTGGATCGCGCTTATTCGCGCATTGCCTTTATCGTTTCCACCGAAGGCGGCATGGACATTGAGGAAGTGGCGCATAAAACGCCGGACAAGATCATTACCGTGCATGTTGACCCTGCCGCTGGCTATCAGCCTTACGTGGGGCGGCGCATTGCTGCCGCGCTGAAGCTGGAGGGCGATTTGGCCAAACAGTGTAATAAGATAATGGCCGGACTTTACCGCTCTTTCACCGAGAAGGACATGAGCCTTTTGGAAATTAATCCGCTGGTTGTCACCAAAGACAATCAGCTTGTATGTCTCGATGCAAAAGTGAATTTCGATTCCAACGCTTTGATGCGGCATCCTGAAATTGTGGCTTTGCGCGATCTTACAGAAGAAGACCCCAAGGAAATCGAGGCCTCGAAGTTTGATCTCTCTTACGTGGCGCTGGATGGTTCCATCGGCTGCATGGTGAATGGCGCTGGGCTTGCCATGGCCACGATGGACATCATCAAACTTTATGGCGCAGAGCCTGCCAACTTCCTCGATGTGGGCGGCGGTGCGACCAAGGAAAAAGTGACGGCGGCGTTTAAGATTATCACTGCCGACCCGAAAGTGAAGGGCATTCTCGTCAACATATTCGGCGGCATCATGAAGTGTGATGTGATTGCTGAAGGTGTGATTGCTGCAGTGAAAGATGTGGGGCTGAAAGTGCCACTGGTTGTTCGCCTTGAGGGCACAAATGTTGATCTGGGTAAGGACATCATCCGCAAATCAGGCCTGAATGTTTTGTCAGCCGATGATTTAAGCGACGCGGCGAAGAAGATTGTGAAAGCAGTGAAGGACGCGGCGTGATGAGGATCGGCAGCGCCATTCTTTTTATAGGGTTGTTTGTTTTTGAATTGGCGATGCAACAGCCTGCTGTCGCCAAAGACCTGTACTCGTTTGATTTTCAGAAACAACGACCAGAACTATTTAAGGCCTACCAAGTCATTGTACCAACGTCATTGAAGAAATTTGAATGGTTTGCCGAACTGGCGGGCGTTTCTGGGCCACTGAAAATTGGCGAAAAATATCTTTATGGGTGGACATGCCAACCCCACAATTGCGCTTGGAGTTATGTTCATTTTGCCATCTCAGTAGATGGTAAGCGTGCGTTCGCGATGTTTGTTGATAGCGAAAATATTCAGGGCGCGGTGCTGTTTGCTGGCGATCCCTCCAACATAGAAAAAATTGATCTGCTAGATCAGAATCTGTTTAGGTGATCCATGTCCATTCTCGTCAATAAGAAAACCAAAGTCATCTGCCAAGGCTTCACTGGTGAAGCGGGCACATTCCACTCGCAGTCTGCCATTGCTTACGGCACGCAAATGGTGGGCGGGGTTACACCCGGCAAAGGCGGCACCAAACATCTCGGTCTGCCAGTGTTCGATACGGTTTGGGCCGCGCGGGAGAAAACCGACGCTGATGCCTCGGTTATTTATGTGCCGCCGCCCTTTGCCGCCGATGCAATTATTGAAGCCATTGATGCGGAGGTGCCATTGATTGTGTGCATCACTGAAGGCATTCCGGTGCTTGATATGGTGCGGGTGAAGCGGGCTTTGTCTGGTTCGAAATCGCGTTTGATTGGGCCGAATTGCCCCGGCGTGCTTACCCCGGGCGAATGCAAGATTGGCATTATGCCCGGCAACATTTTCAAAAAAGGTTCGGTGGGTATTGTTTCGCGTTCGGGCACGCTCACTTATGAAGCGGTGTTCCAAACCACCAATGCAGGGTTAGGCCAGACCACGGCAGTGGGTATCGGCGGCGACCCAGTGAAGGGCACAGAAT
>JAYVOQ010000041.1:0-29088 GCA_043757845.1 Hyphomicrobiales bacterium | reverse complement strand
TCAACTTGTGGATCAACCTTAGCAAAAGTGAACCCTTGTTCAGAGGCTTCCAAGGTCAAAGCCTCTACCGACTTATCCACTTTTGACGCATCAAATGTATCACCCACCCCGGTGCGCACTTTGCGTTTTAGGGCGTCGCCATTCAAGTTGGCCGTGCCGACATTCACAGCCACATCGCCTATTGCGTAACGCGGGCCCTCTTCAACTGTGATGGTGACAACAAAAGAATTTCCGTCAGGTTTCAAATGCGCATCGGCTTTTGAAACTTGCACGTCGGCGAAACCATTTTTCAAATAAAAACGGCGAACCAATTCCTTATCATATTCCAGACGGTCAGGATCATAATTGGTGTGATTTCCAAATGGGTTCCACCACGCCTTCTGCTTGGTCACCATGGCCCCGCGCAAACGGTCACTACTGATCGATTTATTGCCGATAAATTCAATTTCGTCGATTTGGGTTTTGGCTTGTTCAATAATTTCAAACGCGATGTTGACGCGGTTGTCGGCCAACGTAATCAGTTTTGGATCAACGTGAACGTTGTAAAATCCTTTGGATTGGTAGAGCGCAATCACGCGGCGCGTATCGCTCTGCACACGGGCTTTGGTGAAGATCATATTTTGATGAACTTCAACTTCTTTTTGCAAATCCTTATCGTCGATTTCTGCGTTGCCTTCGAAATTTACAGTGTTAATCATCGGATTTTCGACCACGCGCACGACGAGATTGCCGCCTTGGCGATCGATTCGCACGTCCGCAAACAGACCCGTTTGAAACAACGCCTTGATTGACGCGTCAATTTTATCGGGTGTGGCGGTTTCGTTGGGGCCGAACTGCAAATAAGATAAAATAGTCGCGCGTTCAACACGACGATTGCCCACAACAACCACGCCGTTTAACGCCGCAAAAGCTGGCGAAACTGAAATTAAGTTAATAGAAATCGAAGGCAGAACCGTAGCAAAAACAAGAAAGAGAAAGCCTGCCAAGCCAAATTTTTTACGCATCAAAGAGCCAATCTCACACCAATAAACCGTCCCGAATTTGTGTAGATGAACGGCCAAATCATGACCAGCTCAACTTACACAGGCTTGCCTTCCCCAAAGCAAGCGTCGTTTTAACCAAAAACACTTCGAATGCAAATGAAACATCTCAGACATTTCAACTGCGGCAGAAACGCAACAAGAGCGGCTTTATCTTCAACACATCAGTGTCAATGCCCAAAGAACAATGAAGCGTCGTTCGTCGTGGCCAGAACCAGAAGCACCAGAATCGCCGATAGACCGATTCTGAAGCTCCACTCTTGCGCTGTTGGACTGATTGGTCGGCCAGTAACCGCCTCAATCAGATAAAACAGCAAGTGGCCACCATCCAGCATTGGGATTGGGAAAAGGTTAATAAGACCTATCGATACACTAATTAATCCGATTAAAAACACAAAAGGCCACACCCCCATCGCAGCTGTATCGCCCGCCATTTTGGCCACACCAGCAGGACCATGGAGTTGGTTGGAGCTGGCTTTGCCCATAGCCACTTGGGCCACGTAATGCAGGGTGGTTTGCGCAACAAAATAGGTTCGCTCCACACCTTTGCCCAAAGCCTCAATTGGCCCGACGCTGACAGCGCCTTGCGGGTCTAATTTGCCATCGTGCTTAATGCCAATTTGGGTCATCTGCACCTTGCCGCCCATGCCGTCGTCAACATCGGTTAGCTTTGGTGTGAGGGTCAGTTCAAGTTTCTGTCCAGCGCGTTCCACCAGCAAGGCCATGGGCGTTACACCGCGCAACACCATCATATCTTGGATTTCGGCAAAGCTGTGAATTTCGGTATTGTCTATTTTGCGAATATAATCGCCAGCCTGCAATCCAGCTTGTTTGGCGGCCCCATCGGCCAACACTTCGTCCACCCGCGGTTCGCTGATGAATTGACCAAAGACCATATAAGCCGAAGCAAAAATGACGATTGACAGAATAAAGTTGGCCACCGGCCCGGCTAAAACGATTAAGAAACGCTTCCACAGTTTGGCACCTTGCAACGACGTTGCTGACACCACTTTGCCATTGCTCGGCAAACTGGCGGCATTGGCATCGCCTTCAAATTTCACATAACCACCCAATGGAATCCAACAAAACTTCCAGCGTGTGCCATGGCGATCATTGAAGCCCCAGATTTCGAGGCCAAAGCCAATGGAAAAGGCATCAATCTTTACACCGCACCAGCGGCCCACCGTGAAATGACCGAGTTCGTGAATAAACACGATGACGATGATGGCAATAATGTAAGCCAATATGGAAAATGGCACCATGAATGAAGCGTAATGTGTGAGAGCCAGCATGTTTCCCCGCGGATTTGCGCCTGTTTATTTACCAATTCTTAACCACAAAGGCTGGGGATTGCGTCAATAATCAGGCAACATGGTTACCAATTCAGAAGGCCTGTCGCAGCACTTCCGGCACGATGAACGAAGCCTATGAAACCAGCCACAAAAATAACCGCCAACAGTCCATCTACGCGGTCCAACACTCCGCCATGACCGGGAATGAAATCGCCTGAATCTTTCACACCATAGCGCCGTTTCATGGCACTTTCAAAAATATCGCCGAGTTGTTCCACGCAAGTGAGCATGGCGGCGAGGCCAACGAGCGCTGTTACATTCAGCCCAAGCGATAGAGCGAAAATTGCTGATATGGCCATTGCGCCGATGATTGCACCGACAAGGCCTGCCCAGGTTTTTTTAGGAGATAGGCGCGGTGCAAGCTTGGGCCCGCCGATGGCGCGGCCGGCAAAATAGGCACAGATGTCTGCCGACCAGACGATCGCAAAACACCAAAAAATGGCCCATGGCCCCAAGGCACCATCTTCACGCAAAAGCACAAAGGCGATCATCGGCAGGCCTACATAAAACACGCCGAGCAACGACCAGATCGTGCCTTCGCCAGCGCGCACCAGCCACATCAAAACACTGATCAGCCAGAGGATAAGAACAGCTGCCGAGGCCGCATCAAGGCCTTGTGATTCAGTAACGAACACCCCCGCGAGGCCAGCGAGAACGTGCAAGGCCAAAGATCGTTCGCTTCCGCTGTGAACGATAGTCACCCACTCATAGGCGATAAGTACGGCAAGTCCGCCGAGGAACATTTGAAACCAAATGCCACCGGACCAAACACAATAAAGTGCTACAGGCATTAAAACGATTGCAGAGGCGGAACGCAGAGCCAAATCTGTCCACTTGCCACTATCACCTAATTTTCGATCAATGCTCATGCGATTTCTGCTCGCACCGCGCCAAAGCGGCGATCACGGGCTTGGAATTCCGCTATGGCACGCTGCAAAACCGCGCCGTCAAAATCTGGCCAGAACAGCGGCATAAAAAGGAACTCGGCATAAGCACACTGCCAGAGAAGATAATTCGAAATACGCTGTTCTCCACCTGTGCGAATCAAAAGATCAACGTCTGGTATTCCGGCTGTATCAAGCGCCCGCGCCATTTTATCGATGGTGATATCATCAGGCTTCAACTTGCCGGCAATGGCCTGCGTTGCCAACGCTTTTGCGGCGCGTACAAGTTCCTGTTTGGCGCCATAGTTAAAAGCCACGATCAATTTAAGTTTGGTGTTTTCGCGTGTTAGATTTTCAGCGTAATCGAGCAGCGCCACAAGTGAGGGTTCCAAATCATCACGCGCACCGATGACAATAATGCGAACGCCGCTGGCGTGAAGTTCGGCCACATCTTGTTTGATGAAGCGCCGCAACAAATTCAACAGAAAGGTTACTTCGGTTTTTGGGCGCTGCCAGTTTTCCGTCGAAAATGAATAGATCGAAAGATATTCTATACCTTGTTCAGGAGCGGCATGCACAGCGCGTCGCAATGCATCAATGCCAGCTTTGTGCCCGGAGGAACGCGGCAAACCTTTTTCCACGGCCCACCTCCCGTTGCCATCCATAATGATGGCCACATGGCGCGGGCTGGAACGTGCACTCACTCGCGGCATGAGGAACCTTAAATTTGCATAATTTCGGCTTCTTTGGCCTTCAGCGAAGCGTCAATATCTTTGATTGTTGCATCTGTCATTTTCTGCACTTCGTCAGATTTATCTTTGGCTTCATCCTCGCCCATGACAGAGGCTTTTTCCAACAACTTGATCTGATCCATTCCGTCACGGCGCACATTACGCACTGCGACGCGCCCTTTTTCGGCATAGGTGTGAGCGACTTTGGCCAACTCTTTGCGGCGATCTTGAGTGAGATCTGGCATGCGAAGGCGAATGACATTGCCTTCAGTTTGTGGATTAAGGCCCAGATTGGATTGTTGAATGGCTTTTTCAACAGCAACCACAAGACCCCGATCCCACACGCTGATTTGCAGCATTCGAGGCTCTGGCACCGAGATTGAACCAACCGAGACAATTGGTGTTTTAGAACCATAGGCGTCTACCATGATGGGATCGAGAAGTGTGGCTGAGGCGCGCCCGGTGCGCAGGCCGCCAAAATCATGCTTGAGTGAATCAATGGCACCTTGCATGCGGCGCTTTAAATCAGCAGCGTTAAACGGGGCGGGTGCAGCCATGATTATTCCTTTTCAACAACTGTAAAGAGGCCTTGGCCTGCCAGAACTTTGGCGACATTGCCCACCTCACGGATCGAGAAGACTACTACTGGAATGTCGTTGTCTCTGGCAAGGGTGATGGCGGCAGGATCCATAATACGCAAATCGTTTTTCAAAATTTCGTCAAAATTGATTTTTTCATAGCGTTTTGCCTTGGCGTCTTTCTTTGGGTCTGCCGAATAAATACCATCAACCGATGTGCCCTTGAACAGCGCCTCACATTGCAATTCCGCGGCGCGTAAGGCAGCGCCAGTATCGGTGGTAAAGAATGGCAGGCCTGTACCCGCTGCACAAATTACCACGCGGCCCTGCTCCAAATGGTAGACCCCTTGGCGGGCCGAATAGGTTTCGCACACCGTGGGCATGGCGATGGCTGACATCATGCGTGCTTCGATGCCTTTGCTTTGCAACACACCCTGCATGGCCAGAGCATTCATCACGGTTGCCATGATGCCCATGTGATCAGCCGACACGCGATCCATGCCTTTGGCCGCTCCGGCAAGGCCACGAAAGATGTTGCCGCCGCCGATAACCAGTGCCACCTGAGCACCTGCTTCGCGCACGGCTTTTATCTCATCAGCCACGCGACCCACCGTGGCAAGGTCAATCCCATAGTTTTGCGCGCCCATCAAAACTTCACCTGAGATTTTAAGAAGGATGCGTTTATATTTGATTTTGTTCATTTTTCTCACAGTCCAACAAATGTCAGACGTTATACATCGCTGCGAATCGTATTCCTGTTTAGCGCAAAAACCCCTGCTTCTTAAGCGTGACGTTCGTTCAAGAACACGCAAATAATGAAGGCTTATTCCTTCATCACGCTTTGCCCACGAGAAATTGCGGCAACACCGGTGCGCGAAACTTCAACAAGGCCTAACGGCATCATCAGCGAGATAAACTGATCGATCTTGTCGGGCTTGCCCGTCAGTTCGAACACAAAGCTCTCAACCGAAGCATCCACGACGCGGGCACGAAAAGCATCGCCAAGGCGTAAAGCTTCAATGCGCTTTTCACCCACGCCGTTTACCTTCACCATGGCCAGTTCACGCGCTATAAAATTTCCCTCGGCAGTCAAGTCGGCCACGGAATGCACCGGCACCATCCGGTCTAGCTGAGCCTTGATTTGGGCGATGACGGCGGCTGTGCCCGTCGTCACGATGGTGAAGCGCGAGACATGTTTTTCATGCTCGGTTTCAGACACTGTCAGTGAATCGATGTTGTAACCCCTGCCCGCAAAAAGCCCAATGATGCGGGCCAGCACGCCCGGCTGGTTTTCTGCGATCACGGCCAAAGTGTGGGTTTCAATTTCCTGCTTCTTCGTGTCGATGAAGTAAGCTGAGCCCGTGGCTTGTTGATGTGCGTTCACAATGGTTGATCCTTATACAAGCTGCTTGCCTTTGGCATCTATCGCTGTGCCCACTTCTTCATCCGAAATGTCAGCGCCCAACAGCATTTCATTATGCGCCTTGCCGGATGGGATCATAGGGAAGCAATTAGCCAAGTTTGCTACTTCGCAATCAAACAACACAGGCCCCGGTGAGTTGATCATATCCATGATCGCCGCGTCTAAATCAGCAGGCTTAGAGCAGCGTATACCTTTACCACCATAAGCCTCCGCAAGTTTCACAAAATCCGGCAGGGATTCAGAATAGCTTTCGCTCAAGCGGTTGCCATGCAGCAGCTGCTGCCATTGACGCACCATGCCCATGTAGTGATTGTTCAAGATGAAAATCTTTACGGGCAACTTGTATTGAATAGCACAAGAAAATTCCTGCATGGTCATTTGCACTGAGGCATCGCCAGCAATGTCTATTACGAGAGACTTTGGATGCGCCGTTTGCACACCAACTGCCGCTGGCAAACCATAACCCATGGTGCCAAGGCCGCCGGATGTCATCCAGCGATGCGGCTCTTCAAAACGATAGAACTGTGCGGCCCACATTTGGTGTTGGCCCACTTCCGTGGTGATGTAAGTGTCACGGTCTTTCGTCAACTCGTAAAGCCGTTGAATGGCGTATTGCGGCATGATCACATCTTTATTGGGACGGTATTTCAGGCAATCGACAGCCTTCCATTGGGCGATTTGAGATTTCCAATTTGCCAAAGCGGCATGATCAAGCTTCACGTCGCGCTTTTTCCACTCTGCAATCATCGCTGCCAAAGCTTGCTTCACATCGGCCACGACGGGAATATCTACCTTCACGGTTTTGTTGATTGACGAGGGATCGATGTCGATATGGATTTTTTTGGAGTTAGGCGCAAAGGCATCCAGCCTGCCCGTGATGCGGTCATCAAAACGTGCGCCCACATTGATCATTACATCGCAATCATGCATGGCCATGTTGGCCTCATAAGTGCCGTGCATGCCCAACATGCCCAGCCATTCTTTGCCGGATGCTGGATAGGCGCCAAGGCCCATTAAGGTTGAGGTGATGGGAATGCCAGACAGGGTCACAAATTCACGCAGTAGTTTGCTGGCCTCCGTGCCGGAATTAATCACGCCACCGCCAGTGTAAAAGAGGGGCTTCTTGGCTGTGGCAATAAGGGCGACTGCGGCTTCGATGGCGCGCATGTCTGGTTCGGTCTTCGGTTGGTAAGACTTCACGATCACGCCTTCGGGGCCGGTGTATTTGCCTTTGGCAAATTGCACGTCTTTGGGAATATCCACAACCACCGGGCCAGGGCGGCCAGTCGTGGCTACATAGAAAGCCTCATGGATGGTACGGGCCAGATCATTCACATTTTTTACCAGCCAGTTCTGCTTGGTGCAGGGGCGCGTGATGCCCACCGTGTCGCACTCCTGAAATGCATCCATACCGATCAAATGTGTGGGCACTTGGCCGGTGATCAGCACCATGGGGATGGAGTCCAGCATGGCATCGGTCAGGCCCGTCACGCAGTTCGTTGCACCAGGGCCAGATGTCGCCAAGGCCACGCCGCACTTGCCTGTGCTGCGGGCATAGCCTTCGGCCATGTGCGTGGCGCCCTGCTCATGGCGCACCAGAATATGCTTTACCTTGTCCTGTTGGAAGAATTCGTCGTAAATCGGCAACACGGCTCCGCCGGGATAGCCAAACACATGCGCCACACCTTGGTCGGCCAAAGCGCGCAAAACGATCTCTGCGCCGGTCATCAATTCTTCGTCTGCCATTTCTTCCTCTTTCGTAATCGCTGTCTAATCGTTCTTCAGCCAATAAAAAAGGCCCCCAAGGGAGCCTGTTTTTCGCGCAACACCTAAAGGCCCGGCGGGTTAACCCACCGCGGTGATGCGCGACCTAACGACGACAAGAATGTATCTCATAGAGCCATCTGTATGGGTACGGAAGGATTTGTCAAGAGGGCTAGTGCTCCTCTGCCATGCCAACAACGATCAACACCTGATAATCCTGCTTATTACAGCCCCCCACTGGCGGCATAGCAGCTCCCGGTTGGACAGGGAAGTTGGTTTGTTCGGCATGTTGCGGCGTACAGGAATTTTCAGTCAAAGGTGTATAACGCGCCGCGCGACAGCCCAGGTGGGTGACGTCATAAAGATTTGCGCCATTGTTCAGTTCCCAATGTTGTTCGCCGTCAGCACCTTGGGGATGGATGGTCAGAATTGAAACAGCTTCGCGACCGCCTGTCACCACATAACGACCCGCCACAATTGGAAATACGGGCTGCTCCATCATCAGGCCATGTTCTTCCAGCCACCAGTCCGTGTTATTGAAGGTCCAATTCGCGGGGGCCACGCCGCTGTTGAGTTTGAGGTTCTCGTAGTTCGCCAGACGCACACCACGCGGGCCGGGATCAACCGGCCACAAGCCCCAAGTTTGTGCACCCACGCCCGATTTCGCGTCTTTGTCAGCCAAAGCCGCAATGTATTGTGTGGGAATGCGTTTTACTACGGTTTCAGCGGTTGCAGCCAGAGGTGCCACCAACATGGCAAACACAATTGTTAGAATGCCTGCCAATTTGGTTTGGGGAAAAATCATTGGGCTTTCTCCTTTGTAACCGCCATCTTGGCCTCACTTACGCAGTTGAGCAAGTTTTGAATCAGACCTCCGTCCAATCCGCCATCTGTCCGCGCGCCCACGTCAACTGACGTTTGATATAATGGCGCGTGGCAATCTGGGCCAGATTTCGCGCTTCATCTCGTGTTATCTCGCCTTTGATATGGGCCAGCAATTCCGGCACGCCGATGGCTTTCATCAGGGGGGCTGCCGGATCAAGTGGCGGCAAGCCCCGCACTTCATCCAAAGCGCCCTGCTCTAACATTTTATCGAAGCGGGAATCGGAGCGATGATAAAGCACTTCGCGCGGTGCTGATTTGAACAATTTGAGCACATCAAAATTTTTTAACGGAGCGTCAGCTTCCGCGCGCTCCTGCCATTCGTGTAAGCATTTGCCCGTGCTATCCACCACCTCAAGGGCGCGGATGAGGCGTTGACGATCTGAGGGATGCAAACGCGCCGCCGCGGTGGCATCGCGCTCAGCCAGTGCGGCGTGCAAGTCCCCGGCAAACGCGCGCCAATGGGCCCGCACTTCAGGTTTCGGTTCTGGAATTTCGGCCAAACCCTTGAGAAGTGACATGAAATAGAGCCCTGTGCCACCACAGAGGATGGGTGTTTTGTGAGCGGCATGAGCCATGTTTATTTCCGCCAAGGCATCACGCTGCCATCTTGCCACGGAATAAGGGTCGAGGGCCGAAATACGCCCATAAAGTCGGTGCGGTGCGGTGCTTTCATCTTCAGAATTCGGCCTTGCCGTCAGCACCCGCAGCTCGCGGTAAACTTGCATCGAGTCAGCATTGATAATCACACCATTTTCGGCCTTTGCCATTTCCAATGCCAAGGCGGACTTGCCGCTGGCCGTTGGCCCTGCAATAAGCACAACGCGTTTTTGGAGAGTGTTTGCCATCATGGATTCCGTTGTCGTACTCATAGCAGCCCCAAAGTCTGGCGCAATCACATCGCTTATGGCCAAGATGATGGATGGCAAATGGCTTGCTAAAGGAGAAGCGTTGGAAGTTGCGGCATTGCGCGAGGCTGATGCGCGGGCAATGTGCCAAGGTCTGGCGATCGACATCAATTTAGTGCCGACAGCCAACCGCCGTAAGAAAGTTCTCTTGGCCGATATGGATAGCACCATGATCCAACAAGAGTGCATCGATGAACTTGGCGTTGTGGCTGGTGTTGGCGATCACATCAAATCCGTGACGGCGCGGGCCATGCGCGGCGAGATTGATTTTGAATCCGCCCTCAAGGAGCGCGTGGCGCTTTTGCAAGGACTTCCCGAAGGCGTTATTCAAGAGGTGATCGCAAAACGGATCAGTTACATGCCGGGGGGAAAACCTCTGGTTGGCACGATGAAGAAGCATGGAGCCTATGCGGCTCTTGTTTCTGGCGGTTTCACGGCTTTCACCACGCACGTGGCCCATGCGCTGGGCTTTGATGAGAACCGCGCGAATACTTTAGTGGTGAGGGACGGACAGCTGACGGGCGAAGTTGCATTTCCGATCTTGGGCAAAGAGGCCAAGGTTGAGAGCTTGCAGCGCATTTGTTCCGCCCACGGATTATTAGCTGATGATGTGTTGGCTGTGGGTGACGGCGCTAATGACATTCCCATGTTGCAAGCCGCCGGCATGGGTGTTGCTCTTCACGCCAAGCCCAAGGTGCAAGAACAAGCGCAATATGTGGTGAACCATGGTGATCTCACCGCACTGCTTTATCTACAGGGTTATGCGCAAGAAGAATTCGTGGGCTGAGTGATTATGCAATTTACAGTGAAACGAGCGTTGTCGCCGCGATGACGGTTGCCATGATCATTTGCCAAGGCGTCTTCCGCCATATGTAAATCAAATAGCATTCAACTAAACGGTTGACTCTCGGGATCGATTCTCGTACGTTCTACTTTATAGTTGAATGGCAGTGACCAAAAATGCATTTCCAAGCTAGCCTACAATTAGACCGCGTATTTCAGGCTCTGTCTGATTCGACGAGGCGTTCCATCTTGCAAAATTTGGTAAAAGGCGAACGCAGTGTCTCGGATATTGCAAAGCCGTTTGAGCTAACTTTTGCAGCAGTTTCGAAACATCTCAAAGTCTTGGAAGCGGCCGATCTCATCGATCGGCGCAAGCAAGGCAGCTTTCAAATGATCCGCCTCAATCCTAAAACCCTGAAAACCGCCGACCAATGGCTGCGTTTCTATGAGCGGTTTTGGTCGATCCGCATGGATGCTCTCAAAACTCTTTTGGAAGAAAAGGAATGATCATGTCTGATGAAACACGCCTGCAAATTTCGAATGTTATCAATGCACCTCGCGAAAAGGTCTATGCTGCTTGGACAAACTCGGAAATAATGAAAAAATGGTTTGCGCCGGGAGCGCGAACCGCTGACCCTATCGAGCTGGACGTTCGGGTTAGTGGAAAATTCAAGATTATCATGAAGGGCGAGGAAGGTGCGCCTGTGGTCATTGGTGAATTCAAAGACGTTGTGCCGTTTCACAAACTTGCATTCACTTGGCAATGGGAGGGCAGCCCCAATCCCCCGACATTGGTTACAGTGACTTTCAATGAAGTATCAGGGGGGACAGAAGTAGTGTTGGTTCACGAGGGATTTGCCAAAGCTGAATATCGTGATAGCCATCTTGAAGGTTGGCAATCAATCATGGGCAAATTGCCAGCAGTGGTGGAATAACAGGGAAAAACGGATATGAGCGAACTAACAACAGACGTAAATTGGCTGGGTGTGATCAGCGGGTTTGTTTTATCATTTTTATTGGGATGGGCGTGGTTTGGGCCAAAAATGTTTGGCATAAAATGGGCAGAAGGTAATCGCGTGAAAATGGGCGATGCCAGCAATATGCCGATGGGGGCCATGGGCCTGCAGGCGCTGGGTACTTTCATGCTTTCTTGGCTCGTCGGCATAACAGCCACACATAATGCTTTGTGGACGATTATACTGGTCGCCGCCACCATCATGGTATTGATGGCAGCGGGCGGGAAGTTTTCGCAAAAAAGCAATTATACGATCTACACTGAAACCGGATTTGTTGCTGCAATGACAGTCGTTATGATTATTTGCCAAGGCATCTTCCGCCATATGTGAGAGAAAATAACAAGCAGTCTCAAGCCAACCAAGCCGGGCTCCCAATAATTGACATTCAATCCACCCAGTCTCTCAGCATGGTAATCCATTTGCTTAATCGCCTAGCACAATCAGGCGTTGGCTTTAGAAAGAGTTAGCCATGTTGCTGACAGTGAATGTCAGCAGGCTCCCTTTCACTCTGGGCCTTGCACGCCTATATCTGACCCATGGGTCATTCTCGACAAGACGGCGGATTCGCCGAAGCGCCGCAACCAGCTTTGACAGGCTATGAACCCCTGCCCGCCACGGCGCGTGCGGGGCTGGAGGCTTTGCGGCCGGAAATTCAGGCGCTGCCGATGTTTGCGCCGCTGAAGCCCAATAAGATGCCGAAGTCTGAAGGTGGCAAGCGGCTGGAAGTGGTTTCGCCTTATGAGCCAAAGGGCGATCAGCCTACGGCGATCAAAGAATTGGTGGCTGGCATTCAAGGAGACGAGCGCAATCAGGTTCTTCTGGGAGTTACTGGTTCCGGCAAGACTTACACCATGGCCAAGATCATCGAGGCCACGCAGCGACCTGCGCTGATCATGGCGCCAAATAAAACTTTGGCGGCGCAGCTTTATGGCGAGTTTCAGAATTTCTTCCCTAACAATGCTGTGGAGTATTTCGTTTCGTATTACGACTATTACACGCCGGAAGCCTATGTGGCCCGCAGCGACACCTACATCGAGAAAGAAAGCTCGATCAACGAACAGATCGACCGTATGCGCCACTCGGCCACGCGCTCTTTACTCGAACGCGATGATGTGATCGTGGTGGCGTCTGTGTCGTGCATCTATGGCATTGGCGATGTGGAAACCTATTCGGCCATGGCCTTCCAGATCAAGAAAGGCCAGCGCACTGATCAGCGCGCCTTGATCAACGATCTTGTGGCTTTGCATTACAAGCGCAATGATCAGAATTTTGTGCGCGGCACATTCCGTGTGCGTGGTGATACGATTGAGCTGTTTCCATCGCATTTGGATGACCGCGCTTGGCGCATTTCGCTGTTTGGCGATGAGGTGGAAGCGATCAGCGAATTCGATCCGCTCACTGGCCAGAAACGCGCTGAGTTGGAGCAAGTGAAAGTTTATTCCAACTCGCATTACGTCACACCCAAGCCCACGCTCGAACAGGCCGTCACGCGCATCAAGAATGATCTGCAAATCCGTCTTGCAGAATTCAACAGTGCTGGCCGGATTCTAGAATCGCAACGGCTTGAGCAGCGTACCATGTTTGATATTGAAATGATGATGGCCACGGGATCATGCGCTGGCATCGAAAATTATTCACGTTATCTCACGGGCCGTAAACCAGGTGAGCCGCCGCCGACTTTGTTTGAATATCTGCCCGACAATGCCATCGTCTTCACCGATGAAAGCCATGTGACGGTTCCGCAAATCGGCGGCATGTTCAAGGGTGACTTTAACCGCAAGGCCACGCTGGCGGAATATGGTTTCCGCCTGCCGTCCTGCATCGACAATCGGCCTTTGCGATTTGAAGAGTGGGATGCGATGCGCCCGCAAACGGTTTATGTATCGGCCACGCCGGGTGGTTGGGAATTGGCCCAGACTGGCGGCGTATTCGCTGAGCAGATCATTCGCCCCACGGGCCTGATCGATCCGCCTGTGTTCATCCGGCCAGTGAAGACGCAAGTTGATGATGTGATCGCTGAATGCAAAACTGTTGCGCTGGGCGGCCAGCGGGTGTTGGTCACCACGCTCACCAAGCGCATGGCTGAAGACCTCACCGAATATATGCATGAGCAAGGGGTGCGCGTGCGTTACATGCACAGCGACATTGACACGCTGGAGCGCATTGAGATTTTGCGCGATTTGCGGCTGGGCGCTTTTGATGTGTTGATTGGCATCAATTTGCTGCGTGAAGGTTTGGATATTCCCGAATGTGCCTTGGTGGCGATTTTGGATGCAGATAAGGAAGGCTTCCTGCGTTCGGAAACATCACTGGTGCAAACCATCGGCCGCGCCGCACGCAACATTGATGGCCGCGTGATCATGTATGCCGATAGTATCACGGGCTCCATGAAGCGCGCCATTGCCGAAACCGATCGCCGCCGCGAGAAGCAAGTGGCTTATAACACGGCCAACAACATCACGCCGCAATCGATTAGAACGAATATCCGCGACATCATGGGCTCGATGTATGAGCGCGATCATGTGCAGGTGGAGGCAGGTGACGGCACGCCGCTGGTGGGCCACAACTTGCAAAAAGTTCTGGCCGACATGGAAAAACGCATGCGCGAAGCCGCCGCGAATCTGGAATTCGAAGAAGCCGCAAGGTTGCGTGATGAAGTGAAGCGGCTGAAAGCGGTGGAGCTTGCAGTGATGGATGATCCGCTGGCGAAGAATTCGAATATTCAAACTGCGGAGGAGAGTTGGCCGAAGGGCGATGCGAAGCGCAAAGCGGGCTCGACGGCGGGCAAACCGGGGACGAGAGCTTATCGCGGGCCGAAGAGGAAGTGAACGATTTTGGTTCCAGCAGGACAAAAACTTTTTCTTTACATTGATTTGCTCGGTTTCAAATCGATGGTGCAATCTGGCTACATGATTCAGAAAATTTTTGACCGGATTGACCATCTCAATGTCCATTCGGATAAAGACTTTACGTGTATTGTGTTTTCAGACACCATCGTCGTCTACGGGACGGAGATATGGAATCACGCCCCTAACCAAGGAATGATGTGGCTAATCGAGTTCTCTAAAGATCTCTTTTATAACTTGATAAGTCTCGACATTCACATTCGAGCCTACATAACTTTTGGTGAATTCAATCACCTTAAATTGAAGCATATTGAAGCCTATTTTGGTTCAGCACTCATCAACTGCTACGAAAAAGAAAAGACAATTAAATGTACAGGAGTATTTCTAGATTCCCGTTTGAATCCATACAGTGATATATTTCATACTACAAAATACGATGGCGACTGTCATTTTGTACACGTTATGCAAGACTTGGACGAAATTAGTTTTGACTACAAGGACTATCCCTTAGATGGGCGAA
Source organism: Hyphomicrobiales bacterium (assembly GCA_043757845.1). GTDB lineage: Bacteria > Pseudomonadota > Alphaproteobacteria > Rhizobiales > Aestuariivirgaceae > Aestuariivirga. The sequence continues at coordinate 14,361 of JAYVOQ010000041.1, read as the reverse complement.
ATTTAGAGGCAACAGGAATGGAATGGTGGACAGCCTATGTGCTGCATTACATGGAAAACGTCCACTTTAAATCCACTGATAAAAATCTTTCCGTGTCTGTTCGAGAAAAGTATAAAAACGCTTGGAGAATGATTAGTACAAAACATTCGGGACTTTGCCAAAGATTGATCGAAGCAGATTTCAAGTTTGAAAAAGTTATTGTGCTGGATTGGGCGGAAAAATTGAATCGCATCGGCACTGATCAAGGAGCCTTCGAATAGTATTCCGTGAACCCATCGAATTACGGTGACAGTGCATTCACCTCACGCCGCCCGTGGCATGATGGCTTTCAGCTTGTCGCCCAGCGCGCGCTTTTGCATCCGCAGGTCATAATCAATTTGCAGGCGCAGGAAAAAACCTTCGCTCATGCCATAGTAACGCGCCAAGCGCAGGTCCGTGTCTGCGGTCACAGAACGCTTACCCAACACAATCTCGTTGATGCGGCGCGGCGGCACGCCGATGGCGCGGGCCAGAGCGTTTTGCGAAAGGCCCACTGGCTTGAGAAATTCCTCAAGCAAAATCTCGCCCACTGTGGCCACATGCAGGCGGTCCCGTTCAGTGATAGTCACAGATTTCAACATTCTCGGCATGTCCCTCTCTCCATCTGAAACAAATCCGCCATTGGCCATTGATGCGGATTGACCACTGACCCTTGCGGTTGCCTTTCAATTGCTCAAGGCGATTGCCGGGCGGAATGAGCAAATCCTCAGTGCGTTCGGCGGCAGCAAGCAACTGTAATTTCCGCAAGGCGGTGTCCTGAATATCGGGCGGTAACTTGCGCGACCGCTCTTCATTCCAGACCTTTGCCGTCTCTTTATCTGCAAAGCCGCGGATCATCTTTGGCAGCTATAACACGTCGCGTTATATAACGCAATACGTTACAGAGATGTCTGAAATCACTACCCGCCAAACCCGCACTGCTTCTGTTCCATGTCGATCTGCTTGGTGATGCGGATGGCGTTTTGTGCGTAGGCCTCTGTCACCGTGCCGTGGTTGACGGTTTTGTCTTTCAGCGGGCTTACCGCCGCGCATAGATGGAACACATGCGGCTCAGATGATTTTGACTGCCCGGCTTCTGGTGCAATCCAATAGACCACATCGGTGCCGTTTTGGTTTGCGGCGGATTTCGTTGCGGCGGCCACATCGGTGGAATCGCGGGCGATGTCTTGCGCCTGTGAGGCCACTTCAGGTGAGCAGGCCGTTGTGGGCTGGCCTGCCTTGATCTGCGTGGCGCAGGCATTCATGTCTTGCGTGTACTGTTCGATAGAAGGCGGCTTGAAATTGATACCCATAACGGTTGCAAGAACGGCCAGAACAGCGCCCACGCCGCCGGCCAACTGCTTGTTTTTGGGGTCCATGTCTTTGTCCATGAAGATCAGCACAAGCAAGGGCAAGAAGGCAATCACCGTCATGATCGCGCCCAGTTGGTTCTGCGCAAAGAAGCTGGCCGTGTTGGCGCGAGAGGCGGGATCATTACGGTAAGAGCCCTTCCACACGACGCTGCCAATCATGGCAAATACGGCGATGCCAACCAACAGGCCGATCAGCAATGTCATGTTGCCATTGTCGAACTTGTGATGCAGCAACAGGTAAATGGCCACAGCCTCACCCGCGATGGCAATCGCCCAGGCGATCCAGGCAAACAGGCGCTGGCGGCTGGCGGCACTCTTCTGGCCTTGGTTGGCTTGCCAATCCTTGGTCACATCTGGTTTGTTGTCGGCCATGTTTTAATTCCTCATATCGAAGCTACAGAGTGAAAGTGGGGCGTGAAAATCCTAAATCGCTTCATAAACCGCAGCGATCAGTCGTTCCCGTCGTGGATCGAGCGTATCAAATCCTAACATGTTGTTCGTCACATAAGCAAAACCCAGCTGGGCTTTCGGGTCGCCAAAAGCAATCGTGCCGCCCCAACCTCCATGGCCAATCGTCTGTTTTGAAGCTTTGGCACCATAGGTCTCATCTTCCAAGCGGAAGCCGGCTCCCCACGCTGTTGGCAAGGAGAAGCTTTCGTCCATGCCGCGAAAACGCGCACGACTGGCTTCTTGGCGGGTGACGGCGGAGATGAGTTTAGAATTACGGCCGCAGATATCACCATAAATGCTGGCCAGCGCAAGCGCATCACCATGGCCGTTACCGCCGGGAATTTCAGCCGCACGCCAAGCCCGGTGGTTGGGCGAAGTGGCCACGGGCGTTGGGTTCATGCACCCTTGTGGATAGGGGCTCGATTGCACCAGGCCAATCCAATCGTTGCACCCTGCTCCATCAATCATTTCGGCACAGCGGTGATCTTGGGCTGCGGGCACGCTGATAAAGAAGTTAACATCGAGCGGGCCTGTGATTTCATCTTGCACAAACTGCCCAATGGATTTGCCAGTGGCACGGCGCAAAGCCTCGCCCGCCAAATGGCCATAGCTCAACGCATGATAGGCGCAGTGTTCACCCGGCTTCCAGTTTGGCTTCATGGCGGCCAGCGCATCGACATAGGGTATCCAAGCTAACAATTCATCCTCACTGATCGGCACGTTCACGCCGTTCAGGCCTGAAGTGTGCGACAGGATTTGGTTGAGTGTGATGTTTTGTTTTCCGCCGCTTGCAAATTCTGGCCAGATGGTTGCGATGGGCGTTTCATAAGCAAGTTTGCCTTGCTCCACGGCCTTGGCAATGGCTAAGGCCACAACACCTTTGGTGGCCGACCACACGTTAACAATGGTGTCACGCGCCCATGGCTTTAACTTGGCTTTGTCAGCATGGCCGCCCCAAAGGTCAACCACCAGTTTACCATCCAACATCACGGCCACGGCCGCACCCTGTTCAAGCCCATCGGCAAAGCTGCTGGCGAAAGCCTGTTTTACTTGGCTGAATTTTGCATCAGTTGTGCCGTGGATCAAAGAACTGCTCACTTCCCCAATGCTTGATCCAGATCGGCGATGATGTCATTCACATCTTCAATACCGATGGACAGGCGCACCACATTGGGCGCTGCACCTGCGGCCACCTGTTGGGCTTCAGAGAGTTGACGGTGCGTGGTGGAGGCTGGATGGATGATGAGTGACCTTGCATCGCCAAGGTTGGCCACGTGGCTGAACAGTTTCACACTGTCCACTAACTTTACACAAGCTTCATAACCACCCTTAATCGCAAAAGTGAAAATGGCCCCCGCTCCCTTGGGGCAAATTTTGGCGATGCGGCTGTGATAAGGCGATGACTTCAGACCAGCGTAGGTGACTTTCTCCACCTTGGGGTGCTTCTCCAGCCATTCCGCCACTTTAATGGCATTGGCCACATGGCGTTCCATGCGCAGTGAAAGCGTTTCGATGCCCATCAATGTGTAATGCGCGCCCTGCGGGTTCATAGTCATTCCCAAATCACGCAGGCCAATGGCGATGGAGTGGAAGGTGAAAGCCATTGCGCCAAGTGTTGGATAAAAAACGAGGCCATGATAGGCGGGCTCTGGTTCTGAGAGCGATGGAAATTTGCCGGACTTAGCCCAATCGAATTTACCGGAGTCAACCACGCAGCCGCCTGTTACGGTGCCATTTCCGGTCAGATATTTTGTGGTGGAATGAACCACTATGGTGGCACCGTGCTCAATCGGTCGGCACAGATAGGGTGTGGCCGATGTATTATCAACGATCAGCGGGATCATGTGTTTGTCGGCAATTTTGGCGAGTGCGTCCAGATCGCTGATGTAGCCACCGGGGTTAGCGATTGATTCACAGAATATGGCGCGGGTATTTTCATTGATCGCTGCTTCCACGGATTTCAAGTCATCTGTATCCACAAAGGTTGTAGACCAGCCAAAGCGTTTAAAGGTATGCGAGAACTGCGTGATCGTGCCGCCATAAAGTCTGGTGGAGGCCACGATGTTTTTGCCCGGCCCCATCAATGGAAATACCGCCATGATTTGCGCGGCATGGCCGGATGAGCAGCAGATGCCGCCAGCACCACCTTCCAAAACCACAATGCGGTTGGCGAGTGCCGAGACTGTGGGGTTCGTCAGGCGCGAATAAATATAACCAACCTCTTCCAAGTTGAAAAGTTTCGCTGCGTGTTCGGCATTACGGAAAACATAGGCGGTGGTTTGATAGATCGGAACCTGTCTGGCCCCCGTTGCGGTATCGGGTGCGGTGCCTGCGTGAATCTGTAGCGTGTCAAACCCTTGAGCTTTGGTCATAGCGTTTCTCCTTGTTTTGCAGGCACGCTAAATCAAATTTGCAATAAAGAAAAGCGGCGAAGCTTTTGGCTCCGCCGCTCTGCGAAAAACCAATGACGCTTGATTACTTCATTGTGTCCAAGCTGTTGATTATGCCGTCCAGCACAGGTTTCAAAATATCACTTACGCCCGCGATGCTCTCGGCTTTGGTTGCAGCTTGAGTGATGCCCAGCAGAGCATTGTTCACAAGACCTGAAACGGTAGTCTTCTGTTCAGGAGTAAACTTTTCTGCAAGGCCAGTGACTGTGGTGATGGACGTGCCTGCACCTTGCAGCTTTGGCAAGGCCGCCTGAGCCGATGCCGCATCCGTGACGCCTCCGAGTGTGGCGGTTAAATCTCCCAAGGCGCTGGTGAGGTTTTTGCTCACGTCAACATCACCAACCATCATATTTGCGGCAGCAGGTGCAGCTGGGACTGCTGGTGCAGCAGGAACCGCCGGTACAGCAGGTGCAGTTGTTGTTGCTACTGGCTTGGGCGTATTGGCAACATCGTTGCCGCGCATACCCAAGAAATACCAAGCCCCCAGAGCAATAATTGCCACTGGAATGGCATATTTCAACCAATCCATTCCGCCAGTATCTGCGTTTGGCACGGGGGCCTGTGTTCGGCTGGCTTTTGTGCCCATGGTATTGGAAGCTGCAGACGCCGCAGAGCTTGCTGTGGCCGTTGTGCTCTTCATTGCAGATGCCGCCATGCCAGCCATTCCAGACATGCCTAAAATACTGCCAAGGCTTGCAGGCAACATTTGTTGCACGCTGTCTTTTTGTGAGGCTAAGAATTTACTGAGACCAGCGCCATCAAGACCTGCCGCGTTTTTGGACAGACCTGTCATAACCATTTGGCTGGCAAGCCCCATCATCGAGGCACCGGCTTGGGCTGGCACGCCAGCGTTGTTGGCAATTGCGTTGGACAAAGTTGTAAAGCCACTATTGCCAATGAGCGATGAAAGCATTGTTGTGCCTTGTGTGGCCATCGTATTGGCATTGCCGCTGATGAGGGCTGAAGATAAATTTGGGGTGGCGTTAGCAAGGCCGGCCAGAATGTCTTTGGCACCGCCGGGTGTAGAACCTTTGTTAATCAAGGCACCCATAACACCGGGGACTGCCGCACCGAGCAATGACGTTGCAGCGGCACCACTGATGCCAAAGCTTGCTGCGACCTTGTCGATGATCGCCGGTGTTGCCATGCCCATGATGTCAGAAATTAAATTAGCCATATATGCCCTCCAGTTCATTGTGACGACGGAGATTCATTTCACCACCGCCAAGCCGTGGGGTAACACGTCAATCAAGGCTAAATCTTGTCGCTGGAGGCACATAATTGAAGGGCATTTGGAGACCAGTTTTTTTGATGTTGAGGACTTAGTCCCACTTGCCTTTCACCGCCACCGCTTCATTGTCTCCCGGCCATGGCGGCATGGTAACGGCCACAGCCTCAAGTGGGTCTTCCTCATTGGTATTGCGAAATTGAAAATGTGTGCCAATGGGGATTGAAAGAGAGAGCCCGGGGTGTAACTGCGTCACCTCTTCCAACTCACCAATTTTTCGCCACATCTCACCCTCGCCTGCGGTGATGAACCAAAGTTCTTCGACGGTATTATGCATCATGGCTTCAGAAACGTCACCCGGCGCTAGTTCAAAATGCGCCATGGAACCGCGCGGCGATGTAACCAGCAGGCGCACGTCTGAGCCATCGGGGGCAGTTGCATCGGGTTCGTCAGAGATCGGGCGGGTTTGAAATGTGCTCATGCTCCCATCATGGATTGAGTGCAGCGTATTTGCAATGCAAAGAGAATTGGTGCGCCCTACGGGAGTCGAACCCGTCTTTACAACGTGAAAGGCTGTCGTCCTAACCGATAGACGAAGGGCGCACTTATTGGGGCGCGAATTCCTATCGGAACGCGCGTTGCGCCGCTCAATATAAGGGTTCGCCTGATATTGCAACCCCTCAAACCATGGGGCTTGCATCTTCAATTTGCAAGCTTGGCACGCGCTTGGCACCCCATTCATCCACCACCAATCGGCCCGCGATGTGAATGGGGTGTTGGCGTTCCGAAAGTAGCAATTCACCCAGCTCTGTACCAAGTGCGCGGAAAGCTATGGCTTTGAGTTTGGTTCCGTCACTTGCAACCAATGTGCAGCGTACATGGTCAGTTCCCACGCGGTCGGCATAAGTTACGCGGTGTGCCGGGAAAACAAACATGGGCGATGGATTGCCGGAGCCATAAGGACCTGCTTGTTCTAATAGTTCAATCAAATCGAGAGTTGCACCGCTGGCGGAAAGTGCTCCATCAATGAATAAGGCGCGTTCTTGGTTTTCTGCCACCGATGCTGCCAGTGCCTCATCAATGAATTGCCGAAAGGCAGCAAGGTTTTGCATGTCTAGCGTCAGACCTGCTGCCATAGCATGGCCACCGCCTTTGATCAGGAGGCCAAGGTCGTTTGCACTGCGTATGGCTTTGCCAAGGTCAACACCTGTGATGGAACGGCCTGAGCCAGTGGCATGGCCCGTTGCTTTGTTGATGGCCAGAACAAGTGCCGGCACACCGAAGCGGTCTTTTAAGCGCGAGGCAGCAAGGCCCACAACGCCCGGGTGCCAATTCTCGGCGGCAACAATGAGGCTGGAAGCTTTACGTTCGGTGCCCAAAGCGGCTTCGGCTTGGGCGATGGCCTCGTCCACCACGCGCATTTCAACGGCTTGGCGTTTGCGGTTCAATTCATTGAGGTTGTGGGCCAATGAAACTGCTTCGCCCTTGTCAGGCGTGGTGAGCAAAGCCAGCGCTTCGTCAGCATGCCCGATGCGACCTGCCGCATTCAGGCGCGGCCCCAGAACAAAGCCTAAGCCATAAACATCCGGTCTGCGTTTCAGGCCGCCTACGTCAGCTAAGGCTGCAAGCCCCAAGTTGTCGCGCCGCGCCATGATTTTGAGGCCTTGGGTGACATAGGCGCGGTTGAGTCCTTTAAGGGGCACCACATCTGCCACCGTGGCCAGCGCTACAAGATCAAGCCACTGCAACATGTTGGGCTCTTGATCGTTGGGGTAGTGCCGCTTTTCGCGCAGCACTTTGTTGGTGGCGGCGAGCAACAAGAACACCACGCCTGCCGCACAAAGATGACCCTGCCCCGAAATGTCATCCTGCCTATTTGGATTGATCACAGCATAAGCTTGCGGCAATTCGGCTTCAGCTTGATGATGATCAACAATGATGGTGGTGAAGCCTAAGTCTGCCGCATGGGCCAACGGATCATGGCTCAGCACGCCACAATCCAATGTGAGCAACACATCAGCGCCCTGCTGCTTCAAGGCTGTCACGGCTTTTTCACTGGGGCCATAACCTTCAGTGATCCGGTCTGGGATATAAACTTCCGCGTCTGAGCCTACAGCGCGAAGGAAGCGCAGAAGCAAAGCCGCTGAAGACACGCCATCAACATCATAATCGCTGATCACACCGATTTTTTCTTTTGCCATAATGGCAGTAGCCAAACGCGCAGCACCTTTTTCTAAATCCATCAAAGCGGAAGGCTTGGGCATAAGACCGCGCAAAGTGGGATTAAGCCAGCTTTCGGCTTCATCTGCCGTAACCCCGCGCGCTGCCATCACGCGGCCTAGAATTTCCGGCAAATCATACTTTTGGGCAATCGCTTGGGCCAAGCGCTGGTCTTGCAACCGTGCCTGCCAACGCTGGCCTTTGACCGAATTCGAGATATTGAGGAAAGCCTCAGAAGCGCTCAATGCGGATCACTCTTGGTGGGCCCGCCACATGACCGTCGCGTTCGATTTTTGTCATTGCGGCCTTGAGTGAAGACTCGAGGGTATCATGGGTGATCAAGATAAACTGGGCTGTTGCGCGCGGGGCCGTTGCATCAACTTTGCCGCGTTGCACGATGCTTTCGATGGAGATTTTTGCATCAGCTAATATCGTGGCAATAGCGGCCACTGCACCGGGCTTATCATGCAGATCAAGTGCTACGTAAAAGCCGCCTTCATGGGCGCGAGGTGAGGAGTCTTGGTATTTTTTCAAACTGGTTGCAGGAATACCAAAGGCTGGTCTGATGTTGCCGCGCGCAATGTCGACGATATCCGACAAGACGGCAGATGCTGTTGGATGGGCACCTGCGCCGCGGCCTTCCAGCACTAGATCGCCCACAAAGTCGCCCTTCACCACGATGGCGTTGAACACGTCATCGGTTTCAGACACGGGTGAGCCGCGCTTGATCAGCGTGGGATGAACGCGTTGTTCGATGCCGCTGTCATAGTTCACCGCCACACCGAGAAGTTTTATTTTGTATCCCAGTTCAGCTGCGTTGCGAATATCAGCAAGGGCAACTTTCTCGATGCCTTCGATCTTAATGGCTGGAAGATTAACTTCCGTTCCAAAGGCCAATGAGGTGAGCACGGCAAGTTTGTGGGCTGTGTCGAAACCGCCCACGTCGAATGTGGGGTCAGCTTCGGCATAGCCAAGCTCTTGGGCCTCTTTCAGAACGTCAGCAAAGCCTCGGCCTTCCTCGCCCATTTTGGTGAGGATGTAATTGCAGGTGCCATTCATAATGCCGAAAACGCGTTTGGCGCTGTTGCCCACAAGGCCTTCGCGCAATGCCTTAACCGCAGGTATGCCGCCCGCTACTGCGGCTTCAAAATTCAGCGCCAAGCCTTTGGCCTCCGCGGCTCTCGCCAGTGCTGCGCCATGATGGGCCAGCAAGGCCTTGTTGGCGGTTATGATATGTTTGCCGGACGCGATAGCAGCTTCCACTGCATCTTTTGCTGGACCTGTATCGCCGCCGATTAATTCAATGAAAACATCGATGTCGGCCGATCTGGCCAAGGCAACCGGGTCGTCATACCACTCCAACTTGGAAAGATCATGGAGTCCCCGTGGCTTGGATTTGGAGCGGGCCGAGACGGCGGTAACCTTGACCGGTTTGCCAGCGCGGCCTGCCACCAAATCCGCATGGGTGGCCAAAATGTCAAGCACGCCCGTGCCCACGGTTCCAAGGCCAGCGATCCCTAATTTTAATTCATTCGTCATGGTTCGAGCTTATGGCGATTTAGCTCCGATTTGTCTATTATGCTCACAGTTTCTTCAAATTTGCAGGTTAAGACTTAGCTATGTCTGATTCAAAACAGGTTACCCCAGAATTCAAATTGCCTGATATGTTAAAGCTTGCGCAAAATATGACGCAGGTATTTCAACGTGGCGCACAACTGTTTGGCACAATCGCCGCGCGAACTGATGTTCATCGCGAGGACGCAGAAACACAAATTCTGCCGATGAAGCAAGTTTCCAAAACGCTGGGTGCAGTTCAGGCCTATTACAGGGAAAATCCGGCCAAGCTGATGTTGGCGCAAATGCAGTTGTGGAACAGTTTGACCATGCTCTGGCATTCAGCTTGGGCCAAGGGTTTGGGCCAGCAAGTTGTGCCGATGATTGCGCCATCCAAAACTGACAAACGCTTCAAGGATAAAGACTGGCAAGATAATGCCACATTTGATTTTTTGAAGCAGGCCTATTTGATCGGTGGCAAGTGGGCGCAAGACATGGTGGCCGGGGCCGAGCTTGATGAACACACTAAGCTTAAAGCCAAGTTTTATCTTGAGCAGATCATCAATGCAGTTTCACCATCCAACTTTCCGCTTTCAAATCCTGAAGTGTTAAAAGCGACTTTGGCCACTAGTGGCGAGAATTTTCTGCACGGCATGGACCGGCTGGAGAAGGACTTCAAATCGCCTGATGGACGGCTACGTATTACGCAGACTGACAAAAACGCTTTTTCGCTAGGGCGAGATCTGGCTTTAACGCCCGGCAAAGTGGTGTTCCGCAATGATCTGTTTGAGCTTATTCAATATGCTCCAACGACAGAGCAAACGTTTGAAACCCCTCTGATCATTTTTCCACCATGGATCAACAAGTTTTATATTCTTGATCTCACACCACAGAAGAGCTTTGTAAAATACTGCGTTGATAATGGCATGACGGTTTTTATGGTGTCTTGGGTGAATGCCACAGAAGCACAAGGCCGCAAGGGCTTTGGCGATTATATGCGCGAAGGCTTTCTTACTGCAATTGATGAAGCGCAGAAGGTCACTGGCGCCAAGCACGTTAACACCGTTGGGTTCTGCATTGGTGGCACGTTGGTTTCGGCGGGGCTTGGCTATATGGCCGCGAAGAATGATGCGCGGGTGAGTGCGGCCACCTTCTTCACCACGCAAGTGGATTTCGAATTGGCGGGCGAACTCTGCGTTTATGTGGACGAAGAGCAAGTGAATTGGATCGAAGGCCGGATGGAAGACAAGGGCTATTTGCCAGGCTCTAGCATGGCCGATGCTTTTAATTTGCTGCGCTCCAATGATTTGATCTGGTCTTGCGTGGTGAATAACTATTTGCTGGGCAAAGACCCGATGCCCTTTGATCTGCTCTATTGGAACAGTGATTCCACGCGTATGCCTGCGGGCGTGCATTCATATTATTTGCGTGAGTGTTATCTTAACAATCGCTTGAGCCATGGCAATATGGTGCTTGAGAATACGCCCATAGATTTGGGTAAAGTGAAAATTCCGATCTATAATCTGGCAGCGCGTGATGATCATATCGCGCCTTTGCCTTCCGTGTTCCGATTACAAGATCACTTCGGCGGGCCAGTGAAGCTGGTGGTTTCTGGCTCTGGGCATATTGCAGGCGTAGTGAACCCGCCGGCACTGAAAAAATATCAGTTCTGGACGAATGATGCAGGTGCTGATGATCTTGAAACCTGGATGGCGGGGGCAAAGGAAACGCCAGGCAGTTGGTGGCCGAATTGGCTTGAATGGATTTCGGCGAAGTCAGGAGAGAAGATTGAGGCGCGCGTGCCTGCGGACGTGGGGTTAGGTGATGCGCCGGGCGAATATGTGAAGGTGAAAGGCGAGTAGACCCACATTGTTTGTGGCGCATGCTTTTGGGGCATTGCTTCGCAATTCAACTCAGTATGAAAATATAAAAGGTAAGATTGATTTTATACCAGGCCGACTTGGCGCTAATTACAACTCTTCGGCACCTGCACTGCGGCCAAGGCCGTAATCCCGTCTTTTTTGCCCCAAGCGCCCTTGGCAGAATTTACGCGATTAAAATCCAGCCAGACGTGATCGCCGTTGGCGAAGTTCCACTGGCGGCAAACGGTCGTTCTTTCTTGCACCATTGTCCAACGCTTGGAGCGATAGAAATGGTCGAATCCGGGCCAACCCGTGGATTGGGCGAGCCAGCAATAATCCACCAGTTTTTTACCGAGCAGCAATTCGCAAACAGAACCACTGCCATACGCACCTATTTTGTAACCTTCGGGTTTTACAGAAGCGTTCACTTGCTCGAAATAGTGCACAATGGCTGGGTTCATGTCTGAGGCTCGGATGGCCTCGACGGGCTTGCCGAAGACGCGGTGGTTATATTGCAGGAAGCGGCCATAGCGCCTGATGTGGCGCATGAAATTGCGATCGGCATGAATCAGATGGCGGCGGCGCTTCTTGGTCATGGCGTGACCGTTGCTCATGCCATGTTCAAACACCATGTCGCGGATCGTTTGATCCACACCATCAACAGAGAAATAAATGGCAGAGCCGGAAGGCTGGCCATTGGCGTGGGCTAACTTCAAGGCATGGCGGGCATCTGTGGCACCACGATCTTTGATGAAGAAACTTTCGGGATCATCATTCTCATGCTGGAAAACTGAAATAATGTTGAGGCCGGCGGCGATGATGGCATCAGATTCAGTTGGCAACAGCGCTTTGCAGGAAATGTCTTCTTCGTTCAGCCAATCATAATATCGGATGATGTTTTTCACACCAATGGCTTTGAGGGCGGCATATCCGCTTTTGCCCGACGCTGTGCTGATGCTGTTGGTGGGTTGTGACATATCCACCGCCGTCATGCCATTGTGGGCCGCGCAAGATGGGCCGCCGAAACTCGAAGCCAGCGCATGGCCTGCTATCATCACCAATGACAAGACAGCTATCGATATCAAACCAAATTTCATAAACTTTCCTAATGTTGCCGCCCGATGCAAGCGAGTTCAGCAAATAGGCGATTCTACATCAGGTTTCGAGTGGCGATTAGCACGTGTTTAGCGACTGCGTCGATTGATGCGCTTTTCCAACTTGGAAAGCGTGAGCGCGGCTTCGGCGGATAGCCACTGGCGAAAGCGCTGAACGATGGGTTTGCGCAGCGAACTGGCACGATAGGTGATGTTATAGCTGTGGCTTGACCATGCGCCCTCGCCAAGCGGGAAGGGGCAGATTAGGTTTTGTCGCTCGATTTCATCGATCAGTAACGCGAGTCCACACAGCAAGACACCAACATTCGAATAGACTGCCTCTAACGCATGGACAAGCTTCACATAGCGAACACCGCGTGCAGCCGAACCCGATCGGTGGCCAAATTTTTCAACCCACTCTGGCCAAGCCAAAATGCCACTTTCTTCTGCAGGGCTTTCGACATGGAGAAGCGCTTGCCCTTCCAAGCGCGTCGGTATTTTAAGCTTCATCAGGCGGCGGTGAATGTTTTTTGTGGCAATCGGCGCAGAATATTCACGAAACAGCTCATCGGTGAATTCGCTGGGCTTCAGATCACCGAAAGTTATGGTGCAATCTTCCTGGCCAATTTTAAAGGGCGCATCGCCGATTCCGTTGACGCAAAAACGGATATTCGCGTGGGTTTTCTTAAATGCAGTCAAACGTTCATTGAGCCAGAGTTCGGCAAAGTCTGACTCTACCACCATGTGGATTTCATCAACGCGCTGAAAATCTAAAATTCCACCGGCTTTGTTCAAGGCGGCGAAAGCCGTTTGAATATGCGGCAAGGCTTGTTGCAGGGCTGCTGTTGGGATGATGCCTGAACGGCCACGCACCAAAAGATCTACGCCAAGATAATCTTCAAGGGCGCGAATACGTTGGCCAACTGCTGCTGGCGTGATTGCTAATTCTTCGGCAACCGACGTGAGTGAACCGAGCCTGACAGCTGACTCTAAGGCTTGCAGTGATCGCAAATGGGAAATTGCGGACATGGCACAAACTAAAGTTTTTCTTTAAGAAGATAAAGAACATTTAGTTTGTCTTTGCGAGCATTTGGCCCAAAATACAAATATCGAAGACATTGGCATGGAGATCAAAATGGCTCGTTTGAAGCGTTTTATTATAGAGCGTGATATTCCCGGAATTGGCTCCATGTCACTGGTTGAACTTTGTGGAGCAGCACGCGCTTCCAACCAAGCAATCGACAAGGTTGGGCCGGCTATCCAATGGGTTCATAGTTATGTGGCCACTGACAAAACTTTCTGCCTGTATTTGGCTGAAAGTGAAGTGGCCATCGCCAAGCATGCGGAACTGAGTGGAATTCCGGTGACAAAAATCACCGAAATTTTTGACATCATCGACCCTCTCACCGCCAATAACTGAACTGTAAACGAACGGCGACAAGGCACAGCAACTCGCAAGAGTTGGTGGCAGGCTAAAGCCGTCCAAAATTCAACCTTAGGAGGAAATCATGAAAACGATGAATGCAGTGCTATGCCTTTTTGCAACTACAATCCTTGCAACTGCGCCTTCGTTGGCCGCAGGCAAAGGTGACAGTTATGGTGGCTCTGGTAGCGACTTTAGTGGCTATTTGCCAGGAGGACATTACGTCAGCGCCGAACCGAAAGAGCTGATCATCGGCAGCATTGATAGCGTTGGCGGAAGTAGCGCTTTGTCGCAGAAGGTGCGCCAAGCCGATGACAAGTTCAAGGACTTGGCCATGGCCGTTTTTGCTGGCTACAAAGCTATGCCCTGCGCAAGTAGTTCCGCGGGTGGGGCGATGGGGATTCACTACGTCAATTTAAATTTTCTGAAAGACACAACACCCGATATCGCGCGCCCGCAAGCGTTGATGTATGAGCCAACAGCCGATGGCAGGATGCAGTTAGTGGCGGTGGAATATATCGCGCCCAAAGGCCCCGTTGAATTGGAAGGCCAACTTTTCAATTTAACAACTGCTCCCAATCGATACGGGTTGGACACTTTTTTTGAACTGCATGTCTGGGCTTGGAAGCAAAACCCGGCTGGCGAATTTGCCGACAACAACCCCACTGTATCTTGCGTTCACGCCATGG
>JAYVOQ010000040.1:0-2216 GCA_043757845.1 Hyphomicrobiales bacterium | reverse complement strand
GATATGAAAAAATATGCCAAGCAAATTGAAGCGCAAGCCGTGCGCAACAATGCCATGCCCATGGCAAATAAAACACAGATGCTGCCGGAAGAGCGCGCCAAACTTGGCGCATGGATTGCCGCGCAATGATCACCCTTGCTGACATCAACCAAATGACTGACGAAGCTTTTGTCGCACAGTTTGGCGACATCGCCGAACATTCGCCTTGGGTAGCCGAAGATGCAACGCTTGATCGGCCCTATGCAACATTCCCCGATATGCGCAGCGCTTTTATTGATGCGGTGTCAGATGCGCCTCAAGATATGCAGCTGGCACTTTTACGCGCTCATCCTGATCTTGCAACGAAGGCCAAGCTGACAGCGGATTCGACTAATGAACAAAAAGGTGCTGGCCTTGATACGTTGAGTGCTGATGAGTTGGCCACTTTCACGAGATTGAATGATCTTTATAAATTGCGAAATGGCTTTCCATTTATTTTCGCGGTGAAGGGTGCAACAAAACACCAGATATTAGCCGCCTTTGAAGCGCGCGTTAAAAACAACAAAGACCTCGAATTCGACACCGCCATTTTGCAAGTCTGCCGCATCATCAGTTTCCGACTTGAGGCCATGGTTGCGCCATGACTAAAATTCTCCTTGGTCAAATTGTTGCCTTCGGTGAGACCGCCCAAGACCTCACCCATGACGAGCGGGGTGCTATTGTTATTGGCGATGATAAAAGGATTTTATGGCGTGGGCCGTTGCCACTTTTGCCCCGGGCGTTTGATCGGGCTCCGCGTGAAGACTACGGCCAAGAATTGTTGATGGCTGGCTTTATCGATGCGCATATCCACTTCCCGCAATACCGCATGTTGGCCGCCGCCGCCACGGATTTGCTTGATTGGCTGACACGTTACACGTGGCCTGAAGAAGCACTTTATGCTGATGCGGCACACGCCGCCAAGGCTGCTGATATTTTTCTCTCTCGGCTTTTCAAAAATGGAACAACATCGGCGCTGGCCTTTTGTTCGTCGCATAAGGCGGGTGCGGAAGCCCTTTTTAAAGCCGCACTTAAAAACAACATGGCTTTGATCACCGGTAAAACATTGATGGATCGCAATGCGATACCTGGTGTTCAAGATAATGTTGAGCAAGGCGCAATCGACACACTCTCATTGCATGACACCTATCATGAAAATGGTCGCCTACGTCATGCGGTTTCACCACGATTTGCAATTACATCAACTGAAGCCCAACTTAAATCTACTGGCGAACTTCTGCAGCTTTGCAAAGGTGCTTTAATGCAAACGCATATTTCGGAAAGTGCTTCTGAGATCGCGTGGATCAAGACACTTTTTCCAAATGAGCGTGATTACACGGCTGTTTATGAGCGCTTTGGATTAGTGACGAACCGCAGCTTGTTTGCGCATGGTGTGCATCTATCGGAAAGTGAAGCGCAGCGATTGCACGAAGCAGGTTCAACAGTTGTCCATTGCCCCACATCAAATAATTTCTTAGGCTCCGGCCTGATGTCAATGAACCATCTTCAAAAAGACAATCGCCCGGTTTCGCTTGGCCTTGCCACAGATGTTGGCGGGGGCACAAGTTTCTCAATGCTGCAAACACTTGGTGAAACTTATAAAGTTCAAATGCTGTCGGGCCGCAAAATGAAAGCCGCCGAGCTGTTCCATATGGCTACAATGGGCAATGCAAAACAACTGCGCATTGCTAATGAAACGGGAAGCCTTGAAATTGGGAAATTCGCTGATATTGTTGTTCTCGATCCAATTGCCACGGATGTGTTGGCCGCACGACATGTGCTCTCAAATTCGATTGAAGATGTGTTGTTTGCACTGGCAATCCTTGGGGATGATCGCGCTATCAAGGCGACCTATGTTGCGGGTGAAAAAGTTTATGGAGCGTAGTGCACCATGTTGATGATGCCCCAGCCAGACGAAGCAGTTCTGGCCCGCCGTGCAGACATCGTCGCTGCATTAAAAAAAATCGTCCCGGGCGAAGGTGTCATTGATGCCGCCCGTCAAATGAGTGTTTACGAGTCTGACGGCCTTACCGCATATAAGCAAATGCCAATGGTCGTGGTGTTGCCAGACACAGTGGCCCAAGTTTCTGCTGTGCTGCGTTACGCATATGACAACAATGTCAAAATCGTTCCACGCGGCGCTGGCACATCGTTATCGGGCGGTGCGCTTCCACTAGAAGACGGCATTCTGCTCGGCA
>JAYVOQ010000039.1:0-8188 GCA_043757845.1 Hyphomicrobiales bacterium | reverse complement strand
AGACCAATGCGTATGGGCTTTCCTGTATCAGCGCGTCTCTGTAAATCCCGGGCAAGGCCCGTCGGCGAAATGTTAATCGGCATGGGATTCAGTCTCCTAGAGTTATTCTTTCTGATACATAAATCATCTACAAAATCAATATGTATCGCTTATCAAATTACATTTTGTAATGCGATTGCGCGCTTGACCTTGGCAATTTGTCCCGGGTTCATGCTCAGTTCAGTCAGGCCCATTGCCAAAAACTTGGCCGTCAGATCCTCGCGGCCAGCAGCTTCGCCACACATGCCAACCATGATGCCAGCCTCACGGCCCGCTTTGGCCACCAATGCAATGGCGTTCATCACAGCTGGATTGCAAACATCGTTCAGCGCCGCAACTTGGGCATTCATCCGGTCTGCGGCCATCACATATTGGGTCAAATCATTGGTGCCAATTGAAAAGAAAGCGGCCTCTTTGGCAAGCTCCGCCGCGTTAAAAACAGCGGCTGGCGTTTCCACCATAATGCCAAGTTCAAATGTGCCTTGAGCCTTGCCTTCAGCAGTAAGTTCAACGCTGCATTCGGCAATCAAAGCCTTAGTGCGGCGCAACTCGGATACGTCAGCAATCATCGGCAGCATAACTTTCAGCTTGCCAAGGGGTGCTGAACGCAGCAGGGCCCGCAACTGCGGCTTGAACACATCCGGTCGGTCCAGACACATGCGAATGCCGCGCCAGCCGAGGAACGGATTTTCTTCATGCGGGAATTGGATGCCCGCCACCGGCTTGTCTCCGCCAATATCCAATGTGCGGATGATAACAGGGTGCGGAGCAAAAGCGACCAAGACCTTACCATAGATTTCCACTTGCTCATCTTCAGAGGGCAAATGCCGGTGCGTCATATAGAGGAGCTCTGTGCGGAACAAACCAACACCCATGGCTCCTGCCTCTAGGGCAGCATGAACTTCTTCCAAAGTGCCGATATTGGCGGCGACCTCGATCACTTGGCCGTTCGCTAGCTTTGGCACCAAATCCTTGAACGGCTCCAACGTAGCGCGTTCGGCCTTCATCAGTCCGCCCCGATCTGCAAATGCCTTAAGCGTGCCAACATCGGGATCCTTGATCACCTCGCCCGTCTTGCCATCAACGGCCAGCAACCTCGCATCGCGCAGACCCGCTATCCCTTCGCCATAGGCGAGAACCGCCGGAATTTGGTGGGCGCGGGCAATAATTGCGATGTGGCTTGTCATGGCACCTTTAGCACAAACGATGCCAGCGATGTTCTTCACCGGGGCCTTGGCCAACTCAAATGCTCCAATATCATGGGCTAGAATAATGGCGCCCTTGGGCACCGCGCTAAGATCCATATCTTGCTTGCCCAAGGCGGCCAGCGCCAATTGGCGCCCAATCGCATCAATGTCATCGGCCCTGGCGCGCTGATAAACATCCTCCATGCCACGGAAGGCGTCTGCATTGCGGCCCGTCACATTCAAAATGGCCATGGTGGCCCCTGCCCCTTGGCGTACCTCTTCAAGCATGTCGGCTCGCATGTCATCATCAGACGCCAATTCGGCCAAGGCGCGAATAATGTTACGGTTTCCCGATGATAAAGTTTCATCCGCCAGCCCGGCCCTCATGCGATCGGAGACGCGGTCGAATGCTGTAGCAAGCAAGGCTATTTCGCCTTCAATCTCGTCCCCACCTCTACGGCGTTCGTCGAGGACAATGCTTTCCGGAAAGAATGGGAAGACTGGCCCAACAGCTATGCCCTCCGACACACCCACGGCTTTGTGGGTTCCGGCAGCCGCTGCGGGCGGCGGTGGATTATGGTTCTCTGACTTATCTAGGCCAGACAGCGGATCGCTCAAATAGGCAACAAGGTCTTGCAAGGCCTTATCTTCGTTTTCTCCCGAAGTCTTCACTATGACTTCAGTGTTCTCTTTCACGTTCAGCAGCATGACTTTCACGCTACTCTTGGCAGAAGCCGACTTACCATTGTAGTCAAGCTGCACGTCGCAAGGAAAGCTCTTGGCCAGTTGCACAAAGCGCGTTGCTGGCCTGGCATGCAGACCTTCCTTCACGCGCACCAATACAGACTGCTCAACCATCAGCCAATCGAAATCCTGTTGCCAACTTTCAACTGGGCCAGCAAATCTTGCAAAGAAATTTCTGTGACGCAAATCTCTCCGGGGCGGTCTGATGCATCGCCGCCGTTGATAGCAAAGACAATGTGCCCCATGCTTATCATTTTCGCCCAAGCTGTTGGGCCAACGCCAGTTATCTTGGCCGTGATGGAACCAATGCGTATGCTTGTACCAACAGGTGGTTCAGTTTCGCTTGGATCGTCGGCAGTTCTGTGAACCACTGAAATTTCTGCAAGTTCTGGCGGTGCGCCATCGGCGAAAAGAATGACGACTCCACCCTCCGCCATCTCCGCAACTTCCGGGCCGATGCCGGTAATTTTTGTCTGGAGATACATATCAGGCTCCTACGCAATTTAAAGACAATAGTAAATGAAATGGCCGGAGCGCTCACTTGCGCCCCGGCCATGCTCGAAGGTTTAAAGTACGACCAAGCTGAACAGATAAGCGATGATCACCGAGACAGGCCCCATGATCTGACGACTCATCAACACGGCGGGAACGCCGATTTCAATGGTCTTGGGTTTTGCCTCACCCAACGCCAAGCCCACAGGCACGAAGTCGCAGCCTACTTGTGTGTTGTAGGCAAAGAGTGCCGGTAGTGCCATGCGTGGCGAGATTGCACCGTTGGCCAACTGTGGGCCGATCAGGGCCACGCCGATGACTTGTGCGATCACCGCGCCTGGCCCAAGAATAGGCGACAGGAAGGGCAATCCGCAGATGGCAGAGATCACCAACAAGCCAACGATGTTGTTGGCTAGCGGAGCCATCCAATGGGCCAAGAAGTCCCCAATGCCCGTGTACAAGATGATGCCGATCAACATGCAAACAAAGGCCATGAAGGGCAAGACATTGCGGATGACCATGTCGATGGTGCGTCGGCCGGCGCTGAAGAATATGCCGACAACCTTGCCCATCGTGCGGCCGATGGTAGAGATCAGATTAATTATGCCGCCGCCACTCATATCAGGAGCAATTTCTGCTGCCGTTGTTGCTGCTGCGGCACTTGCACCAGCGATGGTTGCAGTTGCGGAACCGTCAGCCATGGTCATGTCTTTTGGCGTGACACCGGATACATAAATGTCTTCCTTGATGAACTCGGCCATTGGACCGGCTTGCCCAACCTGATTGAGATTGATGGTTGGGATACGCTTACGCGGATAAACGCCGCAGCGGGCAGTGCCGCCACAATCCACGACGACGGCCGCCATTTCACTTTCGAGCGGCGGGGTGCGAAAACCGTCTACAGCAATCCCTCCCGTCAACTCAGCAAGCCGCTTGGCGACTGGATGAATACCGCCACCTGTTACGGAGGCGATTTTATTGCGCTGATCTGTTGGAAGAATGACCAGAGGCCCACCCCAACCACCTTTGCCAGCGGTTACTTTTACAGCTTTATACGTTGCCATTTTTTATTCTCCCGCAGCCTAAAGGTTTTCAAGATCGACGCCTTGGCGGCGTGCGATAACATTGGTGATCCACTCAGTTACGAAACCCTTCAGCAGGATCACGACCAAACCGACGATGGCGTACCAGACGGCCACCTGAATATGGAAATTCGGAGCAATCTTGCCGTTCTTTTCCAGCTCAAGAAGAGCCACAAGCACACCGCCCCAAACGAAGTATTCGCCGGGGTTGACGTGGGGGAAGAGGCCAAGCGGAGGATGCACATAAGACACAGCCGCATCATAGAAGGCGGGTTTATGGCGTTCTTTCAGGAACGAACCAAAGGTATAGGCCATCGGGTTGGTGAGAAAGAAAACCGAGATGACGGGAAGCAATGTGTAACGTGTCCACGGCGTTTTGCCAGCCCATTGGGCCAAACCATGCACCCGCTCTTCACCGATCAAGCCGGTCACAGCATAAAATGCTGTCATCAAAACCACGAGGGTTGGGATGATTCCGGTGACAAAGCCCATGAACACCTGACCGCCCTGTTGGAACATGCCGATAAAGTGGGTGGCCAACCAGACCATTGCGCCGCCCTGGGTTTCCGGTTTGACTTCCTTGAGCTTGTCCTGAATGTCTTGGGCAGTCACTTGCGCCTGAATGAACTGCGCACCGTTGTGCCACTGTCCGCTCAGCCCGTGATGCAGATGGTCTAATGTTGTTTGAGTCACGGTAGGCAGGTGCTGAATTGCATCCCCCATGTGCCCCATCATTGTTATCAGTGCCATTATGTGTTCCCTCCTGGCTCTTCTAGTTTTGTGCCCCGGTTCATGCCGGAGTCAGTGCAGGCACAGCCGACAATATCGTCTGCTCCCGATCTTGCTTAACGCGAAGAATTTGGTTGATCGCGCCCACTCCGGCAATGCGGAGCGATGATTTCTCAGGTTCTTTTTCAAGCGTGCTTTTCAGATCGTCAAGACTTAAACCCGCAAAGTCATCTCGGTTTACAAAGCGGGCGAATATGGTCATGCCACGCATCAGTTTGAATTTAGTCACAACAAAGTTCTTATCCGACACCAGCATCACGATGGAGCCCGCGCCAAAACGCTGACGCGAGTGACCAGCACCCAGAAAACCTTCGGTAGCTTCGTCCCGAAGGAACTTCATCTCACCCACATACCGACGCGACTGATACCAAACACCAAGGCCTTGCAGCACCCAAAGCAATACAAATGCAATGAGCAAATCTTGCAGCGTCAAAGACGAAATAAATTCTGCCAATTTCCAACCCTAACTCTAAATCGCGCGGTCTTGCTGCCGCTTTTGATCAAAACACCTTAACAACTCCACACGTAATTGCAATAGACTACTTTTGAATTTCAACATGTCGATACGTTTCACAATTAACATGTACGTTCCGGTTGCGTTCGGCAATTGTTTTTGATACCGACCGTAATCAAACGTGCATTGGGTTATCTGCAGGACAATGACGATGTCAAAATTTGAATTACTGATTTTTGATTGCGACGGTGTGCTGGTCGACTCAGAGCCGATCTCAGCTCTCGCGCACAAAATTGTTTATGCCGCGCATGGGCTTGATTTATCTGATGACTTGATGTCGCGCTGCGTGGGCATGAAGCAAAAAGACATCTTCACCTTTGTTGCAAAAGAAACCGGGGTATTGCTGCCTGATGAAGCAATTCCATTAATCTGGAGCGAGGTTGAACAGCTGATGCACCAGCAACTTGAACCTACCTTTGGCATCATCGATTTCCTGCGGGCAGATACTACCAAACGCTGTGTTGCATCTTCATCGGCGATGGAACGTATCCAACGCAGCCTTGAAATCACACAGGTTGACAAACAATTTGAGGTCGGGCGCCTGTTCAATTCGGCCATGGTCAAACATGGCAAACCTGCACCCGATCTTTTTTTACATGCAGCCAAGCAATGTTTATGCGCTCCGGAAACTTGCGCGGTTTTTGAGGATTCGGTCTATGGCGTTCAAGGTGCAATCGCCGCAGGGATGACAGCTTTTGGCTATAGTGGTGGCAGCCATTGTGGTCCAGGTCACATGGCCAGACTTCAGACTGCTGGTGCCACTCAGGTGTTCTCATCCTGGATAGAGGCAAGCAACTATCTAAAGCTCTGAACAAAAAACTGCCGATCTTATCAACAAGCCACGAGAGGGCAGAAACCCGTCACCAAGCAGCGGCCTGCAATTCATAGACATAATTTTTTTGACTGAGGCAAATGTATCATTATAAAAAGCAAAGGGTCGGGACTTTGGTTGCTGTTGCCCCGCAGACGCAATTAAACTAAGCCGGAATTTATGCCGCACACAAAGAAAAAGGCCGAGATGCCAAATGGCGCATCCGGACGCATTGCGCGCAACCGCATTCGAATCGCTTGGATATATTATGTCGAGGGTTTGATACAGGGAGAAATTGCGGATGCCTTGGGCATTGGCCGCGTAACCGTCATTCGCAACATCAACGAGGCCATCAAGCAGCATGAAGTGCAAATCTGGATCACCGGCCATATCGCGGAATACTTTGAGCTTGAACAAGCGCTGAAAGCGTCATTCGGTCTTGTCGACTGCGTCGTGGTGCCGGAGCCGTCATCTCCTACAGCCATTCCCCAGGCGATCGGCGCGGCAGCGGGCATGTACGTCTCTGAGCAGCTCAAGAAAAGTTCCTGTACTGGTGTTGGCTGGGGCTTAACATTGTATGATTCGTTGAAAGCGCTCACTCCAGGACTATGGGAGAATATCGATGTCGTCTCATTGTCGGGCGGCATTGTGCAAGCGCGAAATGTCTATGCCTATTGAAAGCCTCAAAACTGTGCCAAAGCGGGTGATGAGTTCTGGTGGACAGGACAAGATTGAGGCCCTTCGAGGCGGGATCACGCTGTTCAATGCAAATGTGCTGATAACCAACGAAGAAACTGCAGTCTGCTTGTTGAAACGGCGTGCCAAATAGACTGGCTTTTATGGGGATTTAAATATTTAATTCCGTGGCAGTTCCCAGCGGGATTTTGGTCACAGATGGGACTTAGGTTAAAATTGAATGTTGAGGATTATTCTATGAGTCTATTTGCCCAGCACGCCGCCTGCATGGCGGCAGGTCTGCGAGATGGTTTGCGCACAGCCCATTTTTACGCACGCGACATGACCAAGGCCGACGGCGGCAGAGTTATCAAAGACAAGCAGCCAACCGCGCTTTCGCGTGCTGTCGCCACGCTTGCGCGAACCGTTGATGACGGGATGTCGCGTGCTGCCGATCTTTCACTGCAAACTTTAAGCCCTAAATGGCGCGACTTGCCCTCGCCCTTTGATCTTGCCATACGCGAGCGGCTGGTGCTTGCGCTAACCAAAACGCAAGTCACACTGAGCTCTGAATTCACTCTTTATTTTTTCCGGGCGGCAAGGCTTGAGCTTGAGCAATGGGTGGAAAGACCACATTTGGTTCTCGAACACCGTATTGAGTCCGTGCGACGCAATTTCCACACCCGTGCGCAGGACTTCAATGAGCCCATGCCAGATGTTTTGGCACACCTGCTTATTGCCTTGGTGGAGGCCCGCCCGGTTGCCCGCGCTGGCACCTTGAAACCGGGGTTTGAGTTCCTCAAGAATTTCGATCTCAATGTCGCTGTTTTTTCCTCCGCCTGCCTTGCCCTCCTTTTAGCGCAAACGGGCAAGCCCAGCAGCGCGATTGACGACGGGGAATTTTTGGCCATCGTGGCGCAACTCATTCACACACGACTGCATGAAATTGCCAAGGCTGTTGAAAAACGTGAGAGCGATGCCATCACGCTCATATTTGAAGCGTGCCGGGCAGACTATTGATCTAGAATTAGGCGATGGAAACCCGCGACTGACATGTGGGAGAGCCTAACCTAGGGGTTGGGGTTGCGGCGGAAGGCCGAGCGCAATCCGCATTCCAACGCGGAAGTTAGGAATATCCGGCCCGCTCCAATTGGGCTCATTACCAAATAGCAGATCCAGAAATCCGGGCGCGGTCGACACATTTTCAATGACGTTCTCTCGGAAGGATTGCCAAAAAGCCGTCTTTTCTAAGAGCTCGTGGTTAAGCGCAGGCTTAGCCCCCATGTTGGTGAGGACAGCCTCCGCCATCGACAAGCAAAAAATCACATAAGCATAGCCCTCAGGCCAATCAAAGGCTGCGGCCGGAATGCCTTTCAAAGTTACGTCGTTCAAATCCCCTAGTGGCCGGGATTTGAACATCTCTTTCAACATCAGCCCTGCGGCACAGTACACAAAATCCGTGCGGTTGAAGGCCGCGAGCTGACGTGAGGCCTCAAATGCCAATTTCCAGTTAGAAAAAGCTTCAGCAAGGGCAACGGCATTAACATGCGGGCTGATGGCGCTGTTGCCAAAAAGCAATTCGACATTTCGGTTGAAGCTCTCCAGCACCACGCGGTAACGGCGCGCTTCGTGTGACAAGTCGCCGATGGTGGTCATTTCCTGCGCAAGTGTGGTCAACATGCGGAGGAGCTTACCACATTTGCAAAAACCTAAACCAATTCATTTCAGGGCCATATTTCACACGATCATCGCTAAGGGCTTTTCGATATAGCGACGGAAGGCTGCGAGCACTTCGGCGCCCAGGGCACCATCGACGGCGCGGTGGTCGGTGGAGAGGGTGACGCTCATGAGGGTT
>JAYVOQ010000038.1:0-8214 GCA_043757845.1 Hyphomicrobiales bacterium | reverse complement strand
CATCCTGTCATGTCTGGTAGCCTATTGTTTCAGTTCCAATAAACCAAAAATAGGTACCGTAATCAGCATGATGGCTTAAACGTAACTGGGGTTAATTACTTTGCCAAGCGCGTTTTGCTTGTGGGGCAAAATCCGGGAATTTCGACAGCGGCGTTTTCACAACCAGATCGCATTTATACTTCGGCGCTTAGAACCTTACGCGACCATCCTTCCACGGATTCTTGTAGTGAGTTGCAGGTCGCACTGATAAATTTTGTCCCTCGTTGGCCTGTTACTGGTAGGCATTTTCCATTACGAGAAAGTGGGCTTTCACTGGAAGACATCTCCTACTGTAACTTGGTTCGATGTCGAACAGTCAACAACGCGAGTCCATCGTCGAAAATGACTGCTAGTTGTGCCTCACTGCATTTCCGACACACACTTGATATTTTGGAACCCGTCGCAATTGTATTCATTGGAAAATGGTCAATGAACAATGGAAGCGAATATGCAAAAGCCCGCAGCATTCCATTTGAACATATTGACCGCAATCGCTCACTGACGTTAGCGGTACGAAAAACAAACCACGAATGTGTCGCGGATTTCATACGCAACAGACTGTTAGATGTAGCGCCAGAACCGCTTTAAACCCAATCGCCAATGCCATCACCGCAAGAAGCGCCAAAACGAGCTTGCGGAATAAGGCTTGATCAACGGATTTAAAACTGCGAGCCCCCACCCAAACACCTACAATCAGCGCGGGCAAATAAGCCAAGGCACGGTAAGCCGCATCCCAAGTGATGAGGCCCTGATAGGATTGGTTGGCAAGGCCGATAAAATCTGTCGCTAAGAAGAATGCCGTGAGCGAGGCGCGGCCTGCAGCAACACCTGCGGGTGACGAGAAGTAGAACAAGATCACCGGTGGCCCGCCAATGCCGAAAGCGCCGTTCGTCAGCCCAGAAGCAGCGCCAGCAAAGGCAGATGCCAGAGTGCCGGGCATACTTTTCAATTCAAATCCCATCCACAAAAGACCTGTCGCCGCCAACACGAAGATTGCCAAAGCCAGTTGCATGGGAGCAGGGGCAATATGAGCGAGAAACCACACACCAACGGGCGTGGCAAGGAGGCAACCCAGCGTAAGCGGCCCCAGTGAGCGCCAGTGAATATCTTTCCAAATCGAGGGCAGCAAATTGATCGAGGCGGCAAGTTCCAACATGAAAATCGAAGGCACAATTTCGGCGGGCGTATAAATCAGTGACAGGGCCGTGATGGCCAATAACGAAAAGCCAAAACCCGAAAACCCGCGAACAATAGCCGATAGAAAAATGATCACGATGGCAAAGACAAGTTCAAACATGAGAGGACGCTAGTTCATCTGACTTCTCAGCCCAAGGGGCCATCATTGACCAAACACTGGGCCAAGCCTTGATCCATCACCTTAAAGCCACAGCGGAAGATCAAAGGCAGAAGTGCGACGTCAGGAAATAATCTGGCACATCCCTCCAATGTCTTATTGTTGCTGGTCATAGCGGGCCTGACGGACAATCATGCAGCAACAAAGAGTCTCTGGAAATCGGCCCATGTTTCGCTATTTCGAAAATTTCATCATCCCAACAGCCCGCGATACACCGGGTACTCCGCCGTCGGGGCTGATCAACTTCTATTGGTTTTTTGTGAGGCAAGCCAAAGGCCTATTCATTGCACTGTTTTTGGCCAGCATTTTGGTGGCGGTGGTAGACGCGGCCATCCCGGTTTTCATGGGCCGTCTGGTGAGGTTGGTGAGCGCCAATCACGCTGATGTTTTGTTTGCCAATGGCAGCGTTTTGATCTTTGGGCTGATCAGCCTCGTGCTCATCATCAAACCGATCGTGATGACCATTCAGAGTGTGATTCTGAATCAGGCCATTGCGCCGGGCATGACCAACATGGTGCGTTGGCAAAGCCATTGGCACGTGGTGCGCCAAACCCTGACTTTCTTCCAAAATGATTTTGCCGGACGTATTGGTTCACGTGTTTTAGAGATTGGCCACACCTTGCGTGGTTCTGTCGTGTCATTGATCACGGTGGTTTGGTATCTCGCGGCCCTCGGCATCATCACTTCCTTTTTTCTTGCAGCCGCAAGTGGATGGCTTGTTATCCCCGTTGCAGGTTGGACACTTGCCTATGTTGGCTTCCTGGCGCTAACCGTGCCAAAAATTGCCCAAGGTTCACGACACATTGCTTATGCCCGCTCAGACATGGTGGGGCGCATCGTTGATAGCTACACCAACATCCTCACCGTAAAACTGTTCGCAAGGCCGGAAGAGGAAGATAATTTCGTTCGTGAGTCAGTTGATATCCACACAGCGCGGATGATTAAACACCATCGCTGGCTTTCAATCTTTTCAATCGGTCTTGCCGTTCTTTCAGGCGGGCTAATCGCAGGAACAACCCTAACTGCGCTGAAGCTGTGGCAAACGGGCTCCATTGGTTTGGATGTCGTTGCCATGGTGCTGCCAATGACCTTGCAGATTTCCGTCACATCGTCGCGCGTGGCCCAAGAGGTCACACAAATTTTTGAACAAGTGGGTGTGGTGCATGAAAGCATGGAAACCATCGCCAAGCCCATTGCGCTGGTTGACAAGCCCGCCGCCCGCCAGCTCAAGGTTTCCAAGGGCGATATCAATTTTGACCACATCTCCTTTCACTATGGCAGGTCTGGCGGCGTGATCGAAAATCTATCGCTGCACATCAAGGCGGGCGAAAGAATTGGTCTTGTCGGCCGTTCTGGTGCCGGGAAATCCACGCTCGTAAATCTATTGCTACGTTTCTATGAGCTCGAAAGTGGAAAGATCACCATTGATGGGCAAGACGTTGCGGAATTAACGCAAGCCAGCATAAGGCAGCACGTTTCTGTGGTGACGCAAGACACTTCACTGTTGCACCGCTCGCTGCATGCCAACATTGCTTACGGTCGCAGTTCAGCCACCCGCGAAGAGGTGATTGCAGCGGCGCGTGAGGCGCACGCCATTGAATTTATCGAACAGTTGACAGATTGGAAAGGCCGCAGTGGATTTGATGCGCATGTGGGTGAGCGCGGCGTGAAACTTTCTGGAGGCCAACGGCAACGCATTGCCATAGCCCGTGTGATTTTAAAGAACGCACCAATCCTCATTTTAGACGAAGCAACCTCGGCGCTTGACTCTGAAGTTGAAGCTGCAATTCAAACCAGTTTGGAAAAATTGATGGCAGGCAGATCAGTGATTGCGATTGCACACAGGCTATCGACAATTGCTGCCATGGACAGGCTTGTGGTGCCAGATCAAGGCCACATTGTTGAGCAGGGCACGCATCATGAATTGCTATCACTCGGCGGCCATTATGCACAGCTGTGGAACCGCCAATCCGGCGGGTTCTTAGGCGCTGCTGCCTAACTTTGCGCAGCCAACCAAGACGTAAAATCTGCCATGGCGCGGCTGGTGTAAGCGCGTTTGCGGGCTATGGTTTTGTCTTTAAACTGCATCTTTTTGCCCGCCTCGCGCTCAACCGTAACCGGCGGCATCAGGCCGAAATTGATATTCATCGGTTGAAAGCTAGATCGGTTTTCTGTGGTGGCAATATGCCCGCCTGTGATGTGATTGATCAATGCACCGTGGGCTGAAGTGGCGGGTGGCGGTGTGAAAGCGCGCCCTAAGGCCTGTGCTGCAGCCATGCGCCCAGCCATCAAACCCATAGCCGCACTTTCGACATAACCTTCCACACCCGTCACCTGCCCAGCAAAGCGCAGACGGGGCTGAGATTTCAAGCGAAGTTGGCTATCTAAGAGTTTGGGAGAATTGAGAAATGTGTTGCGATGTAAGCCTCCAAGTCGAGCGAACTCAGCATTTTCTAACCCAGGGATGGCTTTGAACACGGCCACCTGTTCGGCATATTTCAACTTGGTCTGGAAACCGACGATATTATACAGCGTTCCCAATGCGTTATCTTGCCGAAGTTGAACCACTGCATAAGCTTTAACCGTTGGATTATGCGCATTCGTCAGCCCCATCGGCTTCATTGGCCCATGACGAAGCGTTTCGGGCCCGCGCTCCGCCATCACCTCAATGGGCAAACAGCCATCAAAATAAGGCGTGTTCTTTTCAAATTCACGAAAGTCAGTCTTCTCGCCCGCCACCAATGCTGCAACAAAGGCTTCATACTGCGCCTTGTCCATGGGGCAGTTGATGTAATCCTTGCCCGTGCCACCCGGCCCAACCTTGTCATAGCGTGATTGGAACCACGCTTTGTTCATGTCGATGCTATCGCGGTAAACAATCGGCGCAATGGCATCAAAGAACGCCAAGCCTTCTTCTCCCGTAAGCCCCGCAATGCTGGCCGCCAATTTAGGAGAGGTCAGCGGCCCAGTGGCAATAATCACGTTCTCCCAGTCCGCAGGGGGAATGGCTTCAACTTCACCGCGCACAATTGTGACATTGGACAAGCCCGAAATCTGCCGCGTAACCTCTGCTGAAAACCCGTCGCGGTCCACCGCAAGTGCACCACCTGCAGGCACTTGATGTCGTGCCGCCACATCCATAATCAACGAGCCAGCAAGCCGCATCTCTTCATGCAACAGGCCAACAGCATTCAGATCCTTATCATCCGAACGAAATGAATTGGAGCAGACCAGTTCAGCGAAATGATCAGTCTTGTGAACATCAGTCGCCACACGCCCCCGCATTTCATGCAGCACAACGTGCACGCCAGATTTTGCCGCTTGCCAAGCGGCTTCCGAACCAGCCATTCCGGCCCCGATGATGTGAATGATTTGCAACATTTCTGGCTGTTTAGTTGCAAGCTGCGAAAGTTCAAGTCCAACTACATGGATCTTGAGGTGATCATGGTTGCAATCCGAAACACTGTCCTATCCTGCTTGCCATCGTTTGTGGCAGCGACTTAGCGCAGGCGGCGAACTGTTCGGCAACCCCTTGCGCATTAACTTGCGGCAGGCTTTACCTCTCCCATGTTAAAAGCTTTTGGAATTGCTCAGAACTGCTTGGTCGAACACCCTGCCGACGTGGGCGAGAAAGTATTGGCCGCTTCAACTTGGATTGATCTGGTTGAACCCACCCATGACGAAGAAGCCCGTGTGGAACACGCGCTGGGCTTTGACATTCCTACACGCGGCGAGTTGGCCGAGATCGAAGCCTCCAGCCGCCTCTATCAGGAAGATGGCATCGTAGTGATGACTGCCACTTTAATTCGGCGTGGTGAAGATGACAGGCCAGAGTCTTCGCCAGTGACCTTCATCATCAAAGGCCAACAATTAATCACGGTGCGTTACCATCACCCGCAAGCTTTTCCACAGTATGTAAAACAAGCCATGCGCCACGCCAATGGGGACAACGGCTGGAGTGTCTATGTAAGTTTAGTTGAAGCGGTGATTGACCGTGCCGCCGACCATTTAGAGCGTGTGGGCCAAATTGTAGAGGATACCTCTAAACAAGTTTTCTCCACCTCGTTCTTGCGCAAACAGGAACCCAAGCGCCGTAAGAGGCCAGTGAATTTAGAACAGATGTTGGGAAAAATTGGCGAGGAGGGTGACTTCACCTCGCGGATGCGCGAAAGTTTGGTTTCCATTTCGCGCATGTTGGCATTCTCACAAGCGGTATTAGACCAAATGCGCGCCTCAAAAGAAGTGACCGATTGTAAGGCCCGCCTTAAAGTGGCGCAGCGCGACATCGTCTCGCTCACCGATCATGCCGGTTATTTGACCAGCAAAATATCATTCTTGCTCGATGCTGTTTTAGGGATGATCTCGATTGAGCAAAATATCATCATAAAAATTTTTACCGTTGCGTCGGTAGCGTTTCTGCCCCCAACTTTAATTGCATCCATCTATGGGATGAATTTCAAAGTGCTTCCCGAACTACAATGGGAAAACGGTTATGCTTATGCAATTGGGCTGATGCTGGCTTCTGCTCTGCTGCCCATGATCTACTTCAAACGTAAGGGTTGGTTTTGATGAACTATGTGATTGTGTTTTTCGGCGGCGGCATAGGGGCTGCGGCGCGTTACGCAATGAATCTTGCTGTGGGCCGAATTGCGTCAAGCACTTTCCCGTGGCACACGTTAGCCGTGAATATCATCGGCTGTTTCGCCATGGGCGCACTCACCCAAGGCATGGCACTGCGCTTCAATTTATCAAACGAAACACGACTCTTCTTGACAACGGGTATTCTGGGCGGATTTACCACATTTTCAGCTTTCGCACTAGATTTTGCTGTGCTGGTTGAGCGCCGCGATACGATAGGAGCTGTTGGATACGTATTGGCTTCAGTGGGGCTTTCCATCATCGCATGTTTTGCTGGCCTCGCGGTCGTGAGAGCTGTTGCACTATGAGTGTCGAAGTAAAACGCCACGAAGTCTCTGCCGATGAAGATGGCATGAGGTTGGACCGTTGGTTTAGGCTGCATTTCCCGCAAGTGACTTTTGCGTATCTCAATAAACTTACCCGCACGGGCCAAGTGCGCGTTGGGGCGGGGCGCGTCAAAACCAATTCACGCCTTGCCAAAGGCCAAGAAATTCGCGTGCCCCCGTTGGCTTTTGACACACGCCCGGCTGATGCGCCCAAGGAAGACGTAAAGCCGCTAACGCCGAAAGAGCGCGAATTATTCATGTCTATGGTCATATTCGAAGATCAGGATATTTTCGTATTGAACAAACCATTTGGCTTTGCGGTTCAAGGCGGAACGAAAACCTATCTGCATCTTGACGGTTTATTGATGGGCTTGGGCGTTGAGCTAAAGGAACGCCCGGTGCTGGTGCACCGTCTTGACCGTGACACATCTGGCGTCATCGTCATCGCCAAACGCCGCGCCGTTGCGGCAAGCTTGGGCCGCCTATTCGCCACGCGCAATGTGAAGAAGACTTATTGGGCCGTGGTAAAGGGCGTTCCCAATCCCGCACAAGGCCGCATCGACGTGCCGCTTATTAAAGCCCGCAGTGAAGACGGTGACAGAATGCGCGCCGCCAAGCCTGATGAAAAAGACGACGAGCAAAGCGCAGTGACAGGCTATACCGTATTGGATAAAACCGAAGACAAAATGGCCAGTTGGGTTTCTCTCAAGCCTCTCACAGGCCGTCAACATCAACTGCGTGCCCACACGCAACACATCGGCACGCCTATTCTTGGTGACAATAAATATGGCGGTGATTTAGATTTGCCTGCGGGCGTAGAAAATCGCCTGCATCTGCATGCGCGGCGTATTCAATTCCCTCACCCGCGTGAAGGCCAAGTTGACGTCACCGCGCCGCTGCCGCAGCACATATTGGCGACGTTCAAAACGTTGGGATTTGATTCAGAGCGCTTCGATGAGCGATGAATCCGCCGAGCAACGATGGGAACGGCTGAGCAAAGACCGCGTGGATCGGCCATTGCCTAAGCGGTTTTATAAGGCCGTTTCAGTGGGCAATGATCTTACAATTTTGCTGGATGGTCGAGCTGTAAAAACTCCGTTGAAGCAAAAACTCATTTTGCCAACACGCACGCTGGCTGAGGCAATCGCCGCGGAATGGGTGGCCGTTGATAAGGTGATCAACCCCGCACTCATGCCCCTGACCAAACTGGCCAATACCGCCATTGACACTGTAACAGCATCGCGCGCCCATGTGGTGAGTGAAATTGTAGCTTATGCAGGCAATGATCTGGTGTGTTACCGCGCCGAAAGACCTTCTGATCTGGTGGCGCTTCAGGCCAAAGCGTGGGATCCCGTACTTCTTTGGGCGAAAGCAACACTGGGCGCTGAATTTTTGACGACAACGGGCGTAATCCACATCGGCCAACCCCCAGCAGCTTTAAGCGAAATGCGAAGCCATTTATTGATCCTCGACAATTTTAGACTCACCGCAATCCACAGCGCCATGACCTTAACGGGTTCCGCCTTGCTCGCACTCATGCTTCATGCCCAAGCCACAAGTGCCGAACAGGCTTGGGCCACAGCGCATGTTGATGAAGATTTTCAAATTGCACAATGGGGCCCAGATGTGCAGGCCGCCCAGCGCCGTGAGTGGCGCAAGGCCGATTTTATGGCCAGCTCACAATTTATGAATTTGCTTTGTAATCTGTAAGCCGCCGCCCACCACCGTCATACTCCGCGCACGCGGAGTATCCATGGCTGGTAACAGTACAAGTGCCCACCATGGATTCCCGCTTTCGCGGGGAATGACGGTTAGAACAATCTCGTGCGCACTTAACCGCAGTTGGCCTGATTAGAC
>JAYVOQ010000037.1:0-8217 GCA_043757845.1 Hyphomicrobiales bacterium | reverse complement strand
CCAGTCACCACGCTTTGCCGGGTGGTCTGTCACATCCACCGCCACCATATCCATGGAAACGCGCCCCACAATCAGGCAGCGCTGGCCATTCAGAAACACTTGCGCCTTGCCGCCAAACACCGAACTCATGCGGCGTGGAATGCCGTCGCGGTATCCTGCGCCCAGCAACGCGATTTTGGAATCATGCGTCGCCCGCCAAGTGGAATTATAACCCGTGGCCTCACCCACGGCCACATCACGCACCTGCATCACGCGGGCTTCAAGTGTGACAACAGGTTTCATTGGGTTGGGCTTGCCGGGCAGAGGGTTGCCACCATAAAGTGCCACACCGCCACGCGTCAGATCAAAAGCAAATTCCGCACCCAAAAAATGTCCGGATGAATTGACAAAGCTGGCACGCACCTTGGGCAGAAGCTTGCGCGCTTTCTGGAACCGCCTCAACTGTTCACCATTAAAAGAATTATCTGGCTCTTCCGATGATGCCAGATGGCTCATCAGCAAAACTACATTCAGCGGCCACTGCTGCGCCGTCAAGGCCGCCAACTCTTCATAAGACAGGCTCACCCGGTTGATGCCGCTATCCACATGCAAAGCACAAGGCGCACCCTGCCCTTTGACAGCCCATTCACGAGCTTCTTCAATTGAGATCAATGAAGGGATCAGGCGGTGCTGCAAATAATAATCCGCTTGGCCCGTGTATAATCCGTCCAAAACATAAATGGTTGCCTCAGGCAAAACGGCCCGAAGTTCTTCACCTTCCAATGGCCGCGCCACAAAATATGAGCGGCAACCCACTTCCCAGAGTGCCTTGGCACAAGGTGCAAGGCCAAGCCCATAGGCATCAGCCTTAATAGCAACGCCCGTCTCAGATTTCGGGGCTTGCAGGGCCAAAGTCCGATAATTGGCCTGAAGTGCCGCAAGATCAATCGTCACGCGCCCAGAAACATGTTGCTCATTCATGGCGGCAGCAATAGTTTGTGTGAAGAAATAATTCAACGGTGAAACATGTCTATCGAAGCCACCCTCAGCAAAAAGCCCTTCAATCTTTCCAAGGAAGACATCGCCTGGGTGAAGAAAACCCGCGATGCGATGAGCACCGAGGATAAAGTCCGCCAGCTTTTTATCCATATCACTCATGGTGATGATCTCACCAACATAGCCAAACTCAGCGCCATGAAGCCGGGCGGTTTGCACCGTTCCATGGGGCCAAAGCTTTCCGCCGCTTATGCCGCCACCAAACAAGCCTTAGAGATGGCCGAGATTCCGCCCTTCATCACCGCTGATATAGAAGGCGGCGGCCATGGCTCGCCCGCCATGTTGCAATTCCCCAATAACCTCGGCCTTGCCGCCGCCAATGACCCCAAGCTCAGTGCCGCAGTGTTGGAAGCCGTTTGCGCTGAAGCTACGG
Organism: Hyphomicrobiales bacterium; assembly: GCA_043757845.1. Classification (GTDB taxonomy): domain Bacteria; phylum Pseudomonadota; class Alphaproteobacteria; order Rhizobiales; family Aestuariivirgaceae; genus Aestuariivirga. The sequence continues at coordinate 6,809 of JAYVOQ010000037.1, read as the reverse complement.
CCCTTGGCTTCAACTGGTCTTTCACGCCCTGCATTGATATCAACCACGCCACTGAAAGCGCCATCGTCGGCACGCGCTCTTACGGCTCAATCCTTGCGCGCATCGCGGCCCAAGGCAAAGTGCATGTCGCCACGCTGCAAAAGCACGGCATCGCCGCCACCGCCAAACATTGGCCGGGCGAAGGCTATGACGCACGCGATCAACATTTGGTCACGACCGTGAACCCATTGTCTATGCTGCAGTGGCAGCAAACTTTCGGCAAGCTCTATGAAGGCCTGATCAAGCAAGGCGTGCTCACTGTGATGTCGGCGCATATCGCCCTGCCCGCCTATATGGCCAAGAAGCGTGTGCCTGATGGACTGGAGCGTTTGCGCCCGGCTTCCATCAACAAACTGCTCAACGAAAATTTGTTACGCAAAGATCTGGGCTTCAACGGCCTTGTGATCAGCGATGCCACACCTATGGGCGGACTCACCGCTTATAGCGCGCGCGAACAGCAGGTGCCCGAAGTGATCGAGAATGGCTGTGACGTATTTCTGTTCTCGCCCAACCCTGATGCTGACCTCGCCTTTATGCTTAAAGGGCTTCGTGAGAAACGCTTATCCGAACAACGCCTCGAAGATGCTGTCACGCGCATTCTGGCCCTCAAGGCCGCTCTGGGTCTGCACAAGAAATCGGTGAGCGAGCGCATCGCATCACTAGAAGAAGTGCAACACCTCATCAAATCCAAGGGCCATCTCGACATCGCCGCCAAGGCCGCGCAGAAATCCATCACTAAGGTGAAGGACGTGAAAAAGCTTTTGCCTCTCACGCTGGCTAAGCATCGCCGCATCGTTGTCGTGGGCCGTGGTGCACCCGGCATGTTACCGGACGCGCCGCGCAAACAGATGATCGCGTTTATGGATGAGTTGAAACAACGTGGCTTTGAAGCGCGTGCCTTCGATTCAAAAAATCCGCCAACACGCGAAAATGCCGATGTGCTGCTTTATGTCATGGCGGTGGAATCTTCTCTTGGACTCTCACACATTCACATCGACTGGCTGGCCGAACAGCAAGGCATCGAAACGGGCATGGCGCGTTATTGGCACGAAATCCCTACTTTGATGGTAGCTTTCGGCCATCCTTATTTCCTCCGTGATGCGCCGCGGATGCCCACTTTGGTGAATGCTTATTCCACCACTGAAGTGGCCCAACGCGCCGCTGCCCGCGCCATTGTTGGAGAAGCAAAATTCGAAGGCACCAGCCCTGTGGATGCTTTCGCAGGGGCACCAGATTCGCGTTATTGACGAAGCCGACTTGGTTTTCTATGGGCCAGCGCAACAGCTGGGAGTGTAGCTCAGTGGGTGAGCACACCGTTCACATCGGTGTGGTCACAGGCTCGATCCCTGTCACTCCCACCATTTCAAATTTTCATCCTTAAAATGCATTCGTCTAGGCCTTGCCCATGGAACTCATGCCGAACTGGCGCGTTTTAGCTTTAGTTTGAGAAACACATCCGTGTTTCTTGCCAACGGAGAAATCTTATGTTTATGAAATCATTAATTATTTTAGGCGGCGCTGCGAGTTTATTTATGGCCACCGTCCCTGCTGACGCGCAATCAAGACGTGCTTATTGTGATGATTATGCCCGTAGAAGTTCGTATCGCCACGCTGACGCCGGAAATGTTGTCGGCGGTGCAGTGGCTGGGGCGGCATTGGGCGGTGTCGTCGGTGCCATCACCGGCAACGGCCAAGCCAGTAACATAGCCACGGGTGTGGCCGTCGGCGGCGTTACGGGCGGTGTCGTTGGTGCAGCAAGTCCAGGTCGCTACGATGGTGGCAACTATAATGAGGTTTTTGCCCGCTGTATGGACCGAGGCAATTTTATTTCGGCTCGTCCTGTGCGATATTCACGCGGCGTGGAATGGTGCGCTTCGCGCCACCGTTCGTATAATCCAAGCACTGGCACTTATATGACATCCTCTGGTCGGGTTCGTTATTGCCCATAATCTGCATTCATTGCATGAGAAAATGGTCCGCAGCGTTCATCGCTGCGGCCCTTTTGAGTCTAAAAATCCAATTTTTTCTTTAATTGCGCACTAAATAGCGTGCCATGGCCTTTAGAGTTTCATCGCTCACGTGATGCTCCACTCCTTCCGCATCCGCTTGCGCGGTTTTTTCGGATACACCCAAGGCCAGCAAAAACTGTTCCACAATTGCATGTTTGCGTTTGCCATCTTCAGCCAATTTCCAGCCGTCAGATGAAAGGAATATCGCGCGGTAAGGCTCCTGCTCAACCAAACCTTGATCAGACAGCCGCTTCATCGTTTTGGCCACAGTGGCGTTGGAAACGCCAAGCCGCATCGCAATATCCGTGCCCCGCGCCTCGCCTTTTTCGTCGATCAGCTCAGCAATCAGTTCACAATAATCATGCGCAAGTTCGCGGGAATGGTCAGCCCGCGTGCGGGTAAAGGCCGCTGATCGCAGTTTCGAAGATGCAATTTTGCGTTTCATGCCACCAGTCTAGGGCATTAACACAACTGGCGACAATGAAAGTTGCGACGGAAAGTCTCAGAAGGCGAACTTGTAGCCGACAGCCACGTTCCACTTGTCGCCCAATAAGCCTTTGCCAGTATCTTTCCAAGCATAGCCGACATTTGCATAGACCGAGTTGCTGCCATCAATTTTGTAGGTGATCCCGGAGGAAACCTTTGGCGTAATCCAGGTCACGGCGAAGGCATTGCGATAACGAGCATTGATTGCATTCCAGGTAAAATGGTCGTTGAGCTTAATATCAGCAGCAATGGCAAAGGCATAATAAGCCTCTGGATCAAAATTATTGGCTGGGTTTATGCGCGGTTGATCACCGAAGCCATAGCCTAGCAGCATGGATGGCGTAATTGTCAAAGCTCCAGACTTGAGCTTGTAACCAAGACTGGTTTCAATTTGATCTGCTGAATTTGTATCGCGAAATGTGTGTTGGTACGACGCGCCCCAAACGATGTTGTTATCGAAAGTATACGAATAGCCAAGCTTAAGATAGTCATCAGCCCAGACACCATTAGAAGTTTTCCATTCCGGGCTCAATTCGATCAACAGCGAGTTGTTCTTTGCTGAGGGTGGCGCAATAGGGGAGAGATCAGCGGCAAAGGCAACTGAACACCAAACAAAAGTTGACAACCCAACGCACGCAGCACCAATATTCTTCAAAAAATTCATCATTAGCCCCTTGTTATCTCACATTTTATGATCGCGCAGCAGCACAACTGTTTTGATTATATCTATACATATACAGCGTTCAAAATTCAGTTAAGCGCCATCACTGATCCCATAAGATTGCGACAGTGGTGCAACAATCGAATGACAATACATCCAATTTGAAGTGGCTTGGCGCTAAGGCAGGTGAACAATTTAGCCTATTGCATAAAGTTTAGCCTATGCTAAACTTTATTGATGGATATGTCTGTCGCCCCACCGCCCAATTGGCGTCGCCAAAGCCAAGGCCACTCTCTCAGCGAAGTTTTCCGCTCAGTTGCGGTTCCGGAAAATGCTAGTTTTATGCGCAAGGCCTTCGCCTTCCTTGGCCCCGGCTTTCTGGTTTCTGTAGGCTATATGGACCCGGGTAACTGGGCCACCTCCATCGCAGCGGGTGCTAAATTTGGCTATGCCCTGCTGTGGGTGGCACTTTTGTCCAATATCATGGCCATCGTCTTGCAAGCACTGGCTGGCCGCCTTGCCGTAGCTTCCGGTCGCGATCTGGCCCAAGCCTGCCGCGATGCCTATGGCCGGCCCGCTGCCATGGTGCTGTGGCTTTTTGCAGAAATCGCCATCATCGCCACCGATATTGCCGAAGTGGTGGGCACGGCGATTGGCCTCAATCTCCTTTTCAACATTCCTTTGGAACTTGGCGTTATCATCACAGCACTTGATGTGTTCATCGTGCTCATGTTGCAACGTCTGGGCTTTCGCAAAGTGGAAGCTTTCGTATTCGCCTTGCTGGCCGTGATTTTTGTGTGCTTCATTGCGCAAATGGCTTTGGCTAGGCCGGAATGGGCGGGCGTGTTTGGCGGCTTCGTTCCCACCACTGATCTCATCCACCAGCCAGGCATGTTGTATTTGGCGCTGGGCATCATCGGTGCCACGGTGATGCCGCATAACTTGTATTTGCACTCCGGCATCGTGCAAACCCGCAATCTCGGCGAAACAATTCCCGAAAAGCGCAAGGTGCTGGCCTATGTCACTTTCGACAGCACTTTCGCACTGATGCTGGCGCTATTCGTCAATGCTGCCATTCTCATTCTCGCCGCAGCAACATTTCACAAGGCAGGGCAAACCGAAGTGGTGGAAATCGGCGATGCCCAACGCATGTTGGCACCCCTGCTCGGCTCACTCTTGGCACCCAAATTGTTTGCCATCGCTCTTCTCGCCTGCGGGTTAAACTCCGCCGTCACGGCCACCTTGGCAGGGCAGATTGTGATGGAGGGTTTCATAAATTTCCGCATGGCTCCTTGGGCAAGGCGGCTGGTCACGCGCTCTATTGCCATCCTGCCTGCGGTTTTGGTCACGATTTATTACGGCTCTTCAGGAACGGCCTTTCTGCTGGTCTTCAGCCAGGTGGTGCTGGCCTTCCAACTGCCTTTTGCGATTATTCCACTCATACAATTTACCGCTTCAAATGGAAAAATGGGAGCATTGGTTTCTCCCCTCTGGCTCACCGCTGTCGCCAGCCTCACCGCCGTTGTGGTGATTGTGCTGAATGTGAAATTGATTTGGGATGTGTTCACGGCGTAATTCGCCACCTTGCAGAACGCGCCACTTTCCCTTATTCGCCCGCCATGGAAAATGCCCCTCACCACTCCACAGTTCTAATCATCGATTTCGGTTCACAAGTCACTCAACTGATAGCCCGGCGTGTGCGTGAATTAGGCGTCTATTCGGAAGTGATCCCCTTTCAATCTGCCGAAGCCGCCTATCACCGCCTAAATCCTAAAGCGGTGATCTTTTCCGGCGGGCCGGATACTGTAACGCGCAGCGGTTCCCCACGCGCCCCGCAAGTGATCTTTGACTCCCAACTTCCCATCCTCGCCATCTGCTATGGCCAGCAAACCACAGCCCTGCAACTCGGCGGCGTTGTAGAAGGTGGTCACGCCGCAGAATTTGGCCGTGCCGAAATCACCATCAAGGACAATTCCGCGCTGTTCGACGGCATCTGGAATGCGGGTGAACACCACCCTGTGTGGATGAGCCATGGTGACCGTGTGACCAAGCTACCCGCAGGCTTCACCGTGAAGGCCACCTCTGAAAACGCGCCCTTCGCCATTGCATCAGACGAAACGCGCAAGATTTACACCACCATGTTCCACCCTGAAGTGGTGCACACGCCAGATGGAGCAAAACTCATCCGCAATTTCGTGATGAACATCGCAGGCTGCAAAGCTGATTGGACAATGAAGGCCTTCCGCGCTGAGGCCATCGCCAAAATCCGCGCGCAAGTGGGCAAAGGCAAAGTGCTGTGCGGTCTTTCCGGTGGCGTAGATTCATCGGTGGCCGCCGTGCTCATCCATGAAGCAGTGGGCGATCAACTCACATGTGTGTTGGTGGACCATGGCTTGATGCGCCTGAACGAAGCAACCCAAGTGGTGGAGATGTTCCGCAAGGCCTATAATCTCCCCCTCGTCCACGTTGATGCCAGCGAAGAATTCATTACGGCATTAGAGGGCGAAGAAGACCCAGAGAAAAAGCGCAAGACGATCGGCAAATTATTCATAGATGTGTTTGAGCGCGAAGCCAAGAAAATCGGCGGCGCAGATTTCTTGGCACAAGGCACACTCTATCCTGATGTAATCGAAAGCGTGTCTTTCACAGGCGGGCCTTCCGTTACCATCAAGTCGCACCATAATGTTGGCGGTTTGCCGGAACGCATGCACATGAAGCTGGTGGAACCGTTGCGTGATCTCTTCAAAGATGAAGTGAGAAAGCTCGGTCAAGAGCTTGGTTTACCGCCAGAATTCATCGGTCGTCATCCTTTCCCTGGCCCCGGCCTTGCCATTCGCTTGCCGGGTGGCGTAACGCGCGAAAAGCTGGCCATTCTGCAGAAGGCGGACGCAATCTACATCGATGAAATTCGTAAAGCCGGATTATACGACAAAATCTGGCAGGCTTTCTCAGTGTTATTGCCCGTGTATACCGTGGGCGTGATGGGCGACGGGCGAACTTATGACCGCGTGCTGGCCCTGCGTGCCGTCACTTCCGTCGACGGGATGACAGCAGACTTTTACCCCTTCGACATGGCCTTTCTCGGCCGCGCCGCCACGCGCATCATCAACGAAGTAAAGGGCATCAACAGAGTGGTCTATGATGTGACAAGCAAACCACCGGGAACGATTGAGTGGGAATAGTTAAATAGTGATTTTGATCAATCGTTGTCTATTGAGATTTCATATTAACATATTGATATATATAAATTTAAATCGCTGTATCTATTGCCACCTATTGACCTCAAGCAGAACAAATTGACGGCAAATTTGACGGTACTGAGAGTTCATCGCGCACTCCCAAGTTGACATACCGTCAGGTGAATTCTCCAAGAAAAGCCAAAATATCTCTATTAACCTGTTGTTTTTATGAGCTAATAAATTGTAATTGACGGTATATAATTTGACGGTAGGATCGTTCAGTAAAATGCGATTTCCCTGTTGATGAGGTGCTCCCGATGCTCACTGATCTGACACTTAGAGCGTTTACCGAGCCGATAGAATCGATTGTGGATTCCCAAATCAGTTGAAAAGTGATTCAAGATTCATGCTGGCAGAGGAGGCTGGCATGAATGG
>JAYVOQ010000036.1:0-8295 GCA_043757845.1 Hyphomicrobiales bacterium | reverse complement strand
GCCGCCTATGATCTTGGTGCCACGCGCTGGCAGCGTTTCTTCACCATCACGCTGCCGCTGGCCGCACCAGGTGTGATTGCTGCGGCGCTGCTTGGCTTTGTGAAAGCGCTGGGCGAATTTGGTGCCACCATTACTTTTGTTTCCAACATTCCGGGTGAAACGCAAACGCTGGCGTTGGCGATTTATTCGCTGATCCAAACGCCGAATGGCGATGCTGCTGCCAATCGTTTGATTTGGCTTTCGATTGCTTTGGCGATTGCTGCGCTATTGCTCGCTGATGTGGTCAGCCGCCGTTTGCGACGCGGACGGATTATTTCAAAGATTTAAATACAGCATTTGCTTCTGCGGCTACACGCTTTTCAAGCGCACGAAAAGCGATGATGATCTTGCGGCCAAAATCCGTGACCTTAGCGCCACCACCACCTGCCCCGCCCGTGGAAGATTCTACACAAGGCTTGGCGAACATCTGATTGAGTTCATCAATCAATAACCAGGCGCGGCGATAAGACATTTTCATCTTCTTTGCCGCCCCAGAGATAGAGCCCGTTTCAGCAATGTGTTCCAGTAGCTCCACCTTACCAGCACCAAGGCGGTGGCCGTTGAAATCTAGTTTGAGAAGCGGTGTGGGCATGAAGATTCAAAGTATCATTTCCGGATTAAGGTTGAAGCGGGAATTTTGCAAAATTTCCCTGACCCGCGCTTTTGCCGCATCTGTCAAATTCTCCACTGGCATGACGTGTGCTGTTTCTTCACCTTCATGGGCATCGTGAGCAAATGCATGAAGTCCCTTGCCGACAGCATCTGTATTGAGGCCGCAATGCGCAAAAATTTCCTGCAATACACCTTCCCTGTTGCCCATCAATTCGTTGTAGCGAAATGCATAGGCGTTCAAGCCCGCTGAATGAGCGGCCAAGATCTCCTGCATATGAAGGCCCCAACTACAGGAGGCCAATTCCCAAAACTTAAACGGTTCGGCATTCAGATCAATGATCCCATCAAGAAATGATTCGGGTTCACCGCCAGAAGTCATCATCCAACTGAAATGGCGCATCTCTACAGGTATAGGATCGCGAAGACCCACCCGTTGCACAAAGCCGTAGAGCGAATTGCACCACGAAATGCCGTCACGATACATGTAAATGTTTTTCGCGTCTGGCCAAGTTTCCTGCCACAAGTCATAAGCTTTAGTACATTGACTCACGTGCTTTACCACTAAGGTACTGCGTTCGCCGGCACGAGGATAGCGCGACAGGAAAGTTAGAGATGCCGCGGCCAATGCCAGCAGTTGTCGCCGCGGCACTGCATTGCGAGCCATTGGCACATCCCATGTCAATCGCGGCTCAGATATGTCCCAAGCCTCGCCACTTTCATTGAAAACATTGTGCAACAAAGTTGAGCCGCAATGGCCAATGTTGTAAAATTGAACGATGCGATGTTTGCGGGGAAGTTTTGAGGCCAGATCAAGAAAATCTGCAAATTCAACCAATGCTAGCCTCTTAGCGTGGCGCTGTTGCGCAATGTAGGAGAATGGCACGTTGATCACATCGGCATCACCAATGTCAAAAAAAATTGCTTTTTTTCGGGTAAAGTCAAATTCACGGAGAATCCAACCAGGTTCTTGTACCAGTGTGGAAACTGCTTGCTCCTCTGGCGCAGATAATTGCGGGTTCATATCGAGAAACTGGTTCGCAAGCTGCGATACTGAAGCCGGAGGTTGGCCGAGAATTCTCTGAACAGTGATCATTTGTTGCTCCGGTTTCTTCTGCCCCCAGAGGTGTAGCAGCTACCACGAGCGAGATGAGTGTTCAATGCACCGTCTTCACCGCTGGCACTTTCACGGCATCGCCAACGGCGCGGCCGTTGATGGTAAAGATGCCGTCTTTCACGTCCACTTTCACGCTGTCGCCGTCTTTCACATTACCAGCCAGAATTTCTTCAGCCAGTGAGTCTTGCACTTGCTTCTGAATCACGCGCTTCAAAGGCCGCGCACCATAAGCGGGGTCATAACCCTTGTCGGCCAGTGCATCTCGAGCGGCATCCGTTAGCTCAATCTCAATCTTGCGATCAACCAGCAGTTTGCGCAGCCGCGCCATTTGAATATCGACAATGGCATTCATATTGGCGCGCTTCAGGCGGTGGAAGAGGATGATGTCATCTAAGCGGTTCAAGAACTCTGGTCGGAAGGCGGATTTAACCACGCCCATCACTTGCTCACGCACTTCATCCACGTCTTGGTTTTCGCCCAAGTTCACGAGGAATTCTGAGCCGAGGTTTGAGGTCATAATGATCAAGGTGTTTTTGAAATCTACGGTGCGGCCTTGACCATCGGTTAAGCGGCCATCATCCAACACTTGCAACAACACATTGAACACATCGGGGTGGGCTTTTTCCACTTCGTCGAACAGCACCACTTGATAAGGTCTGCGGCGCACGGCTTCAGTTAAAGCGCCGCCTTCATCATAGCCCACATAGCCCGGAGGTGCGCCGATCAGGCGGCTGACCGAGTGCTTTTCCATATATTCACTCATATCCATACGCAGCAGCGCATGTTCATCGTCAAAAAGATAAGCGGCCAAGGCTTTGGTAAGTTCGGTTTTGCCAACACCTGTGGGGCCCAGAAATAGGAACGAGCCGATGGGGCGGTTGGGATCTTGCAAACCAGCGCGGGCGCGGCGCACAGCTGTGGCCACGGCTGCAACGGCTTCGGCCTGGCCCACCACACGACGGCTCAGTTCGGCTTCCATTTGCAACAGCCTGTCACGCTCACCCGCCAGCATCTTGTCCACGGGAATGCCAGTCCAACGCGAAACAATTTGCGCGATGTGGCTTTCGGTGACGGCCTCTTCCATCATCTTGTTGGAAGATTGTTCTTCGGCCGCTTTAAGTTTTTTCTCAAGGTCTGGAATGGTGGCATAGGCCAGTTCGCCCGCCTTGGCGAAATCACCCTTGCGTTGGGCCAATTCTAAATCACGACGCGCTGATTCTAAATTTTCTTTGATTTTCGAAGCAGAGGCGAGCTTTTCTTTTTCGGCTTGCCAATTACGCGTCATCACGGCGGATTTTTCTTCAGTCTCGACTAATTCTTTTTGCAATTTTTCCAAACGATCTTTGGAAGCACTGTCAGTTTCTTTCTTCAAAGCCTCACGCTCGATTTGCAACTGCATGATGCGGCGATCCAACTCATCCAATTCTTCCGGCTTGGAATCCACTTGCATACGCAAACGTGCACCCGCTTCATCCATCAAATCGATGGCTTTATCAGGCAAGAAACGATCGGCAATATAGCGGTTTGAAAGCTGAGCTGCGGCCACGACAGCGGCATCAGTGATGCGCACGCCGTGATGAAGTTCATATTTTTCTTTGATGCCGCGCAGGATGGAAATGGTGTCTTCCACTGATGGTTCTTCAACAAAAATAGGTTGGAAGCGGCGGGCCAAAGCTGCGTCTTTTTCCACATGCTTGCGATATTCATCTAGCGTGGTGGCGCCAACGCAATGCAGCTCACCACGCGCCAAAGCTGGCTTCAATAGATTGGAAGCATCCATCGCACCATCGGCTTTGCCCGCACCCACCAGTGTGTGCATTTCGTCGATGAAAAGAATGATGCCGCCCGCCGCTGCCGTCACTTCTGACAGCACGGCCTTTAAGCGCTCTTCAAATTCGCCACGGAATTTGGCGCCCGCAATCAGCGAACCCATATCGAGGGCCAGCAGTTTTTTATCTTTGAGAGATTCCGGCACATCGCCTTTAACGATGCGCAAGGCGAGACCTTCAGCAATGGCGGTTTTGCCCACGCCGGGTTCACCAATCAGAACCGGATTGTTTTTTGTACGACGGGAGAGAACTTGGATGGTGCGACGAATTTCATCATCACGGCCAATTACCGGGTCTAGTTTGCCTTCACGCGCTACCTCGGTGAGGTCACGCGCATATTTTTTCAGCGCGTCATAACCCGACTCAGCCGAAGCCGTATCCGCTGTGCGGCCTTTGCGAATGTCGTTGATGGCGGTGTTCAAAGCCTGCGCCGTCACACCTGCGGCTTTTAAGATTTTCTGGGCATCAGAGGGTTCGACTGCAATGGCCTGCAACAAGCGCTCCGCAGTTACAAAGCTATCGCCCGCTTTTTCAGCAAGCTTCGTTGCACTCTCAAACACGCGGGCCATTTCGGGGGCGAGATAGACCTGCCCAGCACCACCGCCGGAAACCTTTGGCATCTTGGCCAAAGCGGCTTCGGTTTGAGAGAGAGCAACTCGCGAGTCTCCACCCGCTGCCTTGATAAGGCCCGAGGCTAAACCTTCTTCATCATCCAGCAAAACTTTTAAAACATGTTCAGGGGTGAAGCGCTGGTGGCCTTCACGCAAGGCCAAGCTTTGCGCTGATTGAATGAAGCCTTGGCTGCGCTCCGTGAATTTTTGAATATCCATCCATGAACTCCTTCTGGCATGACCCGCAGCCCCCGAAGGCTGAAGCGGTTCACCCAAGTTGAAATTAATGTAGGCAAGACTGGCGTGGATTCAAGTGGCTAACGCTGTTGCTTAGTGTGAAGTGAAAGCTATTCGCTAGACGTTGTGTCCTTTACGGATGCGGCTTCTTCTGGGCGCTCTTTGCGCGGGCGGCCCCTGCGTGGGGGTTCAACGACATCGCCTTCATCAGCCACTACAGGGGGCGTTGGACGCTGTAAAAAGCTTGGTGCTTCCCATTGGCCATTATCGGCCGCAACCTCAGCCATAGGTGCGGGTGGGTTTGGTTCTGCACCCGGCACTTGGCCCGCAGTTTCTGGTGTGCCATCTTGTGGATTGCGATCACGGTCACGTTGCCAACGCGGACGGAATCGTTCGCGGTTGTTACCGCGATTGGTGTTGCGTTGCTGGCCATCATCACGCGGCTGGCCATCCGCGGGAGTGACATTCACGTTGTCAGCGCTTTGCCCTGCGGCGGCAGCTTCAAGGGGCTGGCCTTCCCCTTCGCCCGCTTCAACAGATTCGCCTTCAGCACCACCCTCTTCTTCAACGTCATCTTCGCCATACTTCAGCGACATGACGAGTGAAGCGCCTTGCGGCTGGTTGGCGGCCCATAAGCGATAATAATGCTCGGCATGTTGATAATAGGTTTCAGCGGCAACGGTATCGCCAGAGCTCTGCGCATCGCGGCCCAGTTGCATGTATTTTTCCGCAACGGTTTGCGCCGTTCCGCGCACTTTTACATCAGGCCCGTTCGAGTCAAACACCTTGTTGCCCGAATTGCCACCACCGCTATTGCCACTATTCCCGCCACTGCTGCGGCTGCGGGTGTTGTTACTATTGCGGTTATTACGGTTGCGATTGCGGTTGCCTTGGCCTTGCCGCATAAAATTATTGTTCACGACTTTTCTTCATCCTTAAACGCGTCAAAATGCTAACCCGATACTCACAGGGTGCTTAAACGTCTTCTTACTCAGCGCAGAATTGATGCTGTTAATCCTAACCTAAAGAAACGGCCCAGCAGAAGCAAAGTCACTTCACCAGCTTAAACTCGCAATTTAAAAGCGCGAAAAAATTTAAAGCCATTGGGGATTTGCAACTTATAGCGCAGTTCCAGAAAAATTCCAATTACTTATTTTCAACGTGGTTCACGGGATTTGAAAGCCAAGCCTCGCACATGTCCCGATAGGTCTAAGGCTTGATCGGCAAGCTTAAAACCTTGGGTTTTAAATAGACGCTCCACTTCGCTGCTTTGCTCGCTCCCAACTTCCACTACCACAATTCCGTCTGTGGTAAGCCTAGTGGCGGATTGTTTGGCAATTTCGCGGTAGGCCGCCAAACCATCTTCGCCGCCAAACAACGCAAGGTGCGGATCAAAATCTGCCACGTCGGGCGGCAAGATTTCTGTGGCCCTAATATAAGGCGGATTAGAGATGATCAGGTCAAAAAAACCGTCTACCCCATCAAACCAAGCCCCTTGGTGAAACAAGATTTTATCACTCATGCCCAGACGTTGCGCGTTGGCTTGAGCCACCGCTAGTGCTGCGCTGGAAATGTCTGTGGCCACGCCACTTAGGCCCGCCACTTCAGCGCAGAGGGTGATGGCAATGGCCCCACTGCCGGTGCCTAAATCAATGAAGCGCCCGCACTTTGCATAGTGCAGTGCCAGTTCCACCACCACTTCAGTATCGGGCCGCGGATCAAGCACGTCTGGTGTGATTTGATATTCACGGCCATAAAATTCGCGCCGACCCAGAATGCGTGAAACTGGTTCATGGGCCAAACGCCTTGCGATGAAGGCATTGAATGTGGCGGCGGCCTCGGCGCTCACGTGGCGCTGTGGTTCGGCGATGATGTCTTCATGGCTTAGGCCGGTGGCGGCTTGCAGCAGCAAGCGCACATCGAGGGCTACCGAAAACGTGCCTTGCCGTTGCAATAATCTGCGGCCTTCGGAGAGTAGCGCCTCAATTTTCACTATCCATCTCCGCCAAAAGCGTGGCTTGATGATCGGTGATCAAGGCTTGCACCACTTCTTCCAGTGCTGGGCCTTCAACAATTTCTGGCAGCTTATAAAGCGTTAAATTGATGCGGTGATCGGTCAATCTGCCTTGGGGAAAATTATAAGTGCGAATGCGCTCTGAGCGATCACCCGAACCCACTTGGCCTTTGCGCGCCGCAGAACGTTCTGAATCAATGCGCGTGCGCTCGCGCTCATAAAGGCGGGAACGCAATAGTTTCATTGCGGCATTCTTGTTTTTGAGTTGTGATTTTTCGGTTTGTTGCGCCACGGCCAAACCAGTTGGAAGATGAGTGATACGCACAGCAGAGTCTGTGGTGTTCACGCTCTGCCCGCCGGGGCCTGAGGAACGATAAACATCAATGCGCAAATCTTTTTCTTCAATTTTGATGTCCACCTCTTCCGCCTCAGGCAAAACGGCCACAGTGGCAGCAGACGTGTGGATGCGGCCTTGGGTTTCCGTATTGGGCACGCGCTGCACGCGGTGCACGCCGCTTTCAAACTTCATATGGGCAAAAGCGCCTTGGCCGAAGATATTGGCAATCACTTCCTTATATCCACCATGCTCACCGTCTGACGATGAAATCACTTCCACCTTCCAGCCCTTGCTGGCGGCATAGCGCTGATACATGCGGAACAAATCGCCCGCAAAAATTGCGGCCTCATCGCCTCCAGTTCCGGCGCGCACTTCAAGGATCACGTTGCGTTCGTCAGCAGAATCTTTCGGCAGCAGTAAAATGCGCATGTCTTGTTCAAGCTGTTCGATGCGCGCTTCAATTGCGGGCTTTTCAGCTTCGGCCATTTGCGCCAATTCGCCGCCACCTGCCAGCATTTCGGCCAAACCATCGCGCTCACCATATGCGCCCTTCAGCGCCGCAGCGCCTTTGGCCATGGGGGCCAGCTCGGCATATTCCTTCGAGTTTTTGACAAAGGCTTCGCCCGTGGCCCCGCTGGATAGCTCATGCTCAACACCGGCAAAACGTTCAATGATGCGTTCTAATTTTTGAGGATTGATCGTGGCCATGCAAACTTTTCAAAATTTGCATGTGCCTTAGCGCAAGTTGCCGGCAAAGGGAAAGCCCCGATGCGTTGTAGCGTTTTGATTTTTGACGATTCAGCCAAATGCCGCGAACCATGCGATTTGAACCAGAATTAACTTCGCGGTCGACTTTATCACTAATTGGTCAGCTATTGGGATCTTTACCAGTCAGTTTGCCTTCGTCGACCCAATAATCTTGGTGATTGCGCATGAAGCGTTGACCCAGTGCTTCAACCCATACTTTATTAGAGTCAGGATAAACACAGACATCATCAGCCTCTTTGCTTCCGACGATAATATAAAGGCAAGGTTCCTTTGTGTGATTATATAAGCAATGTTCATGTGGGCTTCCTGCCGGAAAGCGCACATAGTCACTCGCTTTCATGACGTGAAATTCTTTGCCGATGCGCACGGTCAGAGCTCCGGCCAAAATCAAAATATGCTCTTCCTCGCGCATATGATAATGCGCGGGATTGGTCTGGTTACTAGGCGGCAACTCTTCTATCGCTACACCAATTTTATAAGGTTGTGGGCCCATGGCCATTGATAAATGGCGAAAGCGAACGTTGAAATTGTCGATATCATGAACTTCAGTCCAAGGAACATCTTCCACGTTAATGGGCTTGGTTGGACGTGCTGCGGCAGTGTCGGTCATCTGGGCCTCATTTACGCATACCAACCTAGGGAACCTCTGATTTAATGTCTTGCTGAATTTGCATTGATGTGATTCTTCTGTGTCGGAGGATTTTCCGATGCGGCAGATGACATTTTCGAATTCG
>JAYVOQ010000035.1:0-30053 GCA_043757845.1 Hyphomicrobiales bacterium | reverse complement strand
AGTAACGTCTGTTTAGGCTTATAATTCAAAGGCTGGGATTCACATTGGCTTAGAGAGTGTCTACTCTCTAGGCCTAGTGATTCTATTTTTTGATTCGTGCGAGCGCTGATGTTAAAACAAGATTGGCCTTATCTGGCAGCCTTTGGGATTGCCGCCACCGGTGCTTCAGGCGCTTTGGTCTATATGGTTTCAGGGGGTGCACAATTTGTTTTGGCCACGGCCCTTGGGCTTGGCCTTGTTGGTGTTGGCCAAATTGCATTGCTGGGATTGAACCTGCAGCAGCATGAACGCCACGCCATCCGATTGCGCCGCGTGATGGGTGACGCGGCTGAGCTGAATGGCGAAATGCGGCGCAAATCTGATTTTGTACTTTCGCGGCTCAATCAAGTTGAAGCTGCCGTCAAAATTCAGTCTGATGCCGTGTTGGGCGGTATTGCTGATATGAAGGCCTTGCACCGCGACTTGCAAAACGCGGTTTCGCGGTTGGGTGAGCCGCAAAGCGAAGAGGTTTCCCATGTGGAAGAACTTGAGGATCCACAGCCCCATAGCGCAGCACAACAAGCAGCGCCTGTGGCCGCAGCGCAAGTTGCAGATGTTGCCACACCACTCACCGAACTTACAACGTTTGCGTTAGAGCCCATCATCGATGTGCAATCACGACGCACGGCACATTACCGCTTGCACCTCTCAGTGAAAGTAGGCGCTGAGGATATTGGTGGCGAGAGATTGCTGCATCATGCTGCACGCGTTGGCCTTCGTCCACAGCTTGATTATGTGTCGGTTTGCGAAACGCTGGGCTTGCTTTCGCGCCTGCGTCAGCGCGATGTTGATCTTTGCATCCTGATGAATGTGGGGGCTGAAACTTTGCGGGATGCAGACGTGATTGCGCAGATCCTTTCGGCCTGTGAGGCGGCTGGCCCCATTGCCAAAGGGTTGGTTCTGGAAATGCCGCATGCCGCCCTCTCTGGTTTATCCGAACAAGCTCTGGAAGGCTTGGCCGAATTGGCGCGCCACGGTATGCATTTTGCGCTTTCACAGGCTTCCATCAACGGATTGGATTTGCAGGCCATGGCGCAGTTGAACATTCGTCATGTTGGCATTTCAGCGGGCGGGATTGATGCTGATGGGCCTTCGCCAACTCTGGTTGGATTTGTGCAGTTGGCCAGACTTTCGCGCATTGATGTGATTGTGATGGACGTGCGCCAAGTTACTTTGATGCCAAAACTGAAGAACATCATCCGCTTAGCGTGTGGGCCGTTTTTTGCCGAACCGCGCCGTGTGAAACGCATGGGTGATCTTGCGCAAGACATCACAGAGCCCGTATTTGGCATCGCTGCATAATGTTGATTAGCGCGTTGTCGGCGCGGTATCGCATGTGGCTTTGTGATGTTTGGGGTGTGGTGCATGATGGGCATAAGCCGATTGCATCTGCAGTTGCGGCGCTGGTGCGCCACCGCGCTGAAGGCGGAAAAGTTATCTTTATCACCAACGCCCCGCGACCCATGGCCACCATTCAGGCGCAACTTGATGAGATTGGTGTTCCGCGCGACGCTTATGACGACATGGTCACATCCGGTGATGTGACCAGAGCGTTGATGCAAGAACATGGAGCGCGGGGGCTCTATCATCTTGGGCCTGAAATGGATTTGCCGTTGTTCGATGGGCTTGACGTGAAGCGTGTGGCGCTTGACCAGGCCGGTGCTGTTGTGTGCACGGGTTTTTTTGATGAGGCACATGAAACGGCGGTGGATTACCTACCGCAGTTGCGCACTATGAAGCGCTTGGGGCTTACGATGATTTGCGCCAACCCAGATAAGGTGGTGCGCAAAGGGGCTGTCATTGTGCCTTGTGCGGGCGCCATTGCTGAAGAATATGAAATGTTGGGTGGCAAGGTGTTGATGGCGGGCAAACCCTTTTCGCCGATTTATGATTTGGCGTTACTGCGGGCTGGTGTCACCAACAAAGCAAAAGTATTGGCCATTGGCGATGGGCCAGATACCGACGTCAATGGTGCAATGGCAAACGGATTGCCCGTGATATTCGTGTCTGGCGGTATCAATATGGGAGCCGATCGGGGCGCTGAAGTGAAGCTGAAATACCCCAGCGCAGATATTTTAAGCGTTATGCCAGAGCTTTACTGGCCCGTATAATTTGGCTAGGCCTTGCCATCATGTTTGAGGTTTCAACCCATCATCCTCTACCGTCTCATTTGCGTGGCAGTGTTGTCGCTATTGGCAATTTTGATGGTGTGCACCGTGGCCATCAGGCTTTGTTGGCACAAGCCGCGCAGATTGCCAAAGGCGAAGGCAAGCCTTGGGGCGTGGTGACTTTTGAACCGCATCCAAGAACCTTCTTCCGACCACAGCAACCGGTGTTCCGCTTAACGCCGCCTGCGTTAAAGCTGCGCTTGTTTAAAGCGCTGGGCGCGGATTTCGTTTCGGTTATCAAATTTGACGCAGATCTCGCTGGCCTATCGGCGGAAGCTTTTGTGCAAGATGAACTATTGGCGCGACTTGGTGTTGCACAAGTGATTGCGGGTTTTGATTTCCACTTTGGTCAGGGGCGCAAAGGCAATGCGGATACGCTGAGGGCTGCGGGTTTGCAGGTCACTGTGGTCGAAGAAGTGATGGACGAAGGTGCCGGGCATCTTACATTCTCATCCAGCAACATTCGCCAATCGCTACAGCAGGGCCAACCTCAACAAGCTGCCCAGGAACTGGGTTATGACTGGATGATTTGCGGCACCGTTGTGCCGGGCGATCAGCGCGGGCACACCATTGGCTTTCCCACGGCCAACATTATTGTTGAGCCCGGCGTTGAACCTGCACGCGGCATTTACGCCACGTGGGTGCGTGAGACTGGCAAGGCTGAACCGTTATGGATGGGCGCTGGCTATTTCGGTGACAGGCCAACCTTCAACACTAATCGCACGTTTTTTGAGGTGTATCTTTTGGATCAAACGATTGATCTCTATGGCCGCGAACTTACAGTGCAATTTGTTGAACTGATCCGGCCTGATCAAAGTTTTAAATCGGTTGAAGCGCTCGTGGCGCAGATGAAAACTGACTGCGATGTGGCGCGGAAAATTTTGACGGCCCGACAAGTGGCGGATTTTCCGTTGGCAAGGGCGCAGGCGAAAGGCCTGATCTAGTCGTCTTTCGCCGGCTCAAGCAGCCGATGCATATGCACGATGAAATAGCGCATTTGGGCGTTGTCGATGGTCTCGCGGGCTTTGGCCTGCCAAGCTTGGTGTGCAGTGGCGTAATTGGGGTAAAAACCTACAACATGCAGTTTCGTTAAATCCTTGAACGTGACATCGGTCACATTTTCCAACTCACCGCCGAAGACCAGATGAAGCAGTTGTTCTTTTGGTGCTTTGTTGCTCACAGCTGCTCCATTAATTTCATCATCAAGGCGTGACGGTGTGGATCGGCTGCGACCATTCCCAGTTGCTTGGGATGTGGTTGATTGAATTTCATTGCGGCCCCTGATTGCGTTGTAACCTTAGCTCCCGCTTCTTGCGCGAGAAGTACTCCTGCCGCAACATCCCAATCATTCTTTGGGCCGTAAGCCACCAAAATGTCAGCACTGCCTTCTGAGATCATGCAGAGACGCAAGATTTGTGGGGTGAAAGTCATATCCATTTTTGACACACCAGAAGCCTCCAACTTTTTGAAGGCCGAAGCATTACCCGCAAGTCGCGCAGATTTAAGTGTGTTGTTGGGTGTTGTTAAGAGTGTTTTGCCGTTGCAGCTGGCACCCATGCCGGGCTTGGCAAAATAAAATTTGTCCAAAGTTGGTTGGTAAATGGCACCCAACACGACGTTCTCACCATCAGTCAAGGCGCAGGCGATGCACCATTCATCGCGGCCCAGGTGAAAACTTCGCGTGCCGTCGATTGGGTCCAGCACCCAACACATTTGTTTGGTTGTGCGTGATAGATCGTCGGGCGATTCTTCGGAGAGCCAGCCGTAGTCGGGCCTAGCCCCCATCAATGTGCGGTGCAGATAGTCATTCACCGCGAGATCCGCCTCGGTGAGGATTGAATGATCAGGCTTCACCCAATGTTTGTGGAGCTTGCCGAAATAAGACAGTGCCACTGCACCCGCTTCACGCACTGCGTGTTGTAGCAGCTCAACGTCCGGCAATGGTCATTCCTTCGATCAAGCAGGAGGGAGCATTGGTGGAGGAGCGGAATTCCAGATCATTGGCGGCGGTGAGATGCCTGAACATTTCAATCAAATTACCAGCGACGGTGATTTCACTGACAGGATATTTAATTTCACCATTTTCAATCCAGAAGCCTGAAGCACCGCGCGAATAATCCCCGGTTGCGCCGTTGATGGACGAGCCGATGAATTCAGTGATCAATAAGCCTTTATTTAGTGCACGCATCATTTCTTCAGGGCTTTGCGCACCTGCTTCCATGTGCATATTAGTGGTGGAGGGTGAGGGGTTGGAGGCGAGCCCACGTGAGGCGCTGCCTGTGCTTGCCAAATTCAATTGCCGTGCCGAACGCAAATCCAACACCCATGAGGTGAGAATACCTTTGTCGACGAAATTGCGGCGCTGTGTGGGCAGTCCCTCACCATCAAACCATTTGGAAGCAAAACCACGCAGGCGCAGCGGATCATCAACGATGGTGACTGCGGGTGCGAAAATCTGTTGGCCCAGTTTGTCTTTCAGAAAACTCACGCCGCGCGCAATGGCTGCGCCGTTGATTGCGCCCGCAAAATGACCGAGCAGGCTTGAAGCCACGCGGCGATCAAAGATTACGGGAACGGATTGCGATTGGAGTTTTTGTGGGTTAACGCGCATTACTGTGCGTTCAGCGGCTTTGGTGCCGATAGTGTCAGGGCTTTCGACATCTTCAAAATGGTTGGCCGAGGAGCCATAATAATCGCGCACCATGTCGGTGCCTTCGCCTGCGATCAGGCTGATAGAGAGGCCATATCCGGTGCGAGCCCAAGTTTTTTCAAACCCATTGGAATAGGCCAAGGCTGTGGCGCTGGAGGATGACGATCCTCCTGCACCGCCGCTTTTGCTGATGCCTTTAACGGCAAGACCAGCGGCTTCGGTTTGCTCTACCAGTTTTTTTAATTCTGCTGGCGTGGGTGCGGTTTTGGAAACCAGATCGAGATCAAGTTGATGGGTGGCCAATTGCTGCAGGTCAGCCAATCCGGCGAAAGGATCAGGCGGGGCCAGCTTGGCCCTGGCCACGGCACGTTCAACTAATTTCTGGCGTGCGTCTTTGGTGAGAACGCTGCCAGCGATAGTAGCCGATGATTGCCCAGCGAAAACGCGAAGACCAACAGCGCGGCTTTCAGACTGTTCCAATTCTTCCACCACGCCGTGGCGAATGGAGATGGAACTATCGCGGCTTTCGGCCACCATGGCCTCGGCTGCTGTGGCCCCGGCCTTTAAGGCCAAGTTCATTGTGTCTTTCGCGAGTTCGAGCAATTCTTTGTTCATTTCGTAAGGCAACCTATCAACAGGCCAACAAGGATGAAAAGTCCAAACGTCCGATTGGCGCGGAACAATTGGAGGCAGCGTGTGGCATCAGTGTCGTCGAAATTCTTGATCTGCCAGATAGCGTGAACCGCTGCTGCTGCCACGCCGATATGGGCAATCAGCGGGGCATGTGCAAGCCATATCGCCGCATCAATGCAAGCTAGGCTGAAGGCGAAAAAGATGCTGAGCCACAACGGAGTAGATTTGCCGAACAGAAGTGCAGTTGATTTCACGCCGATCAGCGCGTCGTCATCTTTATCTTGATGGGCGTATATGGTGTCATAGGCCAGCGTCCAAAATATGCCGCCAATATAGAGTGCGATCGGGGCTGTAGTGATTGAATTGGTCTCAGCTGTCCAGCCCACCAATGCGCCCCAATTGAAAGCAAGACCCAGCACAAGTTGCGGCAGGTAGGTGATGCGCTTCATAAAGGGGTATACCGCGACGATCAGTAATGAGGCGATTGCCGTGACGATAGTGAGCGTGTTGAATTGAAGCAGCACGATGAGGCCGATGAGGAGCAGAGCTGCAAGAAATATGAAAGCCTGTTTGCGTAACACGCGGCCTGAAGGCAAGGGTCGATTTCGAGTGCGCTCAACTTTGGCGTCAATATCTTGGTCGGCCAGATCGTTTACCACACAGCCTGCGCCGCGCATGGCGATAGCACCAATCAAGAAAAGTGCGGCATGATACAAATTGGGAATGCCGCCTCCCGGCAAAGTTAATTGCGCCAAGCCCAAGCCCCACCAACAGGGCAGCAACAGCAACCACCAGCCGATGGGTCGTTCCAGCCGCAAGAGCTGCGCATAGGGCAGCCAACTTTCTGGCAAGCGCTGCGCCCAATGGGATTTCACGGCATCTTTGATGGTGGCATTGGTCACGGAGCGCGTGATACACGTTGTGCATGGCAAAATCCACGCCTCGGTTATTTGTTGATCAAACGCTACAGCCGCGTGACGAAATTACACTGGCGGCGGAACAAGCGCATTATCTTGGCGGTGTGTTGCGGCTGGTGGCGGGCGATGCCGTTGCGGTTTTCAACGGTGTAGACGGCGAATATCTGGCGCATGTGGCTGAGGCTGCGAAAAAGAAAATGGTGCTGCGTTTGGAAAAGCAAACCAGCGCCGTGAAACCACCCGCAGATATTGATTATCTATTCGCTCCACTAAAGCATTCGCGGCTGGATTATCTGGTGCAGAAAGCCACTGAACTGGGTGCACGGCGTTTGCGGCCGGTGATCACGGCGCGCACCATTGCAGAGCGCGTGAATCTTGACCGTATGAAGGCCAATGTGATTGAGGCGGTGGAGCAGTGCAATCAGATTTTCGTGCCAGAGGTTTTGGAACCCGTTTCGCTGAATGCAGCGCTGCGAGATTGGGACGTGGATCGTGCGTTGATATATTGTGATGAAACGGCGGAGCAGGGCAACGCCGTGGCGGCGCTTTCTAAATTGAAAACACCAGCGGCGATTTTAGTGGGGCCGGAAGGTGGATTCACTGTTGAAGAGCGCGCGATGCTGAAAGCGCTGCCCTATGTTACAGCCATCTCACTCGGCCCGCGTATCATGCGCGCTGACACGGCAGCGGTGGCGATTTTGGCGCTGGTGCAGGCGGTGATTGGGGATTGGGGCAAGAAGCCCTAGTCGTCCAAGCCTTTACCCTTGAGGACGTTCGGAATAGATTTTTCCATCCTTGCCGCGCGTGTTGCCGATTGTTTGGCGCTGGAGAAGAACAGCAAGTATCCCTTCTGGCGACCGGGTGTGAGGCTCGCGAAGGCTTTTTTCAACGCGGCGCTTTTGTCGAGCTTCGCCTGAAACTCTTCTGGCACTTTAAATTCGGCGGCGGTTTTGAAGGCCACCTTCGCGCCGGATTTTTCGAAGGCGATGGCTTCTTTGATTATGGCCTTCAGTGTCGGTTCCAGCTGCTTGATTTCACTCAGATTGGAAAAACGGATTTGACGGGCTGA
Organism: Hyphomicrobiales bacterium; assembly: GCA_043757845.1. Taxonomy (GTDB): domain Bacteria; phylum Pseudomonadota; class Alphaproteobacteria; order Rhizobiales; family Aestuariivirgaceae; genus Aestuariivirga. Next base: position 22,577 of record JAYVOQ010000035.1, on the reverse strand, counting down.
TTGCACGTTTTCGGTTTGCTGCACCAGAAGGTCGACATTATCTTTCAGCAATGCACCCTTCATAAAAAGCAAAGCGCAATAGTTTTTGAAACCATGGATAAGGAAGACATTGGCGCCATCCAGCGCGTAACAGGCTTGGCCCCATTTCAATTCTTCGGTGAGGCCAGACGCAAGTGCGATGTTACGTAAGGTCTCAAATTCTTCTCGCCAGTTTTTGGCTTTTGCGAGGACAGAGGTGACTTTGGGATTGGCAGGGCTGAGGGGCATGGCATAAACCGTAAGTGTCAAAGTTACGTTATTGGTCTTGTCGCTGACATGGCGACCACCTAGATAGAGCATCATTACAGGGAAGATACAATTGAGCGGGCCAACACCAGAAACCGCCGATGGGCACAATGTCATAGAGTCCAAGGCGCAACTTATCAGCTATTTTGAAGAGGGGTTTAAGCCTCGCGAGCAATGGCTCATTGGCACGGAGCATGAGAAGTTTCCGTTCCTCACCGACACGCTTGGGCCGGTGCCTTATCATGGGGCGCGTTCGATCAAGGCTTTGTTGCAAGGCTTGCGTGATCGCTTTGGCTGGAAAGGCGTTTATGAAGGCGAGAATATCATTGCGCTTTCTGATCCCAATTCAATGGCCAATATTTCGTTGGAGCCGGGTGGGCAGTTTGAACTTTCGGGCGCACCTCTCAACACGGTCAATGATACTTGTGCGGAGGTGACAGAACATATCGCGCAAGTGAAGGAAATTGCCAATCCAATGGGTATTGGCTTTTTGGGGCTTGGGGCCTCGCCCGTGTGGACGCGGGCCGAAGTTCCGGTGATGCCCAAGGGCCGCTATGCGATTATGGCGCCCTATATGGACAAGGTGGGCACGCTGGGCCGCGACATGATGTTCCGCACCTGCACGGTGCAGGTGAACCTTGATTATGGCTCTGAGGCCGACATGGTGAAGAAGCTACGCGTGTCTTTGGCTTTGCAGCCTTTGGCCACCGCGCTGTTTGCCAATTCGCCGTTTCTTGAGGGCAAGCCCAATGGCTATCTCTCTTTCCGTTCGCATGTGTGGGAAGACACGGATAATGCGCGCGCCGGGATGTTGCCTTTTGTATTTGAAGATGGCTTCGGCTTTGAGCGCTTTGTGGAATATGCACTCGATGTGCCGATGTATTTTGTGATCCGTGATGGCAAGTTCGTCAGCTGCGTTGGTGAAAGCTTCCGCAAATTCCTGAATGGTCGGATGGAGCGGTTGCCGGGCGAAATCCCGACGATGCGTGATTGGGCAGATCACCTCACCACGATTTTCCCCGAAGTGCGGTTGAAGAAATATCTGGAAATGCGCGGCAGTGATGTGGGCAAAGGACCGCTGCAATGTGCTTTACCGGCGCTGTGGGCGGGGATTCTATATGATGAGGACTCGCTTGAAGCGGCTTGGCAATTGGTCAAACCAGCTACAGCGGAGCAACGCCAAAAGCTGCGCCATGATGTGCCGAAGCTGGGCTTGAAGGCGCAGTTCATGGGCAGGTCGCTTCAAGATATTGCCAAGCAAGTTTTAGAGATGGCCCATAAAGGTTTGAAATCACGTGGCTTTGGTGAAGAGGCCTATCTTGGCATTTTGGATGAAGAGGCTGAGAGCGGGCTAGCACAAGCTGATAGATTGCTTGAACTCTATCATGGCCCATGGAAGGGCGACATCAAACAAGTGTTCAAGGCGGCAGCGTTTTAGATTAAGCCGCAGCCTGCAATTTCCGTCCTGAACCTAAACCCTCACGCACGTGCTGGGCCAAGGCTTCGGCAGCGCGGCTGAGTTTGCCGGGCTTGTGGATGAGGCCGATGTCAAAGGCCCCCAGTTGTGGAAAACCTTCGGCTTCGGTCAAAATTCGCATTCCGGGTTTCACACAAATGCGTGGCATGGCGGCCAAGGCAAGGCCTTGGGTGACGACGGCGCAGATGGTGGCAAAGTTTGGGCTGGTATAGGCCACGCGGAATTCCCGTCCGTGGCTTTCCAAAGTTCTCATTGCCAGCTGACGCCAGCCACAGCTGACGCTGGAGGCCGCGAGCGGCAAAACGCCTTGCACATGGGTTTGATGCTTTGTCGAAGTTACCCACACCATCTCGGCGCTGATCAAAGTTTCGCCATTTATGTCGCCGCCGTTGAAGGTGACGACGGCAAGATCTAGCTCGCTGTTGCGGATACGCGTAGCGAGATCGGCTGATTGCAGGCACTCTACATCTACATTCACTTGCGGATTGGTGCGGCTGAAGCGAGCCAGAATTTCAGGTAGGAACAAATCGGCATAATCATCCGGCGTGCCGAAGCGCACGGTGCCGGTGATTTCTGGTTGGCTAAAAGCTGCCACCGCTTCATCATTCAGTGCGACAACGCGGCGGGCATATTCCACCAATCTTTCGCCGTCGTTGGTCAAGCGGCTGCCTCGGCCATCGCGGGCAAAAATCGGGCGGCCGATGGTTTCTTCCAGCCGCTTCATCTGCATGGAAACGGCAGATTGGGTTTTGTTCACTTCTTCGGCCGCACGGGTAAAATTGCCGCTATCGGCAATAGCAAGGAAAGTCTTCAACTGATCGACATCAAGATTGGCCATCATGTTAATCCATCACAATTATTGATAGCTATCATTAAATACATTCGTTGGATAAATCAATCAGAATCTGCGATGAATGCGCAACAACATATCACAAAGGAGAATATATCATGGACAATTTTGCATATCATCAGTCTCGCCAGTTTGGCTCTCTGGAAGGCTATGGCCCTTTGGCTCAGTTGATTGAGGCTATCAGACGGCGTTGGGAGCGGAAGCGCTAAGCCTGCCCACCATGCGGTAGGCCAAGACCATGGCCGCAAAGCCACAGATTGCGCCGCCCATGGCAGTGCCCACCAGAATGCCTTCTGCACCAGCATAAGCCCCGCCGATCATGGCGAAAGGAATAGTGCCCAAAGTGGCGCGGGCCCAGTTCGTCCAAGTTGAATAGATAGGCTTGCCGAGGTTGTTGAATGCCGCGGCGGCGACGAATAATCCGCCTAACAGGGCCCAAGACACGGCAATATAGGTTGCGAAGAAATCCACCAATTCCGCCGCGCGGCCTGAAATGTGGAAAGCCGCAATCAGTTGATGGCGCAAAAAATACAAGATCAGCGATGTTACAACCGAATAGAGCACTGCGAAGGTGAGGCCGTCGCGCAGCGCACGCTTCACCCGAGGAAAATTCTGCGCTCCAAAGTTTTGACCGATAATCGGGCCAACCGCACCCGACAGTGAAAAAATTACGCCAAAGGCCACAGGCACCACACGGTTGACCACCGTGCCGGCGGTTAAGATTTCGCCGCCGTAAGGTGCAAACATGTAGTTCATGTAACCAGCGGCAAATGGCGTTGCCAATTGCGACACAATTGAGGGCAGAGCTATGCCCCACACCGCAGGCCAATCACGTTTGAAGCCCTGCCAATTGAAAGGAGTCAAAAAGTTGTGCACCTTGGCAAGGCCGAAGAGGCCCACGCCAAAACTCAGCGCATAGGAAATGGCATTGGCCGCGGCAGCGCCTTGAATGCCCCAGCCAAATTTATAAATGAAAATGGGATCGAGGATGAGTGTCGCAATGGCCGACGAGAGCGTGATGAACATGGCGCGCTTGGCATCACCAAGCCCGCGCAGACTGAACGAGCAAGACAGCGCGCCTGCGAGGCAGATGAAGCCGGGCGAAAGTGTCCAGATGAAAATCTTGGCCAGGTGTGCCGTTTCACCTGTGGCGCCGAGCAATGCCAAAATGGGTGAAATGAAAATACAGATCAGTGCCGTATAGATCGCCGAAATTGCAAGCGACATATAAAGCGCATTAGACGCGAATTGTTTGGCGCGTTCGGGCTGTCTGGCACCCATGTTGCGCGACACCAGGGCCACGGCCGCTATGCCTGCACCGATGGCGAGTGATAAATTGGCGAAATCAAGCGTGCCGCCGAACCCAATCGCTGCGGTGATATGTGTGTCATTAAGGCTCGATAGAAAATAGAGATCGGCCAGATCAACGATAAACAGCGTCATCAAACCAAGTGCCCCTGTCAGCGTCATCACCACCACATGTTTGAAGATGGAGCCTTGCAGAAAGCGCGCTTGCGTTGGCGTATCAGTCATAGATCAAAACCTTGGTTTTTGGCTTCGTCGACAAGTGCGTCGAAACTGGTGAAAAGATGCGCACGAAGGCCTGCAATTTTAGCACCTTCAACATTGGACTTTTTGTCGTCGATGAACCAGCAGAGTTCGGGCTTTTGATCCAGTGCTTGCATCAGTTTTATGAAGCTGTTTGGATCAGGCTTCTTGGTGCCAAACTCGTAAGAACAGAAGCGCAGTTTGAAAATCTCGGCGGCTTCGGGGAAAAGTTTTTCCAGATGGTTTTTTACAACAGGGCCGTTGTTGGTGTAAATTGCAAGTGAGGCTTGTTCCCCCAGTCGCTTTGCCAGATTGAGAACAGCTTCATTGGGCACCATGGCCATGCGGCGCGCTTCAATCCATTGATCAAGTGAGATGTGGCGGCCGAGTCTTGTGCCAAATTCATGGAGATAGTTTTCAATCTCCACATAGCCACCCTGATCGGCCAAATCCTCAAAACCCGAATCCCACACGGCAGCCCGCACATCACGGGCCGTGACATCGGCCAGCCTCGCTAACGCACGCAAGCGCCGACCCAAGTCATAGTGACAAAGCACATCATCCATATCAAAGATAACAAGTTCGGGTTGGTTCATTACGGGCACTACGATAACTCATACGCCGTCATCCCTGCGAAGGCAGTGATCCAGCTAAGCCGCCGAACATCGAACCTAGTCATAAGCTGGGCCCCTGCCTTCGTAGGGGTGACGGCGTATGGGGATCGGATGACGCAGGGTGGGGCTGGGATGGAGAAAACATGCATCGTTTACTTTCACGCCCTTACGTCGCGGTGCCTCCGACCGTGAGGTTGTTGATGCGCAATGTTGGTTGGCCCACGCCTACGGGAACGCCTTGTCCGGCCTTGCCACAAGTGCCGATGCCGGGATCAAGGGCCATGTCATTGCCCACCATGGCGATGCGCTTCAAGGCATCAGCGCCAGAGCCGATGAGGATGGCCCCTTTCACGGGTCGGCCGATTTTGCCATCTTCAATGAGATAGGCTTCAGTGCAGGTGAAGACAAATTTGCCCGAGGTGATATCCACCTGCCCCCCACCAAAGCTTTTGGCATAAAGGCCCTTCTTCATTGATGCGCGAATCTCATCGGGATGATGCTTGCCGTTCAACATGTAAGTGTTGGTCATGCGCGGCAGGGGTACATGCGCATAAGATTGCCTGCGACCATTGCCAGTGGGCTTCACACCCATCAGCCGCGCGTTCAGCCTGTCTTGCATAAAGCCAACAAGAATGCCCTTCTCAATGAGGGTGGTGCAGTTGGGCGATGTGCCTTCGTCATCAATGCTGATCGAGCCACGACGATCGGGGATTGTGCCATCGTCAACCACTGTTACTTCGTCAGAAGCAATGCGCGTTCCCATCAGCCCAGCGAAGGCTGATGTGCCTTTGCGGTTGAAATCTCCTTCAAGCCCATGGCCAATGGCTTCATGCAAAAGAATGCCGGGCCAACCGGGGCCTAACAGCACATCCATTTCACCAGCGGGGGCGGCATCTGAATCAAGGCCGACCAAAGCTTGGCGCACGGCTTCGCGGGCCGTGTCTTTCCAATTCGTTTCAGTTATGTAAAATGCGGGATCAGCGCGACCACCAAAGCCGTGATTGCCTTGACCAGAAGTGCGGTTATCTTGAGTGGTCACGGAAACACCAAAGCGCGTGAGCGGGCGCACATCATGATAAAGTGAGCCATCGCCACGCGCGATGGTGACGCGCTGATAAGATGAACCCATGGAGACTGAGACTTGCGACACGCGAGGATCAAGGCGGCGGGTAAAAGCATCAACTTCTTCGAGCAAGTTGATCTTCTTGGCAAAGCCCATGCTTTCTACGGGATTGAACGCGCCGTAAAGTTTTTTGGTAGACTGAGCTGGCGAAAGATCAATTTTGGCTTCATGGCCGCGGTTCAAGACAGTGACACAGGTTTCAGCAGCGCGTTTAAGGCTACTTAAATCGAGGATGGAAGAATGCGCATAAGCGGCAGTCTCGCCAGTGACAGCGCGCAGGCCAAAGCCTTCACCTTGATCAAAGGAGGCGGAGCGCAAGCGGCCATCATCAAACACCAGCGATTCCGATTGCGCGTGTTCAATGAACAGTTCACCGTCATCGGCACCCTTCAAAGTTTCAGCGATGTGTTTCAAGGCGGCCTCGCCGCCAAGGGCAGCAAGATCAGCGTGGGCTTCAGCGAAGGAGGATTTGCTCATGCCGCTCTACATAAGCAATCTTGGTGCGGGTTGAAAGGGTGGAGTTAGCGGTTACTTTGCTGCATTCTTATCAAGGTCAGCCAAGCCCTCGGTGAAACCAGAGAGGGGGAACTTGATGGGATAACCGTTGCCGGGGCGGTCATAGATATAGAAGGTGACTTGCTTGCCCTTGTTAAATTTCTTCAGTGTAACTTCAGATGCTTCACCGAAGGCATCGCAGGCGCGTGGTAGGCAGCGGGTGAATGCCATGCGGCCTTCCAAAGCTGTGCCATCAATTTCCATGGCAACACCGGTGGGCAGATAAACGCCGATTGGGGCGAAGGCATCCATTACTGTTTGCACTTTGCTATCTTGGCCCTTGAAGCGCTTGACGATGAGGGAAATACCGATCTTTGCATCTTTATCGCTGTTGCCCGAACGTGTCATACCGCAGGTTTTGCCCGCAGGTTGGCCGTTTTGGGCGGGCACATCACCGCATTGGACAATCCAGCCATTGTGAGTGGCCACCGTTTCAACATTCGGTGGCGCACCTTCTGCCGGTGCAGCCGCTGCCGGTGCGCCTGTACGTGGGCCCAAGCCGGGAGGGGCTGGAGGGTTCTGCGGCTGTGTCGTCTGAGCTTGCGCCAAGCTTGCGCTTGCAAGGCCGCCGGCCAAAATGGTGATGAAGGCCAAGTGGCTGAACTTGCGTATTGTCACGATTCGAATTCCCTTATATTCTGTTCATGGGCGCAATAGCCCCATAGAATCACAAAAACAACCCTGCAATTTTATGGTGACAATCTCACCAATTCGCGCTGAATTGCTGGTAAATGCGGCAGAATTCCGGCGTGTTGCCAAGGGCTTGCTACAACGACGTTTTGCCGCGCATCAGCCCTGTTGCGGTGGGGGGCTGAATGTGGTTCACCACGCCGTGGCGGACTATGCCCTTATAAGTTAAGGATGAGCAGACAATGAAGTTCAACATGGTACGGATATGGGCAGTTATTTTGGCGCTTTTGGCGTTTCCGGCTTTGGGCTTTGCGGCCAGCGGCCAGCCCGTGAACTGGGGTATTGGCTTGCAAGACTCGGTCACACCGGTTCAAGATTTTATCGTGAGCTTCCATTATTATTTGGTTTGGATCATCACTGCGATCACACTGTTCGTTCTGGGCTTGTTGATATATGTGATGGTGCGCTTCAGCGCCAAGGCCAATCCCGTGCCTTCCAAAACAACGCATAATTCGCTGATTGAAGTTTTATGGACGATTGTGCCGGTTTTGATTTTGGCGGGTATCGCCATTCCATCCTTCAAGCTGCTTTATATGGAACGCAACATTCCAAAAGGTGACATGACAATCAAAGTAATCGGTAACCCGTCTTGGAATTGGACTTATGAATACCCTGATCTTGGCGTGAATGATGATAAGTCAGCTAAGGTTTCTTTCACAGCTTACTTGCTGCCCGAAGATAAAGCCAAAGCTGCTGGCGTGGCTTATCTGTTGGCCACTGATGTTCCAATGGTTGTGCCGGTTGGCAAAGTGGTGAAACTGATTGTGACATCTGATCCGGAAGGCATTATTCATGCTTGGACGATGCCAGCTTTTGGTATCAACATTGCAGCAATTCCCGGCCGTCTGAATGAAGATTGGTTCCAAATTAAGCGTGAAGGCGTTTACAATGGTCAGTGTTCAGAACTGTGCGGCAAGGAACACGCTTATATGCCCATCGAAGTGTGGGCCGTTTCAGAAGATAAATATAAGGCTTGGGCGGATCTTGAATTAAAGCAACCCAAGCCCGATGAGCTTGCGAACTTCCTGAAAACCATTCGCCCGGCGGCTGAAACAGTCGCAACCAATTAAGTTTTAGAGGCACCTCAACCATGGCACATGCTTACGCAATTCAAGACGATCACGCCCAACCCCATGCCGACCCAACGGGTTGGAGGCGTTATCTTTTGTCTACTAACCACAAAGACATCGGCACCATGTATCTTTGGTTTGCCATTATGGCGGGCATTTTGGGCGGCGTTCTTTCAATTCTGATGCGCATGGAGCTGCAAGAGCCGGGCATTCAGATTTTCAAAGGCTTGGCGCAAATGGTTTACGGCGTGCCAGAGAATGCGGCGCTGGATAACGGCAAACAAATGTATAATGCCTTCGTCACGGCACACGGCCTGATCATGATCTTCTTTATGGTGATGCCTGCGATGATTGGTGGTTTCGGCAACTGGTTTGTGCCGTTGATGATCGGCGCACCTGATATGGCCTTCCCGCGCATGAATAACATTTCCTTTTGGTTGCTCATTCCTTCGTTTGCTTTGCTCATCATCTCAATGTTTGTGGAAGGCCCACCCGGCATGCACGGCGTTGGTGGTGGTTGGACGATTTATCCGCCGCTGTCTTCAAGTGCGGGCCAACCCGGGCCAGCGATGGATTTTGCAATTCTTTCGCTGCACCTTGCCGGTGCCTCTTCAATTCTAGGTGCTATCAATTTTATCACCACCATTTTCAACATGCGGGCACCGGGCATGACGCTGCATAAGATGCCGTTGTTTGTGTGGTCGGTATTGGTTACTGTATTTTTGCTGTTGTTAGCGCTTCCCGTTCTTGCGGGCGCCATCACCATGCTGTTGACGGATCGTAACTTCGGCACATCCTTCTTTGTGCCTTCCAAGGGAGGTGACCCACTGTTGTTCCAGCATTTGTTCTGGTTCTTCGGGCATCCTGAAGTATATATTTTGATTTTGCCAGGCTTCGGCATCATCAGCCAAATTATTTCCACCTTTTCAAAAAAGCCGGTGTTTGGTTATCTTGGCATGGCTTATGCCATGGTGGCGATTGGCGTGGTGGGTTTCTTGGTGTGGGCACATCATATGTTTACGGTGGGCTTGGATGCAGATACGCAGGCTTATTTTACAGCTGCTACAATGATTATCGCAGTGCCAACCGGCATTAAAATCTTCTCGTGGATTGCCACCATGTGGGGCGGCTCGATTGAGTTTCGTCCACCCATGTTATGGGCGATTGGTTTTATTTTCCTGTTCACCGTTGGTGGCGTAACCGGCGTGGTGTTGGCCAATGCTGGCGTGGACCGTGACCTGCACGCCACCTATTACGTGGTGGCGCATTTCCACTATGTGCTTTCACTCGGCGCAGTGTTTGCGATCTTCGGCGGTTGGTATTACTGGTTCCCAAAAATGACGGGCTATATGTATAACGAATTTTGGGCCAAAGTTCATTTCTGGATTACGTTCATTTCTGTAAACTTTGTTTTCTTTCCCCAGCATTTCCTAGGACTACAAGGTATGCCGCGCCGCTATATTGATTATCCGGCGGCATTCGCAGGATGGAACTATGTGTCTTCAATCGGCTCTTATTTCTCTGGCCTTGGGGTTCTGGTGTTCCTGTATGTGACAATCAACGCCTATATCAAGAAGGTTCCAGCGCCCGCCAATCCATGGGGTGTGGGTGCCACAACTTTAGAGTGGACGTTGCCTTCGCCGCCACCGTTCCACCAGTTCAATGAACTGCCGGTGATTAAGTAAGTTGATGAGCCTGAACCACACATATGATCCCGTCTTGGACGCTGCCGCCGGTGGCGGCCAAGGCTCGGTGCGGGATTATTATGAGCTGTTGAAACCGCGGGTTATGTCGTTGGTTATCTTCACTGCCGTTGTTGGGTTATTTGCGGCACCGGGCGCCATTCATCCTTGGTTTGGGTTTATGACCATCTTGTGCATTGCTGTGGGGGCCGGGGCCTCTGGTGCGCTGAACATGTGGTATGATGCTGATATTGATGCGGTGATGAAGCGCACTGCCAATCGTCCTGTTCCATCAGGTGCAATTCTGCCGGGTGAAGCGTTAGGCTTTGGTCTTACGCTGGCAGCTTTTTCAGTTGTGATGTTGTGGTTGGTGGTCAATTTGGCCGCTGCTGCTTTGCTGGCTTTCACCATTTTCTTTTATGCCGTGGTTTACACCATGGGCCTGAAGCGGCGCACACCGCAGAATATTGTGATTGGTGGGGCGGCTGGGGCCTTTCCGCCGATGATTTCTTGGGTTGCCGTGACTGGGCATATTGATCTTGGAGCCATTTCACTTTTTCTGCTGATATTCATGTGGACGCCGCCGCATTTCTGGGCCTTGGCCCTGTTTCGCGAAGGCGATTATGAAAAAGCTGGCGTTCCTATGTTGCCCAATGTTTATGGCCGTGCTGAAACCCGCAAGCAGATTATGCTTTATGCCTTGGCCTGCATTCCGGCCGCCGCACTTCCGGCCTTGGTTGGCGTTTCAGGATTGCTCTATTCAGTTGGAGCTGCTGGTTTAACGGCAATGTTCGTGTGGCGCGCATTCAATGTTTATCGTTTTACTGAAGGTGAAATTGCAGACAAGGCAGCAAAGAAACTGTTTGGATTTTCCATCCTCTGGCTGTTTTTGCTGTTCGCTTTGATTTTGGTTGAAAAACTTGCTGGCATTCCAGCCTTTGGCGCTGTGCTGCATGGTTGAGCGCAAACCAGTGATTGCCTTTTCGCCGCAAGACATGAAGCGCCGTAAATCTCGCGCCTTGGCGATGGCTTTTCTTCTGATGGCTTTTATGGTGATCATATTTGTGAGCACTGTTTACAAAATTAAAGTGGGTGTTGGCGGATGAAACCGGTTTTGCCCAATGTCAATAAAAACCGCCGCGTTGCACTTATTGCCGGAGCCGTTTTTGTGGCTATGGTTGGTTTAGCTTATGCTTCTGTGCCCCTCTATAAAGTGTTCTGCCAGAAGACAGGTTTTGCTGGCACAACACAACGCGCCACCAAGGCACCGGAAAAAGCTACAGAACAATTCATCAATGTGCGCTTTGATGCCAATACCTCATCGGAACTTAACTGGCGCTTTCAACCCAAACAAACTGTTATGCGGGTGAAGATAGGCGAACAGAACATGGCCTATTTCGAGGCCACGAATTTGGCCGCGCATGAGAATACGGGCAGTGCGGTTTATAACGTATCTCCGCCTTTGGCTGGTGCCTATTTTGACAAGATCCAATGTTTTTGTTTCACCAAGCAAACCCTCAAAAGCGGTGAGAGCGTTGAGTTTCCCGTGGTGTTTTTTGTTGACCCCGATATTCTGAAAGATGCAGACGCCAAAGGCATTGACGAGATCACTTTATCTTACACTTTCTATCCTGCTGAGGCGGCGCTGAAGCAGGCCACGAATTGATTTTAAGGAGCAACACACATGGCTGATTCACATGCCAAGCATCATGACTATCATCTGGTAAACCCAAGTTGGTGGCCCGTTGTGGGTGCTGCTTCTGCATTTGTCATGGCTGTGGGTGCCGTAACTTGGATGCATGGCGCTAAGCCCTATGCTGTGATTATTGGTTTTGCGATGGTACTTTACACCATGTTTATGTGGTGGCGCGATGTGATTCATGAAGCCAATGCTGGCGATCACACGCCCGTTGTTGCATTGCATTTACGTTATGGCATGCTTTTGTTCATTGCCTCAGAAGTGATGTTTTTTGTGGCCTGGTTCTGGGCTTTCTTTGATGCCTCTTTATTTGCCAACGAAGCTAAACTGGCGTCGCGCGTTTTGGCCACGGGTGGCCTTTGGCCGCCTAAGGGCATGACGGTTTTTGATCCATTCCATTTGCCTCTTTTGAACACCATGATCTTGCTCACCTCGGGCACAACGGTCACTTGGGCACATCATGCGTTGCTGAATAATGACCGGAAAGGTTTGATGTGGGGGCTTACTCTCACCATTCTTCTTGGCGCAACTTTCACGGGCGTGCAGGCCTATGAATATTCCCATGCGATGTTTGCTTTTAACAATGCCAATGGCGGCAACATCTATGGCTCTACATTCTTCATGGCCACAGGCTTCCATGGCTTTCACGTTTTGGTGGGAACGATTTTTCTGATTGTGTGTTGGATCCGCGCACGCGGTGGGGCTTTTACACCCAAGCAACATTTCGGTTTTGAAGCCGCCGCTTGGTATTGGCACTTTGTAGACGTGGTTTGGCTGTTCCTGTTTGTGTGCATTTACGTGTGGGGCAACCACGGCGGCGTCATTCCGCTGGAATGAATGAGAACACCTATCAAGATTTCTCTGCGGCCCGGACTGGGCTTCGCGGCAAATGCCCCCGCTGCGCGCGGGGGAATTTGTTTGATGGCTATCTCACGGTGGCCAAAGCATGCGGCCACTGCGGATTGTCTTTCAGCTTTGCCGATGCTGGTGATGGGGCCACGTGGTTCGTCATGCTGTTTGCGTGCATTGTGGGCGTGGGTTCCATCTTCGGGCTTGAGGCGGCTTATAGCCCGCCCATATGGGTTCATGTTTTAACCGCGCTGGTGTTGATTGTTATTGTGCCCTTGCTCATGCTGCGCCCGGTGAAGGGCTTGCTGTTGGCACAACAATGGAAAACCAGTGCCCATGAAGGCCGACACTAGTGGCAGATAGGCCGCGCCTATGGCCGGTGCTGTTGGCGAGTGCGCTGGGACTTGTAATGTTATGTTCGCTTGGTACGTGGCAGCTTAGACGGCTGGCGTGGAAAGAGGGCCTGATTGCCACTTTGACTGCGCGTATGGCTGAAGATCCGATTCCATTGGCCGATGCTTTGAAGCGCTTTAATGCGGGCGAAGATGTTGAATATCTTAAGGTGATGGCCAAAGGTGCATTGGACATCGCCCATCCGCTTTACAAGCAGACTGTGTTTTATGACATGGCGGGTTGGGAAGGGCTTGTGCCATTTCAAGCGGAAGATGGTGCGCGCGTGTTGGTTGATCTTGGCGGCACAGATCAACATGGTTTGGTGCCGAAATCGGTGCCGGAATTTACGGGCATCATTCGCCTCCATCATCTGGGCCGGGGCACTTTCGATGCGGACAACAATGTAACAAAGAATGAGTGGTTCTGGTGGGATCTGCCCGCCATGCAAAAAGCAGCAGGGATGGGTGATGGGTCACCCATGATTATTTTGCAAGCCCTTGGCAATGAGTCTGGATTTCAAGCCTCACCACCCAAGGTGGAACTTAACAATAATCACTTGGGGTATGCGATCACGTGGTTTGGGATGGCTGCGGCACTGCTGGGGGTGACGGCGGCATTTGTGTTTCAGCGCGGGCGGCGCTAAGGCAGACCGATATGAAATACATCTCTACTCGTGGCCAAGCGCCCAAGCTGAATTTTGAAGGGGCCATGCTTTCCGGCCTTGCCCGCGATGGTGGGCTTTATGTGCCCGAACATTTTCCGAAATTTACCCAGGCGCAGATGAGGGCTCTGCGCGGCAAGCCTTATGTGGATGTGGCTTACGCGGTGTGTTCCAAATTTGTTGGCTCTGCCATTCCTGCAAAAGAATTGAAGCCAATGATTGTCGCAGCCTATGCCACTTTTGATCACGCAGCAGTGGCACCGCTGAAGCAGCTTGGAGCAAATGATTTTCTATTAGAACTTTTTCATGGGCCAACGCTGGCCTTCAAAGATGTGGCGATGCAGCTTTTATCGCGCATGATGGATTGGAGTTTGGCCAAGAACAAACGCCGCGCGGTGATTGTGGGGGCAACATCCGGTGACACAGGCGGTGCCGCCGTTGCGGCCTTTGAGCATAGTCAAAATACCAGCCTATTTATTTTGCACCCGCAGGGCCGGGTGTCAGATGTGCAGCGCAGGCAAATGACCACCGTGAAAAGCCCAAGCATTCACAACCTTGCGATTGAAGGTAATTTTGATGATTGTCAGGCCATTGTGAAAGCGCTGTTCAATGATCATCCGTTCCGCGATGGTGTGGGGCTGGCTGGGGTGAACTCGATTAACTGGGGCCGGATCATGGCCCAGATGGTTTATTATTTTTATGCAGCGCTGGCGTTGGGCGCGCCTGACCGCAGCGTGAGCTTCACCGTTCCATCGGCAAATTTCGGCAATATGTTTGCAGGTCTAGCTGCCAAGCGCATGGGCCTGCCAGTTGATAGGTTCATCATAGCCACCAATAGCAACGACATTCTTGACCGAACAATCAAAACTGGCCGTTATGATGTGACTGGGGTTTACCCCACGATTAGTCCATCAATGGATATTCAAGTGTCCAGTAATTTTGAGCGGTTGGTTTATTTGGCCAATAAAAATGACCCCGCCGCCGTGCGCGCCGCCATGGGCAGTTTGGCGCAATCGCAAAGCTTTACGTTAACCTCACCAGCGTTGAAATCCATTCGCGCCGAATTTTTATCGGGGGCTGCGTCAGAGGCCCAAACTTCTGCAACAATGGCGCACATACTCAAAACCACGGGCGAATTGGTTGATCCGCATACGGCTGTTGGATTGCATGTTGCTATGCAGCATCAAACTCATTCGCCTATGGTTGTAATGGCCACCGCGCACCCTGCTAAATTTCCTGATGCAGTGCGCTTGGCCACTGGGCAAACGCCGCGTTTACCTTCTCGACTAGAACACTTGATGACAGGCTCAGAAAGTTTCAAGGTGTTGCCCAACAGTGCCCAAGCGGTGAAAGATTTCATTCTGTCACAGGAAGGGCGCTGAAGGGAGAGTTTAATTTGTCTGTTGAGATTACGAAGCTTTCAAATGGGCTAACGGTCATCACGCAGATGATGAGCCACTTAGAATCTGTGGCCTTGGGCATTTGGGTTAAAGCTGGTGCGCGCGATGAGATGGCCCATGAAAATGGTGTGGCGCATTTTTTGGAACATATGGCCTTTAAGGGCACCAAGCGCCGTCGTGCGCGTGACATAGCCGAAGAGATTGAAAATGCAGGCGGTGAAATCAATGCCGCCACGGGTATGGAAACAACCACTTATTATGCCCGCACCTTGAAGAAGGACTGGCCCATGGCCATGGATATTCTAGCGGATATTTTCACATCATCCACGTTAGAAGATGATGAGATGGAGCGTGAGCGCGATGTGATTTTGCAAGAGATTGCAGCAGCCAAAGACCAGCCCGATGATTTGGTGTTTGAATTGGCGCAGGCTGCATCTTATGGCCAACACCCCTTAGGCCGCAGCATTCTGGGCACGGAAGCTTTGGTCAATGCCATGACGCGCGAACAGATGTTGGCATGGCGAGAGCGCAATTATTGGGCTTCACGCATGGTGGTTTGTGGCACCGGAAATGTTGATCATGCGGCTTTCGTTGCAGAAGCTGAAAAGCATTTCGGCAAAATTGCCCACGGTCACATGCCGCAGCGCCAGCCGCCGCATTTTGGTGCGGAAGCGCTGACTGAACAAAAGCCGCTTGATCAAACGCATCTTGTGTTGTCGTTCCCGGCGCCGAATTACCGCGATCCACGCGTGTATCAACTGCAAGTTCTGGCCAGCATTTTAGGCGGCGGCATGTCTTCACGCCTGTTCCAAGAGGTGCGTGAAAAGCGCGGTCTATGTTATAGCGTGTTTGCCTTTGGCACCACTTACGAGGACTCTGGCCAGCTTGGCGTTTATGCGGCAACTTCGCCCGATAATACGCCGGAACTTATTGATGTGACGGCTTCTGTGATGCATTCGATGATCGACGAAGTTTCGGAAAAAGAAATTGACCGGGCCAAAGCGCAGCTGAAAACTTCTATCGTGATGAACCTTGAAAGCGCTTCTTCACGCGCCGATCAAATTGCACGACAGTATTTGGCCTTTGGTGAAGTGCCCGACATGCAGACGTTGATTGCCCGCATTGAAGCTGTGACTTCCGAACAGGTGCGAGCTCTGGCGGCAGATATTTTTGGCGATACAGTTCCCTCGATGAGTGCAGTTGGCCAGCTATCATCACTTGAAAACCATGACGCTTTGGCTGCGCGGTTTAAAAAGAAGCCACGGTGAGCACGCTTTTCTTTTTTGGAAAAAGCGGCAACCAAAGCGCACTGCGCGGCGAACAAGTTTATCTGCGTGAACCAGAGTTGGGAGACTTTGAGGATTGGGCGGAGATACGCCAACGCAGTCGGGCCTATTTGGAAAAATGGGAACCCACTTGGTCAGCCGATGAGTTTTCACGCTTTGCCTTCAGACAACGTATTCGCATTTATGCACAACGTGCGCGAGATGATGAAGGCTATGCCTTTTTCATTTTTGACAAGCAGACCAATCAACTTGTGGGTGGCTTGACCTTAAGCCATGTGCGGCGCGGTGTTTCACAATCCGCCACAGTGGGTTATTGGATCGGCGAACAATTTTCCGGTATGGGACTTATGAAAGATGCATTAAGCACTTTACTGGCAGTCGCTGGCCCGCGGTTTGGCTTTCACCGTCTGGAGGCGGCCTGCCTGCCCCATAATGATCGTTCCAAGCATTTGCTGTTGACCTGTGGCTTTGAGTTAGAAGGCTTTGCCAAATCCTATGTTAAAATTGCGGGACGGTGGGAAGATCATCAACTCTTTGGGTTGGTTTTGGCTTGAGAAGTTGGGGGCAACTTTGGCTTCATTCACCATTGTTTGGGCAAATCGGTAAATTGCATGAATGATTCGCACGGCGCTTAAGGCAAAGGTCTGGGTTTTGGTTGTGTTGGCGTTGGTGTTCGCCAGCAGCGCTTTGGTGTTGCCGGCCCGTTCGGCCAGTGGAATTTTGGACGTTGATGGCAAAACCAACGGCATCGATATTTCGGAATTACGTGAACCAATCACCACTGATCGGCCCGAAATCAGCGTTCAAGGCCCACAAGAAAACGTCAAAACCAAACTGTTAGCCAAAGGGCCTGGCCCCAGTTATTATTGGTCTTTATTCTCGTTGAACAATGTAACCGACGCGCCGCTCGATTTTGTTTTGGCAGTGGATGGACAGTATTTTACGGGCTCTGGTCTGTTAAAAACTTTGCCCATGGGGGCCAATGCGGTTGGGGCAGTTTTAACCAAACAAGCGCAAGTTTTGCCCGTATTTGATGCGGGCTTAATGCAGAGCATCCAAATTCGTGTTCTTCCCCATGATAGCACTAATGTGGTTGTTGAGAGCTTATCTGCCAAAATATCTGCCAGCCTATGGCAACCTGCCGCCTTTCAGATTTTGCAAGCAGGCCATGCTTATTTTGTGGGATTAGCAGAAGGGGTGATGTTGCTGGTTGTTGTGGCGTTGCTGGGCCTGTTTGCTTACCGCGCCCAACGCGCCTTTCTTGCGGCGGCGTTCTTTGCTGCCATTGCTCTGGCCTTTGTAGAGCTTGGCACCAATGTTTTTCTGGGACGATTTATTCCCTTCAATGAAGCAAGTGATATCCTCCGCGCCTGGTCTGAAAGTCTAATGGTGTTGGGCCTGGCACTGTGTGCGGCCACATTTATTTCGCCTTTAACGTTACGCGGATGGTGGCAACGCGGCATGATCGTCGTTGCCGTATTGGCTGTAGCCAATATGGGCTATGGGCTAGCTGAACCATTGCCAGCAACCATGTTGGCGCGGTGGGCGTTTGTGATTTTAGCTTTCGGGGCTGTCATTATGGCGCTACGCTCACGAAATTTGAAATCTGACAATGTTGATCCTGTCGGAATTTTTTGGCTTTCTCTGCTGGCTTGGCTGGTGTTGACGATTGCACTTGCATGGGATCAAACACAAAATGCCATGCGTGCACCGCAGCTTGCTGTGCTTACAGCGGCTCTGCTTGTTGCGCTCATCATTGTCATGCTGCGTCATTTGGGAGCGTTAGAGTTGAATGCTTCCTTGCCTTCTCTTGTTGATAGCAACTTGCGGAGCCTTGCCCTTTCAGCTGGAAAACACATCATGTGGGATTGGCAACCGAACAATGAGATGCTGGAAATCAGCGGTGAATTTGAACGCAATCTTGATCTGTCCATTGAACAGGCGCCAGCCAACCGTGTTGAACAATTTTATGCCGCTCTACATCCGCTTGATTTGGCCACTTATAAAAAGCTGGCGGAACGCTTTGATTTTAGAGCAGGGGAGTGCATTCAACTTGAACTGCGGTTGCAACATGGTGATGGCAGCTATCATTGGTATGAATTGCAGGCCCGCGCCGTGCCAGGGCCAAACAATAGGGTTGAGCGCTGCATTGGCACCCTGACCAACATCGGCAAACTTAAAACTGTTGAAGAGCGTTTGGCTCATGATGCCTTGCAAGACCATGTGAGTGGCCTACCGAACAAGGCGTTGTTTGTTGACAGGGTGAATCGCAGCCTCAGCAACCCTGCGGGTCCGCCGTTGCGCGTCATCATTGTTGATATAGATCGGTTCAAAACACTAAACGAAGGTTTGGGCCAAGACGTTGGTGACAGGATTCTTAAGCTCACGGCTGACCGTTTGATTGGGTTCCTTGACGATAATGAAACTGTGGCCCGCATAACTGGTGGACAGTTTGCACTGGCCTGCGCCGAAACGATTGATCGAGGTGATTTTAGTCATTTCACTGATCAATTGCAGGCCCTTCTTGCTGCGCCCATTAAACACGGGTCCCAGCAGATTGTGTTGTCTTCCAGCGTAGGCGTTTCCATGTCGGGCAAGATGGGCGTTACGGCACAAGATCTGATTGACCAAGCGAGTGTGAGCATGTTGGAGGCGCGCAGTGAAGGCGGTGCGCGATCAGAATTTTATCATGCTGAATTGAAAGACGACCGAGCCGACCAGCTTTCACTTGAATCAGATTTGCGCCGAGCCCTCAGTCAAAATGAGATTGTGGTTTACTATCAGCCGATTGTTGAACTGGCGACGCTGGATGTTGTTGGTTTTGAAGCTTTGGCCAGATGGCATCACCCGAAGTTTGGTTTGCTGCCGCCCGCAGATTTTATTGAGATTGCTGAAACATCGGGCATGATGCCAGAGATTGGCCAATTCATGTTGGCAGGGGCAGGGCGGCAGCTGGGCATTTGGCAGCGCGTGCACATGCGCGGGAAAGCGTTTTTTGTTTCGGTGAATGCTTCAGCAACGCAGCTTTCACATGCAGATTTTCCAGCCAAGGTGCAGCATATTCTGGTGCGCGAAAATCTTGTTGTGGGAAGTTTGAAGATTGAAATTACTGAGACTGTAGTGATGCGCCAGCCGGAACGCAGTGCGCGGTTGCTACAACAATTAAAGGCGATGGGTGTGGGGTTGGCCTGCGACGATTTTGGCACAGGCTTTTCCAGCCTGTCTTCGTTGCGGGATTTTCCGTTTGATACATTGAAACTTGACCGATCTTTCATCGCACTTGAAGATTTCGATGAGCGCAATGAAAAGATCATCACCTCCATCACCACCTTGGCCCATAGTTTGGGTATGACTGTCATTGGTGAAGGTATTGAAACACAGGCGCAGATTGACAGGCTGGCTAGCCTTGGGTGCGAATTGGGGCAGGGCTTCCTGATCAGTGAACCAGAGACGGCCGAGTCGGCCAGTGCGCGATTAACTCAAATGTTGCTTGGCAGGCATCTGAATGCGCCAGCCACCATGCAAATTGAAGAACCGGAATTAGAAGAGCATTCTCCGCCATCTCTCTTTTATCAAAAAGCGCCGCGCGAGGAACCTCCGCCACAGGCCCCAGCACCACGCTCTCTCTTGCAATCCATGTATGCTGAGGAGTTACCTTCTATTTTTGCCATGCCTTCCCAGAATGTTCAATCAAAACCGAAACGCAGCAAGCCCAAACGAAAGACTGCGCGCGCTAAGCGGCGATAATTATTTTGCCATTCCAGCATTTTTCATCATCATGGTGATCAGCCGCGGTACGAAACGATCTCCATATCCAAGGGTTTCCGCCAACACAAAAGTTTGGTGCACTTGCTCTGCCAGATAGGAAGCCACGGGCATTTGCTCAGTCATATTGGTGTAATAGCGTAAATCTTTTCGGGCGTTTCGGATGCTGAATTTGGCGTGGCTGTCATCATCATGCAGCGGCACATTAATTAAGCGGCCAAACATGGTGGAGGCGGCACCCCCGCCCATGATAACATCACGCAGGGCTTCCATATTAACGCCCGCCTTGGCCGCCACTGTAATGGCTTCGGCCGCGATCGCCGCATGGCTGAGCGAGAGGAAGTTGTTGATCAGTTTCACCTGATGGGCTGTGCCAACAGCGCCTGTGAGCACAATCAAATCTGAAAAACATTCCAGCACGGGTTTAATTTTCGCAATGATGGCAGCGTCGCCCCCCACCATCAGCCCAAGCTTTCCAGCTTCCGCTTCTTTGGGCGTGCGCGTCATCGGCGCATCTATAAAGTGAATGCCTTTGGCTTGGGCCAAAGTTGCAATTCTGAGGGTGGAATGCGGTTCTGCCGTAGAGCAATCTGCGATGATATAGTCTTTTGGTGCATGGGCCAGTACGCCAGCGTCAGCCAACATGATCTGTTCCACTTGCGGTGAGCCTGTCACCACCAAGATCAACATATCTGAAGCCGTTACAATTTCGGAAATACTTTTGCTTTCATTTGCCCCCATCGCCACCAAGCTTTCGATTGGGGTGCGATTTCTATGGGCCAGCACATTAAGCTTGAAGCCCTTGGCGAGAATGTTTTTGCCAATGCCATGGCCCATCAAGCCAACGCCGACGAGACCTACAGTTTTGATTGTCATTATTTTTTCTCCGCAATGAAGGTGTTGAAATGGGGCGCTTCAAGAAACAGTGTCAGATTATCCTCATCTGCTTGAAACCCCAGTTTTTCGTAATAGAGGCGTGGGCGCGGCATAGAGGTTGTTGCATCTAATCGTAAAAATGATGCGCCTTGTTTGCAAGCTTCGCGCGCCGCTGCCTTAATGAGGTTTGTGCCAATGCTACGTCTGCGCAAATGGCTTAAAACAAATACATCGGAAATGAAAGCGCCCTTGGCTGCACGCCATGTGGAATAGGTTGTAAACCACACACAGGCACCACAGAGCAGGCCTGCGTTATCTGCGATGATCACGCGCACGTCGGCCTTCCAGCTTCGGAGTTTTTCGCCGGTGATGCTGGGTGCCGCGGTCAGGCCCAATTCCTTGGGAATTTGGCGGATGAAGCTGGCCACCACGTCTTCTTGTCCGTCACGCATAGGGCGATAAGCAATGCTCATGGTGTTTTTCAGCCTCAACGTGTTCTGCTTCAAATCAAGCGCTGGCTATGCTAGCAGATTGGCCTACGTCTCGGTAGCTCAGCAGGATAGAGCACCGTTTTCCTAATTCGATGCTCTTGATCGGAGAAGGCGATTCGGAACAAGGCGTTAGGCCTATGCGGTTTCGACCAAGTACCGTATAGACACCGTGTGCGTGGCGATTGGTCTCGGTAGCTCAGCAGGATAGAGCACGGGTTTCCTAAACCCGGGGTCAGGGGTTCGAATCCCTTCCGGGACGCCAACGCTTCGGTTTGCTATTGCTGTCCGGCCTGTACTTGGATGAGCCAATCTTTCGCCAGAGCAGAGGGCACATGGAACACAACCAGTGGGGCAGCTTTAGCAACGATCTTGCCGTTCTGACGAAGATCATAAGCATGTAGTTGCAATGTCATTTGATTTGGCTGTTGATAAAAAGTATCCCCAGGGTAGCCTCTAGGTTTAGTGACCTGAGCCCTGACTATGCACCAGTTGCAAGTAGACTCTGTCCTTCATTATCGCCCTGTTGGGCTGGTGGTGCAATGGCCATGGGCGCGTAGACATCAAGTATCGCAGCGCCCGTGGCCATTGCTTTGGCAGGCACTGCAGATTTGGCAAACTTGGATGGGGTGAGCTAGATGTTCAGTCCCGACATTTGATGGATTGGATCTATGATGAATCTTTTTGGTTCGGTTGTCCAGATTTTCCAGATGTATTCGTAAGGGGTGAGGCCCTTTAGTGTCTTGAGGCGGCGTCCATAGTTGTATGCGTTTACAAAGTCGGTGAGATGACTTTTGAACTGCTGATGGCTATCGTAATGATAGCGTTTAACGGTTGCGTCCTTGATGGTCCGATTCATTCGCTCGACTTGGCCATTGGTCCAGGGATGCTTGATCTTGGTGAGCCTGTGCTCAATGCCATGTTCAAGGCAACCCCGATTAAAGATATGCTGGAAGGCGAAGCGCTGTTGCTCCTGATTGGCAAATTGAATGCCGTTGTCCGTCAACACAATATGAATGGCATAGGGAACGGCGGCAATGAGATTACGCAGAAACTGCGCGGCCAGCATTTTACCTGTCTTCGCATGAACTTCGACGTAGACAAACTTGCTGGTTCTATCAATGGCAACAAAGAGATAGAGCTTGATTGATGAGTCACACGGCGCTTTAAGCCCCGACCGTTTGGTCACTCTTGGGGGAATACGCGTGTAGCAAGCACTAGCCTCTGAACTCTCAGGATCACCAACGCTTTCGCGCCCGGGCCAAA
>JAYVOQ010000034.1:0-2283 GCA_043757845.1 Hyphomicrobiales bacterium | reverse complement strand
CGATCAAAGCGAAGTCGTTGCCGGTTCAGCAAAAACATCCTTCGTCATCAGTGGCGCGACAATCACCGCAAATCACAAAATTGATGCGTGGGTTGATGGTCGTCTTCAAGTTGACGGTGCACATTTCAATAAAAATATTGGAACCAACAGTATCGATTTCACTGAAGCTGTTCCTGTTGGAAAACGTGCTGATATTCGGGTTTATCTAAGGTAAAAATTAGGTATAATATTGTTATACGCGAACCAGGAGTTTGAAACATGTCCTTGCTTAAAGGCTTTACTGACGAACTAAAGGCAACAGCTGCAGTCGCGCCTTTAGGCATCGCCGCCGACGAACTTCTTGACAGCCAAGTTACGAAGGTGGGCAAATTCGCTGACAGCCCAATTCGTCTTTACGCTGCATTTCCAACACCGGATACAAAACTGTATTTCCGGGCAAGCGTCATCCCGCAAGGCGATGGTTCTTCCAGAATCATCCCGGCAATTGACGACAAGGTGGTTGCAAGTGTTGACGGCAGTCTGGACATGCAATCAACGTCACCGACGATTGCAGGAATCACGCTGACACGCGACGGGGTTGCATACACACACCCAACTGCAACATCAGGTCAATTTGTTCGAATGGCATTCGTCAGAAAATCTGACGGCTCTTTCGATGCTAAGACAACGACTGCACAAGTTTCGCTTGCAGCAATCCAGGCAATCGATCCGGGCACCCTTTGGTCTGCACTAGACGGTTTGCCGAACGGCTATGTTGATCTTGAATGCACAAGCACTTCACCGATCAAATTCAAGACGGCTGGAAGCGCAACAAGCATCATCGAAAATAGCGTCAGCGCAAGTTCACGTATTTTCAATGTGGGTGCTGGTGGCGGTGCGGGTGGTGGCTCTGACCGCACATACAAAATATCTTCAATCACTGCAACAGTGGCCACGATTAAGGGCGGCTATCGCGGCATTGATGACAAGCGCGTTCTGTCTTCTGGTGCTGGAACAACGGCGTTGACGGCTGGTGCCGATGTTGCTGCAACCTTGGCAACTGTGCTGACGCAGTCTGGTCTTAGTTTCGTCGCCAACCGGATCTATGCACTGGTCATCGACTTGACCACGCTTTCAGCGAAGATCGCACTGGACAACAAGCGCGAAGTTTTCACCTGGACTTCAACGAATTTGAAGTTGCTGAACCAGGCTGACCTGACGCTGATCGATCCACGTCGTTACGTGTTGATTGATCAAATCTTCGTGCCAACAGGTGCAACCGATTGGGCAACGTCGCAACTGATTCAGTGGACACAACAGGTTCACGACACGCTGACTTCGTATTTTCCGAACATCCAGCGTTACCCAACGCAAATCACTTCCGCTTCGGCAAGCAACATCCTGACGCACGGTCTTGATGGTGAACCGCAAATCGTGCAGGTCTTTTATTACGACGGCACAAACAAGAACGGAAAAGATCTTTCGTCGCACCTGATCAACAAGAACGCTACGCAACTGAACGTATCTTCCTTCGGGTTGACGTTCGGTGGTGGTCAGTATCTTGAAGTCACCGCGCTTTACATCCCAACCGTTCCGAACATCGCAAGCGCTTCGCGCGCGTTCACTTCGCAGTGGTTCACCAGCAATGCAGTGACCACAGTTCCGCACGGTCTTTCCGACATGGAAGACATTCGCGGTTATGCAGTTCACGAATGGGACACGGTTGCTGCAAAAAGAATCCAAGTTGATCCATCGAAAATCATAATCAACTTCGATGCAGTCAACTTCTATTTGGACTTTGTTGGATCGGGTGTTTCTGCAACTAAGCAGTTCAGGATTGTGGCCGGTGGTTCGCCGCTTCCCTGGTCCATTCCTGACGGTCAATTTGACACCATTACGAACCGAAGCGGTGCCGGTGCACCAAACTTCCCGAACGGTGCCACTGGCATCACAACGGGAATCAACAGTTCGCCTATCGTCAAGAGACTTACAAAGCAAACGATTGGTGCGGTGGGCAGTTCGGGCCAAGTGGCTGGTGGCCACACACTCACAGCTAAGAGTTTTCCAGCTGCAAGCGCCAACCTGTCCTGGTGGCCGCTTTCTGGTGCCACAAGCGCCGCAGATGGGACGGCAAACGCACGCACAGGAACGGTCGTTGGTGCCGGGACCTTCGTCGCGGCTGGTCTTCAGGGTGAAACGAACGGCGCGCTGAACTTACCAGGATCGTCAGACTTCCGTATTTCCAGTTCGTTTTTTACACCCGTTACAACAGCACAGCGGTCAATGGGTTTGTGGGCATTCATC
>JAYVOQ010000033.1:0-2370 GCA_043757845.1 Hyphomicrobiales bacterium | reverse complement strand
TGAAAACGAGTGTCGTGCCACCCAACGAAGTGCCGATGAATTTGTTGCCGGATGCTTGATACAACCCAACCGCTGAAAGCCCGTTCAAACCGTTTGTTCCAGCAGTACCAGTCGCACCTGTGGCACCAGCGGTACCGGTTGAGCCTACGGCACCGGCCACGCCTTGCGCACCAGTCGCACCTGTGGCACCTTGCGATCCAGTTGCACCCTGAACCCCTTGCGCGCCGGTTGCACCAGCCGCACCTTGAATTCCTTGCGCGCCTTGCGCACTAGTAGAACCATCCAGACCAGCCGCGCCCGTATCGCCTTTTTCACCAGCATCACCCTTGTCACCCTTAGCGCCGGTTGCACCAGCAGCACCGCGCAAATCAACAACCTTCCAACCATCAACATCGCACGACTGAAAAAGATCATTTGCTTGAACGTAAAACGTTTGACCGCGATTCGCGGTTTCGCACGCTGGGAGCGATTGACCAAAAAGCAAAATCGCGATTCCGCTTTGCCCTTCACCCCCCGCCAAAATTGACTGGTCTTTAACAGTCGTCTCATCATTTGTCACGCCTTCGTTTTTTTCCTGCGTTTTCGCCGACTTTTCAGCGGCAACTTCCGGACTAGCGCCCTGATCGGCTGCACCGCAAGCGGTCAACATCAACAGCGCTGGAAATATGATTCTCATTTCTTACCCTTTCGCAAAATCGTTAGCAGTTTTTCGAAACCTTGTATTTCGGAAGAAATTTTCAGCATTTGACCGGCAATTTCTTGTTGCTTTTCAGTTTGCGTCCCCATGCTGTCCAGCCGATCCCATTCCGCTTCAAGTTCTGCTAGCTGTGTTTTTGCTTCGGCTATCAAGCGTTGCGTCTTGTTGAAGAAAATCGTCATGCTGTTCCCTCATGTTGCTTACATAACTCTTATCGTCAGGTCACCAAATAACTTGAGAGGAAATATAAAAAAACTTGTAACATGCCGTAAGGGCTCTAGTTTTTCTGGAAGTTTCTTGGCAACGCTTTGATTTGCCTGTGCGTGGCCGGTTTCGCGCCTTCCCCTAATAATGTATGATCCAAACGAGGAAACAGGGACTTAACATGGAACATGCTGAAAAACATCAACACTAACATTGGTTTCTAAGTTTCTCTAAAATATTTCTAAAGTTTTTTGCAAAAAGCCCGATAAGAGTTATGTAAGCAAACTTGGAAGGGCAAACGAAATGAAGAAGACAAGCAAGAAACAATGGTTCGCAACGGTTAGCACGATTGCTTATATGTGGGACCGGAAATCGGCCAACGAAATCCAGGTTCTGTTTCAGGGTTACAAGTGTGAAAATTATTTTAAGGGAAGCGAAGCGCTGCAGGCATTAGGTGGACTGGTTTTGTCGGCTGAATTTGATCGCCATTCCGGTTGCACGTATTGCACGGTTCGTGAACCAAAAAATTTCAGCAAATAAGGGGAACCCGATGTCCACCACCAAGATCGAAGTTCAAGTGTTCAAAAATTCCGCTGAATTCGATGTGGTGGAAAGCGTCACGCGGCACACGCGCGTCAACCATCCGGTCATCACCCACACGGTGGACATCCACACCATGAACCGCCCTTGGTGGAAAATTCCAGCCGATACGCTGGATTCCCTTTTCATCCAAACTTACGAAATCACCTGTGCACAGGGTGATGAACGGCTTGCGCTGGACAAGCACAGCGCTGAAATCCGGGAAATCCACGGTAAAGACGTGGTGTTAGTTCACCTTCCCTATTAAATCAATCACTTAACATCAAACATAAAAAATAAAACCCAGGATTTCCAGGGCTTAAAAGTTTTTCTAAAATAGTTCTAAAGTTATTTGTCATTTTCCCGATAAGTCTATTGTTAGCAACGAACGGCAACTAAGACAAGGGAACACAAAATGAACTTCGCAACCCTGATCATCGCCTTCATCAACTTCTTCACCAAGACCAGCCACATCAACGTTGACTTCATGAACAGCACCGGATCGGTCATTGGCTTCATCGCCAAGGTCCCTGCAGTCCTTCCCGCTGACGCTGAAGCCTTCATCAGCGCACTGGTGGTCAAGGCTGGTTTGCCTGCAGGAAGCTTCACCCTGACCGTCCTGGAACGCGCGAAGCCTTCCCTGACCGTTTACCACATGCGTTGCCGCCTGATGATCAACCGCAAGACCATGACCACGGTCACCGGCAAGGACATGATGGAAGTCACCGCCTTGGCCGATGTTGCATAATATCAGGGACTTAACAGGGAAGCCTAAAAAACTTCCCATTAGAGATAATAGGTTACAAGTTTTTTTAAAATAGTTCTCAAGTTTTTTGTGAATATCCCGATAAGAGTTATGTAACAAGCAAGGGGACACAAAAAATGAAGAC
>JAYVOQ010000032.1:0-8768 GCA_043757845.1 Hyphomicrobiales bacterium | reverse complement strand
AAGCGCGGCGTATGGATGCCCGTTGCAAAGCTGCTGATGCCAAGCAGGCGCGTTATGTGCACACACTCAATGGCTCAGGCCTTGCAGTGGGGCGCACCATGGTGGCGCTGTTGGAAAATTATCAGAACCCTGATGGCTCTGTCACAATTCCACAAGCCTTGCAGCCCTACATGGGCGGCATGTCCGTTATTAAAAGGCCTTAAATAATATGCGCATTCTTGTTACTAATGATGACGGCATCCATGGGCCGGGACTGAAAGTTTTGGAAGCCATAGCTCGCACGTTGAGCTATGATGTTTGGGTTGTTGCCCCTGATGTCGAAAGATCGGGGGCAGGGCATTCGCTCACGCTGTCGCACCCGCTGCGCTATCGTCACATTGAAGGGCGGCATTATGAAGTTTCAGGCACGCCCACGGATTGTGTGATCATGGCTTGCCGCAAAATTATGCCGGGAATGCCGGACTTGCTGTTGTCTGGTGTCAACCGGGGCCAGAACATTGCCGATGACGTGACTTATTCCGGCACAATCGCCGCTGCAATGGAAGGTACATCTTTGGGCATCAAGTCCATCGCACTCTCGCAATGTATGGGGATGTATGAAAATGGTACGACATTCTCTGTTGCTTCGGTTCACGGTGCGGATATTGTAAAGAAGTTGATTGCCGTAGACTTTGGTGAGGGCAATCTCATGAATGTAAATTTCCCTGATTGCCGTGTTAATGAAGTAGTCGGTGTTGAAATCACCTCGCAAGGCAAGCGCGACCAGAATTATATGGTTGTGGATGAACGCATGGATAATCGCGGTGAGCCCTATTTCTGGATGACGTTTAAGCGCGATAAAGGTGTTCCGCCTGCAGGCACAGATCTTGAAGCTGTGTTTTCACGCAAAATTTCGGTGACGCCTTTGCATATGAATCTCACGCAAGTGAATTTACTGGCCAAGCTTCGCGCTGCGTTCTGAAAACTGGTGCCGGTTGCAGGATTCGAACCCGCGACCCCCTGATTACAAATCAGGTGCTCTACCAACTGAGCTAAACCGGCTGTGTTACAATCATCCCTAGAGCTAATTGGGAAGGCTGATTTGGCCTTCGCGGTTCGCACTTAGCCTATTTGGCCCCATTGCTGCAACACCCCTGATATCGCCGCCGAAGCATTTCGATTTGTCTCATTTCGAAACAGCTAGGTAAGAATTTATTAACAAGGGGTTTAAGTAAATGTCTCACTCTCGGAAGTTGGTTGTACCAGCACTTTTGGCTTTGGGCGTTTTCGCCATGGCACCAATTGCAACAGGACTGACTGGCGCCATCGCTGATGGCTCCAAAAATTTAAGCTTTCAGGTGGCTGATATAGCACCCGGTGGTGCTGGAGGGACAAAAAATGGCGGTGGGACTGGGGCTACTGACAAAAATGGTGGGGGGACTGGGGCGACTGATAAAAATGGCGGCGGGACTGGCGGGACAGACAAAAATGGTGGTGGGACTGGCGGGACAGACAAAAATGGTGGTGGAAATGGCGGCGGAGGCAAGGGCGGTGGCGGAAACGGAAACGGCGGCGGTGGACATGGACGCGGCGGGAATGGCGGCGGCAATGGCTATGGCGGCAATGGCTATGGCGGCGGCGGAAACGATGGCGGCATGGCTTATGGTGGCGGTAGCGGTGGTGGCGACTATCAAGGCCAACATATTATTACCTGTGTAATCAATGGACAACTGATCCCGGTTCGCAGTGTCAGAGAGTGCCGTTATGGCCCAGGCTTTGTTCATAACGGTAATAGCTATTTTGGTGGTGGCGGCTTTGTGGAAGAACCACGCTATGTGCAGCGCCGCGTGATACGCCGTCGAATTGAAGCAAACTTCGGCTATGTACAACAGCAACGCTATGTCAGCCATCGCGGCGGTTACGCTGGCGGCTTTGGTGGCAACGTCGGTGGCTATGCTTCAGGCGAAAATGTTTATGTTGGCAGCAACGCTGCCGTCATGCAGGCGCAACGTCGCGCTCGTGAAAATGGCTATGGCGTTGATGAAGGCTTCGGCGGGTCTGCAACTTATGGCAACAATGGTGGCTACGGTGCTGGCTATGCCTATGGTGAAGAGCAGGGTTACGGCATGCGCCGTCATCATATGCGCTATGCCAAGCAGTTGCGTCATCATCGTCAGGCGCGCGGCAACATGGGCGGTTATCGCTTCGGCGGTGATGCTGGTGGCTGCAACTGTGTTGATCCGGGCTATGTGGTTCATTATGGCCCAACCATCAGCAAGGATGGCGGATACTAAATTAGACACCACATTTGGAATTTAAGGCCGGAGTAATCCGGCCTTTTTATTTAGTGCGGCTGAGTGCGTAAAGTGAGACTGCTGCGGCGATCGATACATTCAGGCTTTTAATTTTTCCTGGCATCTCAATGCGCGCTAACACGTCGCAGGTATCACGCGTCAGTTGGCGCATGCCCTTACCTTCAGCCCCCAGAACAAGAGCCAATGGACGTGACGTGGCAAGGTCATCCATATTTGTTTCCGCCTCCGAATCAAGGCCAACGAGTTTGAATCCATTGGTTCGCAATTCCTCTAGCGCGCGCGCCAAATTCGTTACCGTCACATAAGGCACATGCTCATAGGCCCCCGAAGCGGCCTTCATGAAAACGCCGTTGGTTTCAGCGGCATTGCGCGTCGTTGTCACCACAGCTGTCACATTAAATGCCGCGCATGAGCGCAATATAGCCCCCACATTGTGTGGGTCTGTCACTTGGTCCAACACCAACACAAGGCCCTCATGTGGAAGTTGATCAAGTCTGGGTTGGCGTAATGGCTTTGCTTCAAGGATTATCCCTTGGTGAACCGCGTCTTGGCTTTTGAGCATATGGTCAAGCAGTCTGGGGTGCACGAGTTCAGGTTCGATCGGCAGTTCGCCAATTTCTTCGCGCAAACGGGCAGCGCCATTTTCAGTGGTCCATAACTTCAAACATTTGCGTTCGTTGTTCGCTAAAGCCGCAGCCACAGAATGCGCCCCATAAATCAAATCGTTTTCCGGGTTAAAAACCAGTCTACGCTCAGCATCGTTGGCGGGTACGGGCTTGGGCGGCGGTGGCCGATCATATTTACGGTTGAATTTTGGCGCGGATTTTGTGAATGGCGGTCTCATAAAACTGTTCCATAACGCTTTTTCATAGAAATGCCACTCTGTTGCCTTGAAAGCCGAATACGGCTAGTTGGCTTGCCACTTTAACGGAGAAAATAATGAAACGATTCCTGATCGCAGCTGCTGCTGTTTCGCTTTTTGGGGCACCCGCTTTTGCTGACGGCGCATTAAAAGTAGATACGTCGAAGAACTGTTCTTTCACAATCAAGCTGCGCTCAGATTTGGCACCTAAGCATGTTGCACAAATCACCAAGCTTGTATCGGCTGGTTTTTATGACGGCATCGTGTTCCACCGCGTGATTGACGGCTTTATGGCCCAAACAGGCGATCCAACGGGCACGGGCGGCGGTGGTTCCAAAGAACCTAATCTGACGGCCGAATTTTCAAAGGAACATTTTAAGCGCGGCACGGTGGGTATGGCCCGAAGCAACGATCCGAACTCAGCCAACAGCCAGTTTTTTGTGATGTTTGCTGATGGCGGCTTTTTGGACGGGAAGTATACAGTTGTCGGCGAAGTTGATGATGTTGGTATGAAGTGCGTTGACACGCTCAAGAAGGGCGACCCACAATCCGGTGCCGTTGAAGGCCCAGATAAAATGACAAAGATAACGGTGCAATAATGGCTGATCTTGAAAATACACTCCACTTGGAAATCGCTGACCACGCAGGCAAAGCCAAGGGCAAAGTGGTGATTGCCCTGCGCCCCGATTTGGCTCCTGGCCATGTTG
Organism: Hyphomicrobiales bacterium; assembly: GCA_043757845.1. GTDB lineage: Bacteria > Pseudomonadota > Alphaproteobacteria > Rhizobiales > Aestuariivirgaceae > Aestuariivirga. The sequence continues at coordinate 4,905 of JAYVOQ010000032.1, read as the reverse complement.
GCCGCATTAAGGAGTTGGCACGTGAAAAGTTCTACGATGGTGTAGTGTTTCACCGCGTGATTGATGGTTTTATGGCGCAGGGCGGTGACCCCATGGGCACTGGTACGGGCGGCAGCAAGAAGCCAGATTTGAAGGCCGAGTTTTCGGCAGAACCGCATGTGAAGGGCGTTTGCTCGATGGCGCGTTCATCCAGCCCGAATTCAGCCAATAGCCAATTTTTTATCTGTTTTGGTGATGCAGGCTTTCTGGACAAGCAATATACCGTCTGGGGCAAAGTGACTGAAGGCATGGACATTGTGGATGGCATCAAGCGCGGCGAACCCGTGAACAAGCCAGACAAGATTGCCACCATGCGCGTGGCAGCTGACGCTTAAGAAAGCTGTGACTGAAAGCGGATACTCGATTGATGAAATCGATCTAAAGGTCGGGCGAATTTTGCGCTCGGCCTTTTTTGAAATGGACCCTTTCGTAAAGGCTATGCTTCCTCTGCATCGATTTTTCCATGCAGTAGGGGCCAAATACCAATTTGAGTTTGCTTCAGCGTTTGACAACACCATAATATACCAAGGTGCAACGATCGCTGCTGGACCAATAAACTATCTTGTTCCTGCTTACAGAGCAGCAAAGGCCTGTGAACTGTTTTGGAATGGCGTTGTTGGAGGCGGTGCTACACTTGACCGCGTGTACTTATTTGACAGTCACATTGCATACCAACACTCACTTGGTCTTCAAGGCGTCTGGAATCTTGCAGCAGCTCGAAACTTAGTCGCAGCTTTGTCAGGACATTTGTTGTCTGAAACTGAGATGGTTTTCATGGCAAGCATGTTGAAGGTTTTTGACAGCGAGTTTGTGGATTTGCTGGATGCTCGTCATGCTTTGGCACATGATGAAGAGCGCGCGCTTGGACTTTTTCAAATAGATAGAAAAAAGGTTTTGAAATCCACAGTCCAGAAATGCTGGCAGCAAGGTTCGACATTTGGGGGGTTGACTAAGAAATCTAAGGTTGGGGGCGAAACCTCATATTTTGATTTTTCCTTTTCCAGCAGCAAGATTTTGAACTTGGTAACGATGCTGTCATCTATTTGCCCTGCCCATGGCACTAAGGATTGAATTTGCGCGTTTCAGATTTTGACTTTGAATTGCCGCCGGACAGGATAGCCCTTCGTCCGGCGGTTCCGCGTGAGGCTGCCCGTTTGCTTGAGGTGGGGCGGGGCTTAGCCGATCACACGATTGCCGATCTGCCGCATTTACTGCGCACTGGCGACGTTTTGGTGTTCAATAATACCAAAGTTATCCCTGCGGCCTTGAGCGGCCACCGCGTTGGGCGGCTTGGCACTACGCCAAAAATTGAAGTGCTGTTGCATTTGCGGCTTGATTCAAATCGTTGGAAGGCCTTTGCCAAGCCTGCCAAGAAATTGGAGCAGGGTGATCAGTTACAATTTGGTTCATTGAAAGCGTTGGTAGAAGACAAGGGTGAGGCTGGCGAGATCACACTGAATTTTGCTCTCTCAGGCGCTGCATTGGATGAGGCAATTGCATCAGTGGGCAGAATGCCTTTGCCGCCCTATATTGAATCAAAGCGTGCGCAAGACAATCAAGACAGACACGACTATCAAACTATTTTTGCGAAAGAGCAGGGCGCAGTTGCTGCTCCCACTGCTGGGTTGCATTTCACAGCGGCACTCATGAAACAATTACAAGCGGGTGGTATCGGCCATGAGTTTGTTACGCTTCACGTTGGAGCTGGAACATTCCTTCCCGTCAAAGTCGACGACACTGATGATCATAAAATGCACGCAGAGTGGGGCGAGGTTACGACTGAAGCCATCGCGCGGTTGAAGGCAGTGCGAACTTCAGGGGGGCGTATTATTGCCGTTGGAACCACTTCGCTGCGATTGCTGGAAGCCAGTGGGCTTGAACCATTTTCTGGCACAACAGCAATCTTCATAACACCCGGTTATAAGTTTCGGGTGGTGGACGGCCTGATCACCAATTTTCATTTGCCGAAATCAACATTGTTCATGCTGGTTTCGGCCTTTGCTGGGCAAGCGCGAATGAAGGCGGCTTATGCCCATGCAATTGCTTCGGGCTATCGGTTCTATTCCTATGGCGATGCCAGCCTGCTATGGCCGCCTGCATGACCACGGAATTTTCATTTACATTGCACAAAACTGATGGCGCGGCGCGGCGCGGCACAGTGCACACAGCCCATGGTGACATACGCACGCCTGCTTTCATGCCTGTTGGCACCGTGGGCACGGTCAAGGGCCTGTACATGGATCAGGTGAAAGCCACGGGTGCCGACGTCATCTTAGGCAACACTTATCATTTGATGTTGCGGCCCGGTGCTGAACAAGTGGCGGCTTTGGGTGGCCTGCATAAATTCACTGGATGGCAGGGGCCGATCCTTACAGACTCCGGCGGTTTCCAAATCATGTCGCTATCAAAAATTCGCAAAATTAAGGAAGCGGGAGCAACGTTTCAGTCTCATATTGATGGCCGTCGCTATGAGTTATCACCAGAACGGGCCATGGAAATACAGCGCTTGTTGGGTTCTGATATTCAAATGCAACTCGATCAATGCATTCAGTTTCCGCACACTGAACAAGAAGCAGAAAAGGCCATGCAGCTTTCGCTGCGTTGGGCAGAGCGTTCACGTAAGGCTTTCCAATCTGTGCCACAGCCGGGACACGGAAGTTTTGGGATTGTGCAAGGGGGCACTGATGAGAAAATGCGGCTGGCATCTGTTGATGGCCTGCAGCAAATTGGTTTTGAAGGCTATGCGATTGGTGGCTTGGCTGTGGGTGAAGGGCAGGCGCTTATGCTCTCCACACTGGATTTCACCACGCCCTCATTGCCGGAATTGTTTCCTCGTTATCTGATGGGTGTTGGCACGCCTGATGATCTTTTGGAATCTGTGGCGCGCGGTGTTGACATGTTTGATTGTGTGATGCCAACGCGTTCAGGTCGCCACGGCCAAGCTTTCACGCGCTTTGGCAAAATCAACATCCGCAACGCCAAACATGCTGACGATCCGCGACCACTTGATGCAGAACATTCTTGCCCAGCTTTGTCGCAATATAGCAGGGCTTATTTGCATCATCTGGTTCGGTCAGGTGAGTTGCTTGGCATGATGCTTTTGTCTTGGGCTAACATTGCTTATTATCAATCACTCATGCAGGGTATTCGTGATGCCATTGATGCGGGCCGATTTGAAGATTTTCGCGTAGCAACCCAGGAACAATGGCAACGCGGCGATCAGACTGCCTGATCAGTTCTTCGGCCCGTCGTTTTCGCGGGTGAAATAATAGGCAAATAATATCGGAATGGAAGTCACAGCGATCACGATGATGGCCACCACATTGGTGACGGGTCGTTGACGCGGGCGGATCAACTCATTCAACATCCAAATCGGCAGAGTTTCTTGTTGACCGGCGGTGAAGGTGGTGACGATCACTTCATCAAAAGACAAAGCAAAGGCCAACATGCCACCCGCCAAGAGTGCTGAAGCAATTTGTGGTAAAACGATGTAGCGGAACGTTTGGAAGCTATTGGCGCCCAGATCGTCAGAAGCTTCCACTATGTTTGACGACAGCCTGCGAAAGCGAGCCAAAGCATTATTGTAGACTACGACAATGCAAAAAGTTGCATGTCCGAGGACAATAGTAAGTGTCGAAAAGGGCAAGCCCATGATGTCAAATGCCGAACGCAGGGCGATGCCAGTGATGATGCCGGGTAGTGCGATGGGCAAAATGAAGAGCAAGGATAATTGATCCTTTCCAAAAAACTGTGCTCGCGCCAAGGCGGCAGCGGCCAAGGTTCCAAAGATCAAAGCCAAAGCCGTGGCGATGCTTGCAACTTTGAGGGATAGCCAGAGCGGCGGCCAGATGTCAGGTCGATCAAACCAAGCCACTGCAAACCAATGGGTGGTGAATCCTGGTGGCGGAAACTGGAAAGAACGTTCTTCGCTGGTGAAAGCATAGAGCACGATCAACAGGAGTGGCAGATGCAGAAAAGCCAGGCCAGCGCCTGCGGCAAATTTCAGCGGCCAGCCAGCATCAGAGCGCATCGAAAGCCCCTAAGCGCTTGGCCACTGTCAAGTAAATCCCCATGATCACCATGGGAACAACAGTGAAGGCGGCGGCCAGTGGAATGTCTCCGGCTGTGCCTTGCAGGGTATAAACCGCTTGGCCAATCATGGCGCGCGAGTTGCCGACAATTTGCGGCACGATATAGTCACCTAAGGTGAGTGAGAAAGTGAAGATCGAGCCTGCAATTACACCGGGCAGACTGAGCGGCAAAATCACATCACGGAATGTTTGTTGCGGGCTTGCGCCGAGATCGGCTGCCGCTTCGATATAATCATGTGGCACGCGTTCTAAGGCCGATTGGATTGGCAAAATCATGTATGGCAACCAGATGTAGAGGAATACTAAGAACGTGCCGATGTAGCTGAATGACAACGATGAACCTCCGATTACTGGCACACTGAGGAGTGCATCTAACGCCCAGCTCAAATGGAGTTTGCCTAGAACAAAACTGACTATACCTTCTTTGGCGAGGATCAATTTCCAGGCATAAATCTTGACAAGGTAGGAAGACCACAGCGGCATCATCACTGCGAGATAAAACAGTGCCTTCCATTTACCGCGTGCAAATCTTGCCGCATAATAGGCGATGGGGAAGGCAATGATGCTTGCGGTTAACGTTACAGTTGCTGCCATTGTTACCGTTCGCAGAATAATCTGGAAATTGGATGGTTCTGCAAGTTCAGCATAAGTGGAAAGCGTGAATTCATGCACCACCGTGCCAGAGAAATCATCGAGGTGATAAAAACTTTGCAGAAGCAAGGCTGCAAGAGAGCCGATGTATACGACAACAATCCACGTCAGCGGGCCACCGAGG
>JAYVOQ010000031.1:0-8771 GCA_043757845.1 Hyphomicrobiales bacterium | reverse complement strand
ACCCGTGGCGTTGCAAAAAGGATTTTTAGCGTTGCCGCGACCGTAAAAGATTGTGTTCAAAGCCGCAGTGCCCGTTGTGCCAATGCCACAGGCCGTTGCACCTGCTGGTACCGTGCCCGTGCAGGCAAGGGTGTTGCCAGTAAACTTGCAAGTGCAGTCATAGGCAGGCATCGTCGCGCCGGGGAGGGCACCCGCTTCTATGCCTGTCAAAGTGGCGAGATTGGCAGCCACAGGATCAGACACCGCCGCCAACCTTGCCCCAAGTTGCGTGGCCTTGGTGGCAAGGTTCCATTTGAAATAGACTTGCGCAAAATCAATGGTGCCGAACAGGATGATGAAAAACGTGAACGCGGCAGCCGTAAACTCCAGCATCGCAGCGCCGTTTTCATCTCGCCATAAGTTCGCGCGTTTACCTGACACCAAAAAGCCTCTCAGTATGCGACAAGCTGAAAGTGGGGGCCGCAAGGTTAAAATATGACATAAATCCGAGGGATTGGTAAGGCACAGTTGCAGTTACGGTTACCGTATAAACGAACCCAGTTGCGGCGTCGCGGCCACGGCAAAAAGCGGGCGTTGCCACCGTGCCACAAAGAACCGTGCCATTAATGTCTTGCAAGGAATTGTAGAAAACCGACACTTGTGAGCCAGCAACTGTTGCACCCGATGCATTGTTCCACCATGACACGCGGCAATAGGCAGCGGTGCAACTGGGGTTGGCCGCCGCATTGCACGCAGTTGTGTTATTAGTTTGTCCGGTCAACGCAATGCAGGCTGCTGTCTTTTGTGTGGGGATCGAAAGTGCAGGATTTGCCGAGGTATAGGGCAGGCCTGCGGCATAGCGCGCCGCGTCACGCACGCCATTAAAAATCAAATGCTCATTGTAAATCGCATTGCCAAATTCAATCACCCCAAGGCCAATAGACAACACCACAGGTATCACCACTGACACTTCCAACAAGGCAGCACCGGATTGATCTCCAGCCAATTTCTTGATGTGTTTGCCAAGCCACATGTTGCACCTTCAACGATAAAGCTGCACGAGATCGTGAATTTGGCCATTGGCACCGCCCGGCGTGATGACACCTGCAACTTCACCATAGACGTAGTTGCCTGCTTCAGGCTCAGTCAGAAAAATACTTGCATATTCAACGGGTACATAAGGTCCGCCAGAATTGCCACCCGACAGCCCGGTGGCACTGCAATTCAAAACTGCGACGTAAAGCAGCCTGCGATCAGGCGCATCAGTGCCAGTCGCAATGCCATTGCAAATCGGGTTTCCAACTTCGCCGCCCACACTGGCTTTTGAAACGAGGTTGGTGGTTGTTGTGTTGTCTACGGCACCTGCGGCGTTATGGGTTTTTTCATAGGTGTAAATGTTGTAGCGCGAAGGTAAATTGCTGTTTGAATAACGCGTGCTTCCTGAGGAATCAAATGGCGCGAGGATGCCGCTCCAGCCAAAATTGACATACCAGTATTGACCAAAGCTGGGCACAGTGGCCGCAGCACCCACTACGACGCCATTGCCGAGCGGAGAATTATTTCCCCAATCTCCGTTTCCAATAGCAGGCGTGGCTTGACCACCACTTCCTGTTGGAGCAGAAACTGACGGACAAGAGCTTGGCAAACAGCTATCGCGTGGCAGACCCAAAAACTGTGTGATCGGGGTTCCAACTGCCTGCTTGCTGCACTTAGAACTGTCATAGCCCTTCCTGACGTTGGTGCCCGGCGGATAGGAGTTTGTTGCACTAAGATCAAAGCGCGACCCAAATGACTTGTCTACTGGCCCTGTGCTCTTTCCTGGCTTGGTTGAAACGCCGGGCTGCGCGAAACACTGCGGTGGATTGTTAAGCCCAATGGAGTCGGCGAGGGCGTTGGCCCCATTGGCAAGAGGCGAAGACAGGAAGCCCCAATTGCCCGGAGAGTAAACGGAACCATTGTTGACGAAGGCCATCATGCGCCGCTTGTTGGCCTGCGTTGAAAAATAAGTCGCAAAACCGAAATCTGACGTGTTGTTGGTATTGCCGGTTGGTTCGAATGGGTTGCAGATAAAAATGGGTGTGTAAGTGCAAGCCGATACATCTTGGCCGGCGACAGCCACGGCGGATGACGTGGATGTATTGGAAGTGGCTCCCAGAAACGTAGCAGGAAATACGGTAGTGAAAGTAGTGGCATTTACGGTCACTTGAACGTAGTGCGCATCTCCAGCATTTGTTGGAGTATTGGTCAAACAAGAACCAACCGCAATGGCTGTCGCATCACTCGCGGGCAGTGTCTTAAGATAGCAAGTGCTTACATTGGTGGCATCGATTGTTACCACCGTTGTTGCAAACAGGCTTTTGTTAGGGTTCGTGGTCAGCAAATTGGCGATGGCGTTGTTTGCCCGTGTGATAGCATCCGTGTTGCGGTCTAACTCACCAGCGCCTGCCAGTGCCAAGGCATCGACACCGTGTTGCAAGGAAGACTGCAGGGTTGCAAGGCGGCCAAAATCGATGGCCAGCAGGCTGAAGCCGATGATAACGGGCAGGGCGACGGCCACATAGACCACCGCAATGCCCGAACGATCAGCGTTAAAAGCCGAAAAACACGCCTTCAATCGGTCGAAGATTGGCAATCGCATTTAGGGCCTCCACTACGCATCACTTGGCCGTGTTAATGTTGATCGTTGTGCCTGCACCAGCTGCAGGGGCTGAAAATTTCTTCAAATAATTCGTCATCAGGTCAACGCCTTGCTGGCCGGGCATATCATAATCAAAATCATTCAAATATCTGGGCCAAGGTGTTGGCGTTTGTATGGCGATGTTGGCGCGGTTTGCATCGCCGCCCGAAAGCGAAATGCCATCGCTGTGGCTCAAGCCATCCGCATCTTGTGCGAGGGCCGAAAGCGCTGGAATGGCCAGAACCAAACCCGCAGCCAACAAACTGGTTTTAAGCAATCGCATTATTTCACCCTTGGAAGATCAATGATGTGGCCATATTGGCCATGATAAGTGGCATCAAGCTCGCGCTTTGAAACTTCTTCTTTGCCGAACAAAAAGAACTCTGGCTCATTCGAAGACACTGGGTTTTGCAGCGGGTCATGAAGCTGTTGTCGATTGCCCACAGGCACGGCCAAACGCGGTGTGACGATAATCACCAAATCCGATTCCTTTTTCTGGAATGACGAAGAACGGAACAGGGCACCCAGAATAGGCACATTGCCAAGCACAGGAACTTGGCTGATGGTTTTGGCATTCACGGTTTGCAGCAAGCCCGCAATGGCAAAGCTTTGGCCATTGCGCAGTTCAACCGACGTGTTGGTCTTGCGGTTGGTAAAGGCAAAATTGCCATTAATGCTGTTGGCCGCGTCGATTTCACTGACTTCCGGATTGATACTCAGATTGATCAAACCATCCTCGAGAACAATAGGTGTGAAATTGAGTTGCACACCAAACTCCTTATAAATCGTGCCACATTTCGTAGTAGCGCCAGAGCCGTCACATGTGGTGATCGGAACCTCTCCGCCCGCATGAAAGCTTGCAGGTTGGCCAGACATCGTGGTGAGATTTGGCTCCGCCAAGCGACGCGCCAAGTTCTTTTGTTCCAACGCCGTAATCAAAACATCAGGGTTGGTGCCAGCACCAAGCAGATGCGACAGGATCGAACCAAATGGCAAAGCACCCGACAATGCCCCAATCGCCGGAGACAAGCCGCCACTCACGCCACTACCTGTATTATATGTCGTGCCGTTACCATTAGACAGATTCCAGTTGATGCCAAAATCCTTGCCTGCAAGGCGGTTTACTTCCACCATACGCACTTCAAGGTTCACCTGTTGATTGGCTTCAATGTTCAGCGAATTGGTCACCTGGTCGCCCGCGAAATCCTTGGCGATGGCCACAGCTTTTTCAGCGACGGGCGAATTGGCCACATAGCCTTCCAGCAACACGCGGCCATTCAGTGAGCGCACCCGCACGTGCGCATTGGCCTTGGACTGACGCAGTGCCTGGCGCATGCCTTCCAGATTTTGCGTCACCTCAACATCAATCACCGCGATCAATTTTTTGTCTTGATCAAACAGCGTGACGTTGGTGGTGCCCAGCTTGCGGCCTAAAATATAAAGCGTTTTATTGGTCAGCGCGTTCACATCTGCGGTTTCAGGATCCCCCACCACAATTTCCGTGAAAGGCACGTCAACACGCAGCGTATCGGAACGGCCCATCACCACAGACACGCGTGCCACCCGACGGTTATCAGACAAGTTGACGACGCGGGTCGATGCATCGGCTTTTGAGAACAGCAACGGTGCTGTGCTGGAACCCAGCAAACAAGCCGCAGCGAGCAGGGCGCTCTTCAGAAAGTTTAGCCGCTTGATCAATTTCATCTGGTCAATTTATCCAAAAGGTTCAATTCGCAGCTTCTGCCGAAACCTGCGCAGTATCACGCTTGGTTCCGCGGGTAATTCCAATCGTCATTAAAGTATCCGCTTTTACCATAGGGGCTTGCGCGGCAATAATCACTGGCTTTTTTGATGATGAGGCCAGCGCTCTCAAGTTAGCTTCAAACTCCGCAAGCTTGGCGCGCAGCGCGTCCTCGCCTTTGGTTGAGTTGCCAGCGTTCTCAATGGCTGTTTGCAACGCCGCCAGTTTGGCGCGCAACTCTTCTTCGCCTTGGCCCGTTGCTTTGGAGGCTTGCTTCACAGCATCATCCAAGGCCTTTATTTTTAAATCAAGTTGCGCTTGCGTGGCGTTAAGTTTTGCATCCAGCTGCACTTGGGCCGCCGTCTGGGCATCAATGGCAGTTTGATAAACGCTGGGTGATGAAACCAATTCTTGCTCTACCACGCGGCGCGCCGGGGCAGCATCAACCGAGCCTGCCGAACGCAGCGTGAGAGAAAGCGAGCCTGTGGTTTGTGCTAACGTAATCTTCTCGCCATCAAAGGCGGCCACTTCAACGGTGGCAACTTTTCCCAATTGCGGATCACTCTTTTTCTGATCAGCAATTTGGTCAATGGCCAGCACCCGCACATTTTGCAACAGAACATCAGTGGTGGTGAAACGCTCTGCCTCATTGCCATTGTTGCCATTGCGGGTATATAAAATATCCACGCGGTCACCCGGCAAAACAAAACCACCAACACCTGCCACATCATTGATGCGCATGGCCACGGCCCTCATGCCCGGTGTAACAATGGCTGAGAGTGAAGCTCTAGCCCCAGCACCCGAAATTTTCCATTTCAGAATGGGTTCATTGGGGCTGACTGATGTGAGAACAATATGATTACCGTCAGCCAGAAGAGGCGCGATCTTGGCGTAAGCGCCATCTGGAATGCTGGCTTTGGGCCACGGAATTTCACGCAAAGAGTCACTATTCAGCGATTCGCCAAAAACCAAATCCCGCGCCGCTACAACAATCGTGCTGGTTTCTACGATAGCAGCTTCCGTGACCACTAGCGGGGCCTGCGGATTGACACGATTATTCAACCATATATTGGCTACAAATACAGAAATCGCACCAAACACCAGTGCGATGAAAAGCATTACAATCGTATTGCCGCGCATACCGTCTCCATCTGCCCCCCGATATGAGCCTGCCTAGCCGATTTAGTTGCTGGAGTCGAACCCAAATTCGGCTCCAGCTAATGTTTGCTACAATAATTAGCCTACCGAGCAGGCCGCTACACCGTTGGCTGCAAGTAGCGAATTGCAAAGGCTTGTCCATGTTGCGCCAGCCCAAGTTCCTACAGCACCTAGGGTTGCTAAACCGACAGCCAATATCACGCCAAGCAATGCGGTGTATTCAATGAATGCCGCTCCACTTTTGTCGTTGTGAAGAGATAACATCATGGTCATAATTTCCGACTCCTTTACGCAAAAACTACTTTCCAACAGGGACAGATTTGAGCCATTGTCAGTCGTTGCAAGACGAACCACCACAGACATCTGCCTAAATCAGACACATGCCCGTGATGATCTCGTTTTAATTATTACAAATTTAACCAGCTACTGCGCAGGCCGCGACACCATTGGCTGCAACAAGCTTGCCGCAGAGAGCTGTCCATGTGGCGCCGGCCCAAGTACCGACGGCACCCAAGGTTGCCAAGCCAACAGCCAAGATTACGCCCAGCAAAGCTGTGTATTCAATAAAAGCAGCGCCGCTCTTGTCTTCATGTAATGCGCGAATAAGTTTTGTCATTTTATCTACCCTTCCAATATTACTCGTTACAGTTTCTAAACGGAGTCAAAACGACGTAGTGCCATCCCGATCCAGCGACGAAAACTTAAGTCAAAATATAATTGACTTTTTCGTCTTGTCTTAACATATCATTAAGCATTGCCTGCGTCAATCCGCCGAGAATCGCGTCAACGACCCATTGCAGGGCTTTCTGTCGACTGAATAACCTTTTTATTTCAGAATGTTAGGGCAAATATCCGCTCTGATTCTCAATCAGACAGTCGGTTTTGCGCGATCAGCAAAACTCAGACTGTGGTTAAAATGTGATCCAAAAATCAAATTATAATTGCTTTTTGCGGATGTACCCCTTTTTGAAATAGTCCTTTGATTGGTCAGGTGCTGATCCCAAGCAGGGATTTTGGTTATTTAACCGAAGTTTAAATCCAATCTGTTTGAGTTGAGGCATGGCCAATCAACTTTTGAGATCAGCTGCAGTCTGTAATATTCAAAGCGGCTTAGCGGCCAACTTGTTGCCGCGACCAAGCCACCGTATTCATGCCAAGTGCAAGTGTCTGGCCTAGACGATGTTTCACGGCGCCCTCACAATCACATTGTTTTTGTTTTGCCTTGCGGTGGTTTATGGGGCTGCGTGCGATGTGCAAACTTACACCATTCCAAACCGCGTCTCTTATGGTTTGATTGGGCTGTTCGTTATCTTTGCCTTTTTGGTTTGGCTGAATCCTCACGAAATTTATTTTCCACAGCTGCACAAAGATGAATTTCATCTTCCGCCGATTGCATTCAACGTTCTTTATGGATTGGCGGTTTTCGCTTTCTTTTTTGTATTTTGGCGCATCGGCTGGGTGGGCGGCGGCGATGTGAAGTTCGTCAGTGCCATATCATTTTTCATGGGCCTCGATGACGTTCTGCCCTTTGTGATATTGATGTCGGTGATCTCTCTGCTGATGGTTTTCATTTTGAAATCAATCCCAATGATAAATGCGCGTCTGGGAAATTTTGTCTTGCCCGCTTTCCTCACAAAAATGATCGAGAAAATACATCGTAGGCAAATTCCCTATGGCCTGCCCGCTGCCATGGCAGCGTTGGCGCTTATCCCAGACGTCATATCGAGGGTTTACTGAGCCATGTCAGCCCTTACCGATTTCACCCCTGAAGGGTGGCGCGGAAATTCCTCTGCTACAATTTCGCTTCCATTCAGCCTGATCAAAAGAGGTTGGACTTCAGCTGCATATTTAACTGCCAGAATATACAAGTTTATGTCGGCGGTGATCCTTTCCAACACTGCTGCCCTTACGGCAGCAATCAAACCGGACAGCGTTTATGGCAGCCCCCTGTCTCTGGCGGCAATGATCTATACGACGGTTCTATGGGCACCACTGATCGATTTGAGTGCGGTGACCAGGCTTATACCTGAACATATTGCGCAGGGTCTAGAAGTGGTTGCGGCACTTTGGGTGATTAGGGCAAGACAAACTTTGCGCCGCGCCACAACTGGGCCTGCGTCCTTGGGCAATGTGGTTGATACTGGGGCCTATAGCTTGGTGCGACATCCCATCTATGCCGGCCGCGCCATACTTTACGCGGCATTTCTCTTGTCAAATTTCAATGCTCAAAACGCGTTGATTTTGCTGTCACTCTATGTCGCCCAAATTTATCGAGTCATCACTGAAGAAAATCATCTCATGAAAAATTCTGCTTACCAAAGCTATGCGCAGAAAGTGCGTTATCGTTTGATCATGGGTGTATATTGAAGCGGTCGCTGTCGTGCAGCAACTGGTGTTTTAACAATCTTGGAGCTGACTGAATGCAGCCGACGACCAAAGCTATAGTTATAGATATTTTGCTGCGCATTCTGTCTTGCGTGTGTGTAGGCTATTTTGTGTTCGAGCTGCTTAATGCCTATGCTCGTGACCATAGCCGCGTCACCTTGATCGCTGCCATTTTTTCTGAAATTGCGACCATTGTAGTCTCCCTGCTGTCGCGACGCCCAATGACGCGTGATTGGAGCCTGTTTGCTGTAGCAGCGACAATTTATGCCGGTTTTCTTTGGTTGCCACTGTTTACAGTTACCAACACCTTCCACCTTTTGCCCGAAAATGTTGCTATCATATTGCAACTCTTTTCAGCCCTTTGGGTGATCAATGCAAAAGTGACTCTTGGTCGCTCGTTTGGTTGGCTGCCAGCCAACCGCGGCATTGTTGATTCAGGTGCCTATCGGCTCATTCGCCACCCGATTTATTTTGGCTATGCCCTTGGTCACATCGGATTGTTGTTGGCAAACTTCAACATCCAAAACGCGGTGGTATTAACGACAGTCTACATCGCTCAAATCTACCGCATTCTCCAAGAGGAGAAATTTCTGCTCAAAGACGCCGCCTACCGCGCCTATGCCACAAAAGTTCCCTACCGCCTCATCTACGGTGTTTTTTAAGCTTGGCGGCTGTTTGACACGCATCAGGTTGATTTCACCCTTGGCCAGAAATTTGATCGGTCTTTTGAGTGTTAGAGCGGTTACCGATCATATTGGGTTGCAACCTGCTTTGATGAAGTAGTTTTGAGCTTCTTTGGGTGTGATGGTTGGAATGATGTTGGCGATTGCA
>JAYVOQ010000030.1:0-2416 GCA_043757845.1 Hyphomicrobiales bacterium | reverse complement strand
TGTCAGCCAGTAGCGCGATGGAGCTGGAAATATAAACTACCACCAGTTGTAAGGCCGAGGTAATGGCGAGAATGATAAATGACCACTTGATCGCCCATATACCGCGATCCGTGGTTGTTATTGAGGCATCAATGACCCCGTGCGTGTGACCGTGGTCACTGGAACTTTGATCGTGACCCAACGACATTTGAAATGCGCTTTGATTACCAAAGCCGAACCAATCCAGAAATTTTGAAAACATATTTTTTTCTCACAAATATTTGGAAAGAGTTTTGAATTCAGCCATCGCGTCTCGCACGGCTTTTCCGCCTTCGCTTGCTGCATCAGTAATGCAGTGTTCCATGTGATCTTGGATCAAGGTGCGCTTGGCGAGGTGGATGATACTTTCAGCGGCTTGGAGCTGTTGGGCGAGGTCCATACATGGGCGGCCTTCAGTCATCATGGCTATTATGCTGCCAATTTGACCTTGGGCTTGTTTCAGTTTTGATATGATGTCAGGATGAGATGCATGTTTCATATAACTACCCTACCCCCTAGGGGGTAGGGTGGCAATGGTCAATTGATATCATAGATACTTGTTGAGAACCTTTGCGTCCAAATGATATGGCCTATAGCAATCTGCCTAGTGGCTTCCAGAACAATGTGCGTGGTTGCCCAAGACTTCAATCACATGGCATTGACTGACCTGGCCATGGCTGCATTCTTCAACCATGCGTTTAAGCTCCTTGTGCAGCGTCTTGAGTTTCTCAATGCGCAGTTCAACTTGTTTAAGATGCGATTTAGCAATCCTATCAGCCGCTGCACAACTGGTCTCGGGATCATCAGATAGTTTCAGAAGCTCCCTGATTTCCTCAATGCCAAAACCCAGCTCACGGGCATGGCGAATGAAGGCCAAACGCTTCACATCAGCCTGCTCAAAAAGACGCCGGTTCCCGTCATTGCGGGAAGGTGAGGGCAAGAGGCCGATATTTTCATAATAGCGAATGGTGGGAACCTTCACGCCACTGGCGAGGGCCGCTTTTCCGATGGCAATTCCAAAATGCATTTTTTGCTTGCTCCTCTAGTCACTAGAGGATGTAGCGAGGCTAATGAGAATTGCAAGGAAATTTAAGTCATGGACACCAAACTGAAACAAACTCGCTTCCGCGTTGAAGGTATGGATTGCGCTGGTTGTGCGACTAAAATTGATACGGCAGTGCGCAGGGTGCCCGGGGTGGAGGATGTTTCGGTGTCGGTCACTGCCGGAACCATGGTGATAACTCATTCCTCAGAGAGTGATCTGGTACACCTTCAAAAACGTGTAACAGGTCTGGGTTACACGGTATCAACAATTGCTGCGAAGGGCACTTCTACAAAAGCACAAGCAAAGCAAGACCAAGATGCACATGATGATCATGCCGAACACGACCACGCAGAACATGATCACCGCAAAAAATCGCATAAGGAAGAAGCTGTTACTGGTTTACATAGCCATGGCCCAACTACAGGGCCATGGTGGCGTTCATGGGTCTGAAAGCGCTGACATATTCTGGCGTGAAGATTGTCATGCTAACCGGTGATAATCGCCGCACCGCAGACGCTATTGGTAAAATGTTAGGCATTGAGGTTCGCGCCGAACTTTTGCCGCAAGACAAGCAACGCATCGTCAGCGAGTTCAAAGCGCAAGGATTCAAGGTTGCCAAGATTGGCGATGGCATCAATGATGCGCCCGCCTTGGCAGCAGCAGATGTAGGCATCGCCATGGGCGGTGGCACTGATGTAGCGTTGGAAACGGCAGATGCAGCGGTGCTGCATGGTCGTGTGAGCGATGTGGCGTTGATGGTTGATCTCTCCAAGCGCACTATGGGCAATATCCGCCAGAACATTTCAATTGCGCTTGGTTTGAAGGCCGTGTTTCTGGTCACAACAATCGCTGGTATCACGGGTCTCTGGCCCGCCATTTTAGCCGACACAGGTGCAACAGTGTTGGTGACCCTGAATGCGCTACGATTGTTGCAGTTTAAGTCCGCCATAGTGCCTAAAGAAGTGGTGAGCTAAGAACAGTCGAGTTAGAGGAAAACCAAAGGGTATTTTACTTTACATTGATAATATCTTGGATGCGACTTGCGGAAACCTAGGCACTTTCAAAGGCATTTAAGCTCTGGGATTACTTAACTTTAGAGAGAGTCCAGGATTCAAAGATCGTTTATCAAAAATAAATAAAATCAATATGTTAGATTAATTTTTGTTTGATATTTTGATACATTGGGTCGATTCTGTAACAGTCGGCCGTGAAAGATTTTAGTATTGAATTGGTCATCATCTCCTAATTGTCAGATAGTTATCCGTTAAGTCTGAGAGGCTTGCAATTGCGCTTAGTTCGCGCGAATGTTTAAGCAAGAATAATTCATCACAAGAATCTTGGCGAGGCGAAATA
>JAYVOQ010000029.1:0-9070 GCA_043757845.1 Hyphomicrobiales bacterium | reverse complement strand
CATCAGTTGATCATAACGATAACGCGGCACAATGGTTTTTGTCATGGCGAACATGAAGAACACCAAAACCACTTTGATGAGGAACCAGATGATACCCGGAACCCAAGTGAAGGGCGCCACATTGATGATCGGTGACCAGCCACCAAGGAACAGCGTTGTCGTCATGGCGCACATGGTGGTGATGGCCACATATTCACCCAGCATGAACAGCAAGTATGGCGTGGAGGAATACTCCACCATGAAGCCCGCCACGAGTTCAGATTCCGCTTCCACCAAATCGAAAGGCGGGCGGTTGGTTTCTGCCAAGGCCGAGATGAAGAAAATAATGAACATCGGGAACAGCGGCAACCAATACCAATCCAAGAATGACGCAGGCAAGCCCAGCTTGGTGCCAAGGCCGTGGTTTTGGGCGTGTACAATGTCTGTGAGGTTCAATGATCCAGCACAGAGCAGAACCGTGATGATCACGAAGCCGATGGAAACTTCATAAGACACCATCTGTGCGGCAGAACGCAACGCCGAGAGGAATGGATATTTCGAATTTGAAGCCCAGCCGCCCATGATGATGCCGTAAACCATCAGCGATGAGATGGCGAAAAGAAACAGCACACCCACATTGATATTCGAAATGCTCCACCCCTCGTTGATCGGCATCACCGACCAGGCGGAAAGCGCCAATAACGAAGTCACAATGGGCGCGATCATAAACACAACTTTGTTGGCACCGTCAGGAATGATCACTTCTTTGAAAACAAATTTCAGCAAGTCAGCGAAAGATTGGAGTACACCCCATGGGCCAACCACGTTGGGGCCACGGCGCATCATTACAGCAGCCCAAACTTTGCGGTCAAAATAAATCAGAAATGAAACGCAGATCAGCAGGGCGACAAGAAGGCCAAGGCTTTCGATGGCAATCAACACAAGAGCGATGAGAAACTCAGACATGTCTTACTCCGCTGCCTGAAGTTTCTGGCCATTTTTCAAGGCCGAACATTCCGCCATGATCGCTGAAGCACGAGCGATCGGATTGGTGAAATAGAAATCTTTCACAGGTGAGACAAATGCGTCTTTCGATGTTTTGCCCGCACCTTGCTGCAACTCATTCAAGGCCGTCGCGTCGGCTGTTTGGCGTTGATCAAGCATCAGCAATTGCGGTGCAATTTTATACATGGCCGCACGCAAGGCTTCAATGGAGTTGAAACCAAGATCAACGCCGGCCTGTCTAGCCAAACCAACAATGATGGCCCAATCTTCACGCGCATCGCCCGGTGGGAAGGCAGCGCGTAAAGCCATTTGCGGGCGACCTTCAGTGTTCACATAAGTGGCGGATTTTTCAGTGTAAGCAGCACCCGGTAAAACCACATCGGCACGCGCTGCACCAGCATCGCCGTGGCTGCCAATATAGATCACAAAGGCCTTGCCCAGTTTGGCCATGTCGATTTCGTCAGCGCCTGCCAACACGACAACATCAAGGTCGCCTTGCAACATTGCCGTCGTATTCTTGCCGCCCTCGCCGGGCAGTGCGCAAACATCCAATGCGCCCACGCGGCCCGCCGCTGTGTGTAAAATGTTAAAGCCATTCCAGCCGTCTTTGATCACACCAAGGGAGGCGGCCGCCTTTTGCGCCATGGCCAAAATGGCGGCACCATCAGCCCTCGCCAAAGCGCCCTGCCCGATGATGATCATTGGCTTCTGTTTACTGGCGGGTGGATGATCGATGAAAACAGCAAGACTTTCCGAGCCTGCGCCAAGATAGGTATAGTTATAGGTCAGGTCAGCTTGCTCGCCCACAACGCCGATTAAGCAGCCGCCTTTATTGGCGCGTTTCTTAATGCGTGCATTCAGCACGGGCGCTTCGAGGCGCGGGTTGCAGCCGATCAGCATAATGGCATCAGCTTCTTCGATTGCAGCAATGCCGGAGTTGAAAAGATATCCGCCTCTGCCACCATGTTCGCCCAATGGCGAGCCATCTTGCCTGCAATCGATATTGGCGATGTTCATTTTCAGCGCCAATTCTTTCAATGCGAAAGCTTCTTCAGCGGCAACGAGGTCACCAAGCAATATGCCCACGCGAGACTTGTCTGCGGCCTTCAGCTTTGAAGCAGCTCGAGACAAAGCTTCATCCCATGTTGCGGGGCGCAACTTGCCGAGATCGCGCACGTAAGGTTGGTCCAAGCGCTGGCTGCGCAGGCCATCCCAGACAAAGCGGGTTTTGTCAGAAATCCACTCTTCATTTACGTCTTCGTTGGTGCGCGGCAGAATGCGCAGCACCTCGCGGCCACGCGCATCCACGCGGATATTAGAGCCGACCGCATCCATCACGTCGATGGTTTCAGTTTTGCGCAGTTCCCATGGACGGGCTTTGAATTCATAAGGCTTGGAGGTGAGTGCACCCACGGGGCAAAGATCAATAATGTTGCCTTGCAGTTCAGATGAAATGGCTTTGCTAAGATAGGTGGTGATTTCCAAATCTTCGCCACGCCCCGTGGCGCCCATTTCTTCCACGCCCGCCACTTCGGTGGAAAACCGCACACAGCGCGTGCATTGAATGCAACGGTTCATTTCAGTTTTGACCAGAGGGCCGAGATATTTATTTTCAACCGCGCGCTTGTTTTCAGAGAAGCGGTTGTGATCAATGCCATAAGCCATGGCTTGGTCTTGCAGATCGCATTCCCCACCTTGATCGCAAATCGGGCAATCCAGCGGATGATTAATCAGCAGAAACTCCATTACACCTTCGCGGGCTTTTTTCACCATGGGTGTGTTGGTAAAAATTTCAGGCGCTTCACCATTGGGGCCGGGGCGCAGATCGTTCACTGACATAGCACAAGAGGCTTGCGGCTTTGGTGGGCCGCCTTTGACTTCAATCAAACACATGCGGCAATTGCCCGCCACTGAAAGGCGCTCATGATAGCAGAAGCGCGGCACTTCTTTGCCAGCCACTTCACAGGCCTGAAGCAGCGTGGTGCCGTTTTCAACTTCGAGTTCAACGCCGTCTATTTTCAGTTTAGGCATGTCATTATCCTTAAGCGCAACGCGAGGCGCGCATACGCTCAATATCCATCACTTCGGCCCAGTCGAAAGCACGTTCCGATGGGCCATTTTTTTCATAATCTTCCAATCTATCCATTGCTTCGGTTAGCGATGGTTGATGGCCTTCTGGCACGTTCCAAAATACCATATGCGGCTTTTCCATCAGCGCGAAGAATTCTTGCTTGCGCTTATAGAATTGCACATGCACGGTTTTGAAAACATAATTCTCAAGCGCCTTGGCATCCGTCCAAACTGAAAGGTTCACTGCGTAATCATCGCCGACGCGCAAATCGGTGGCGTTGTTGCTGCCCTCGCCGATCAAGCGCCAAACAAATCCCGGCGAACGCTCGGCCAACGCATTCACGCGGTCCAAGTTGTTCATAAAATCAACCATGCGAGGATCACTTGTCGGATGTTTGAACTTACCGATGTTGAGTTCAGCGAGGTGCATGGCTTACTCCGCTGCGTGACGGACAGCGCCGTCTTTGGTAGAGTTGTAAGTATATTGATCAATACGCGCCTCGATCACCGGACGGAAATGCGTGATGAGGCCTTGGATTGGCCAAGCTGCCGCGTCACCCAATGCGCAAATGGTGTGGCCTTCGATTTGCTTGGTGACATCCAGCAGCATGTCGATCTCGCGCTTTTCGGCGCGGCCTTCGACCATGCGCGTCATCACGCGCCACATCCAGCCCGTGCCTTCGCGGCACGGCGTGCATTGACCACAAGATTCATGCATGTAGAACTTCGCAAGCCGCGCAATGGCCTTGATGAGATCGGTGGATTTATCCATCACGATCACTGCTGCCGTGCCAAGGCCGGAGCGCAGTTTGGAAAGCGAGTCAAAATCCATTGGCGTGTCGATGATTTGTGCGGCAGGCACCATGCGCACCGATGAGCCGCCGGGAATCACCGCGAGAAGATTATCCCAGCCGCCGCGCACTCCGCCGGCATGTTTGTCGATCAACTCGCGGAAGGTGATGCCAAGTTCTTCTTCCACATTGCACGGCGTGTTCACATGGCCGGAAATGCAAAAGAGTTTTGTGCCCACATTGTTGGGGCGGCCCATGGAGTTAAACCATGTGGCTCCACGGCGCAGAATTGTTCCGGCCACGGCAATCGATTCCACATTGTTCACCGTAGTGGGTGCACCATAGAGGCCCACATTGGCGGGGAACGGCGGCTTCATGCGTGGCTGGCCCTTTTTGCCTTCAAGGCTTTCGAGCATGGCGGTTTCTTCACCGCAGATATAAGCGCCAGCACCATGGGCCACGTAAAGATCGAAGTCCCAACCATGGATATTGTTCTTACCGATCAGGCGGGCTTCATAGGCTTGATCGATGGCGGCCTGCAGATGCTCTCGCTCACGAATATATTCGCCGCGCACATAAATATAGCCCACGTTGCAAGCCATGGCCATGCCAGCCAGCAGGCAACCTTCAACCAGCAAATGCGGATCATGACGCATGATCTCACGGTCTTTGCAGGTGCCGGGTTCAGATTCGTCGGCGTTCACAACCAAGTAATGTGGCCGTTCACCCACCACCTTGGGCATGAAGCTCCACTTCAAACCTGTGGGAAAGCCAGCGCCGCCACGGCCACGAAGGCCAGAGGCTTTCACTTCATTCACAATCCAATCGCGGCCTTTGTCGATGAATGATTTAGTATCAACCCAACAGCCGCGTTGCATGGCACCTTCAAGGCCCCAATCGTGGAGGCCATAAAGGTTGGTGAAGATGCGGTCTTTATCAGCGAGCATGTTCTACTTCTTCCCCACTTTTGAAGTTGCGGGCTTTTCGCCGATGGCATTTTCTGGCCGCCAACCCTTGGCCAGCTTCTTGGCTTGCTTCACCCATTCATCGCGGGTGATGCGGCCGTGGAAACCTTTCAGCAAATGATCAACATGCACAATGTCAGCGGCAGACCATGCGGCGATTTGGTCGAAATGCCAGAGGCCGATTTTGTTCAGCAGTTTTTCAAAGGCTGACCCAACACCCCAGATTAATTTCAAATCATCGGCACGCCCACGCGGCTTTTTTAACAGTTCAGGGCCAGAAGATTTTTTTGGTGCAGCTTTCTTTGCAGAAAGTTTTTTCGGCGCAACCTTCTTGGCAGGCGCATCAGCAATTTTCGCCACCCGCGCCACAACGGGCGCATTAACCGCAGCAGCGACAACTGGGGCTGCAACAACAGAAGCCGGTGCCGCAGCTGTTGATGGGGCCGCAGCAGGTGCGGGCGGTGGAGCTGGTGGCGCTTCCACACGTGTGTAATTGCGCTGCTTAATATACAGCGATTTATCGGTGAGCGATGTTGCCCCCGTCAGTGCCATGGAGAATTGACGGCCATTTTGTGGGCCAGACTTAACCGGGCGGCCCGCTTGGAAATCATCAATAATCGCACTTAATCTTTCAGGCGTAAGGTCTTCATATGTATCTTTAACAATCTGAATCATCGGCGCGTTCACGCAAGAGCCTAAGCATTCCACCTCTTCCCAACTCATCGACCCATCGGCATTTAAATGTTGGGGTTCGGGATGGATTTTGCTTTTGCAAACGGCGATCAAATCTTCGCTGCCCCTCAACATGCAAGGCGTTGTGCCGCAAACTTGGATGTGCGCTTTGTGGCCCACGGGCGAGAGTTGAAACATGGTATAGAACGTGGCCACTTCCAAAACGCGAATGTAAGCCATGTCCAACATCTTGCCGACATATTCAATCGAGGCCCGCGAAATCCAACCATCTTGCTCTTGCGCAAACCATAAAAGTTGAATCACGGCAGAGGCCTGTTTGCCCGCCGGAAACTTCGTAATGGTGCGCTTCGCGCG
Organism: Hyphomicrobiales bacterium; assembly: GCA_043757845.1. GTDB lineage: Bacteria > Pseudomonadota > Alphaproteobacteria > Rhizobiales > Aestuariivirgaceae > Aestuariivirga. The sequence continues at coordinate 3,213 of JAYVOQ010000029.1, read as the reverse complement.
GCTAAGGTTTTCAGCCGAGAATGAAAAACCAGCGGGCTGAACCGAATCTAGACGACGAACACTCATACTTCTACTCCGGCTGGCGCCAAATCAGTAATCGTACATCCAACCACTTTGTCGCCCGCCATAATTATGGCAACTGATTTAAGCGCATATTGGTTCTGAATAAGTACAAAATGAATTAGCTTACCCAAAGCCAATATTTGAGTGTTGTAGCCAACAACACCCCAACCTTGATCAAGGTATCCTGCCAACTGGTCACGAAAATCTTCCTTGAGGCCCATTATCTGTCCGCCTCGCCAAAAATATCCTTGACGGAAATGGAAATGCCCGGCGGATCAAATTCCACTTTTCCAGAACGCACAATTGTTGTGAGAATCTTATCATTCTCAATCCGCTTATGATGGTAGCACATCGCCTTGTTTGGCCAGACAATCAAATAGTGCATGATCGATGGCACCGAGAAATATTCCGCCAGCTTTTGGTCCTGATCCTTAGACACAGATGAAGGCGAAACAACCTCGACAACGATCAACGGTTTGTCGAGCAGCAAGCTCGCCCCATCGAGTTCTTTGCCGCACTGGACTGACACGTCGGGCTCACGCGCGGTGTTGGCGGAAATTTTGATGGCTATACCATCCTGAAAAACTTCGCAGGAAGCGCCTCTTTTATCGATTGCTGCCGAAAGCGCCCGAAAAACACGGCCTTTCAGCCGCACATGCCGCACCGTTTCCGCTGACATTTTTAACACCGTTCCGTCAACTAATTCATAGCGGCCTGGGGCGCTGCGGTAAGCTTCCAAATAGCGTTCGACGGTCAAGTTAGATTTCGGGCGTGCGGCCATTATCGGTCCACCTCACCAAACACAATATCGAGAGAACCCAGCACAGCGCTCACATCTGCTAACTGGTGGCCACGGCACATGAAATCCATCGCCTGCAGATGCGCAAAGCCTGGTGCGCGGATGCGGCAGCGGTAAGGTTTGTTGGAACCATCGCTCACCAGATAAACGCCGAATTCGCCCTTGGGTGCTTCCACGGCCACGTAAACTTCGCCAGCGGGAACCTTGTAGCCCTCGGTATAAAGTTTGAAATGATGAATAAGGCTTTCCATCGAACGTTTCATTTCAGGCCGCGAAGGTGGCACGATCTTGCCATCGGCGGATGAAATCGGTCCTGCGCCTGCACTGCTCGACAGCATGTTCACGCATTGCTTCATGATCTTCACGCTCTCGCGCATTTCCTGCACGCGTATGAGATAACGATCATAATTGTCGCCATTCTTGCCGATGGGAATATCAAAATCCATTTCGGAATAGCATTCATAAGGTTGGGCTTTGCGCAAATCCCACGCCGCACCGCTGCCCCGCACCATCACGCCAGAGAAGCCCCATTTGAAACAATCTTCCAGAGACACCACACCAATATCCACATTGCGCTGTTTGAAGATGCGGTTTTCCGTCAGCAGCGTTTCAATATCATCCAGAATTTTTGGGTGCGTGTCACAGAAGTGGCCGATGTCATCGATCAGCTTTTGCGGCAAATCTTGATGCACCCCACCGGGGCGAATGTAAGCAGCGTGCATGCGGCTGCCGGAAGCGCGCTCATAAAACACCATCAGCTTTTCGCGCTCTTCAAAGCCCCACAGTGGTGGCGTTAAAGCACCCACGTCCAAAGCCTGAGTGGTGACATTGAGCAGATGCGACAGCAAACGGCCAATTTCAGAGTAAAGAATACGGATGAGCTGCCCGCGCTTAGGCACTGAAATGCCAAGCAATTTTTCAACAGCCAGAGAATAGGCATGTTCCTGATTCATCGGTGCCACATAATCGAGGCGATCGAAATAGGGCAAAGCTTGCAGATAGGTTTTCTGCTCGATCAGCTTTTCAGTTCCGCGGTGAAGCAAGCCGATGTGCGGATCAACACGCGTTATAATCTCGCCGTCCAGTTCCAACACCATGCGTAAAACGCCGTGAGCGGCAGGATGCTGCGGGCCAAAGTTGAGAGTGAAATTGCGAAGAGTTTGTTCAGTCATAGCGACGCCTTCACGTACGACATGGCTTCCTTTGCCAAGACTTCAAAATCAACTTTGGCCTTTGCCGGAATAGCAGCCCATTCCTTCATTGGCCGCCCCGCCCCTGATGGATCCCAGAGCTTAGCGCCTGTTATTTTCATTGCGACCATATGATGAGCGCCCGTGAGCTTGAATGCTAAATCGTCTTTCTGTTGCGCCAAGAAAGCCTTGCCACCAATTTTCAGACAGGCTTTGCCGAACATTTGTCCAGACTCAACGCCCTTTGTCTTACTGAAAGTGTCAACAAGGCCCGCAAATTTTTCTTCGCCGATGGCCATTACAGCTTCGCCTTTTCATCGCCCGGCAGAACATATTCTGTGCCTTCCCATGGCGAGAGATAATCGAACTGCCTCATTTCCTGCACCAGTTTCACCGGCTCGTAAACCACACGTTTCTTTTCGTCATCGTAACGCACTTCCACATGGCCCGTAACGGGGAAGTCTTTGCGCAGCGGATGCCCGCTAAATCCATAATCCGTGAGAATGCGGCGCAGATCAGGATGGCCGGAGAAAACTACACCGTAAAGATCATAAACTTCGCGCTCAAACCAATCAGCAGCGGGGAAAACTGAAACGGCCGATGGCACTTCACCTGCTTCATCCATTTGCACTTTAATACGCACACGCGCATTTTTGTATGGGCTGAGCAGATGATAGACCACGTCAAAGCGCTTCTCACGCTCTGGATAATCTGCACCGCAAAGATCAATGAAAGAGACAAAGCGTAAGTCTGCGTCTGATTGCAGGGTTTTCAACACAGATAAAATCTGCGTCGCGTCTGCGTGTAAAGTCACCTCACCAAAAGCAGTTTCGCCACCCGTGATCGCAGCGCCCAATTTGCCCTGAAGTGTTGCCAAATCAATCATCATTAACGCTCAATCGTTCCCGTGCGGCGGATTTTCTTTTGCAACATCAAGATGCCATAAAGCAAAGCTTCGGCGGTGGGTGGGCAGCCCGGAATATAAATATCAACAGGCACAATGCGGTCACAGCCGCGCACCACAGAATATGAATAATGATAATAGCCGCCGCCATTGGCGCAGGAGCCCATGGAGATCACATAACGCGGCTCTGGCATTTGGTCATAAACTTTTCGTAATGCAGGCGCCATTTTGTTGGTCAGTGTGCCAGCCACAATCAT
>JAYVOQ010000028.1:0-9127 GCA_043757845.1 Hyphomicrobiales bacterium | reverse complement strand
CCAAAATAAAGCCGCCAGACTTTTTAAGATTCTCTGCCGTCTCTTTCGGATTGAACATGATCGACGTGTAGAAAAAGCAGAAAAATACGATAAGCAATGCATAGAGAAGAAGGAACAACGGTTTGCCGTGCCCGAGCAAGGCCACGATAGAATTAAACCATTCGGGCCCCTTGCCAGCAGAAAAATTCGCAACGGTCAGCGGCAGCAACAAAAGCGACGAGGCAAAAATCGGCGGAATAACACCCGCCGTGTTAAGCTTAAGCGGCAAATGCGAACTTTCGCCTTGCGTGATCTGCATGCCAACTTGGCGTTTGGGATATTGGATCAGCAAGCGGCGCTGTGCCCGTTCAAAGAACACGATGAAGGCCACAACAGCAATTGCCAAAACCAGAACGCCCATAATAACAAATGGCGACATTTGACCCGTGCGACCCAACTCCAAGAGAGCTGCCACACCACTGGGCAAATTGGCGACAATACCTGAGAAAATGATCAACGATGTGCCATTGCCAATGCCGCGCGCGGTAATCTGTTCACCCAGCCACATCAAAAACACTGTGCCACCCGTAAGGGTGATGACGGTTGAGGCAATGAAGAACGGCCCGGGGTTCAGCACAAGCCCCCCTCGTCCTACCAAACCAATTGCAATGCCGTAAGCTTGCAACGCGGCCAAAATAACCGTCCCGTAACGTGTATATTGATTGATCTTCTTGCGACCGGATTCGCCTTCTTTCTTCAACGCCTCTAGCGTTGGAGAAACCGTGGTCATCAATTGCATGATAATCGAAGCCGAAATGTATGGCATGATGTTAAGGGCAAAAATCGCCATGCGGCCTAGTGCGCCACCGGCAAGGCCATTCATCCAACCCAAAATGCCTGCTGAATTCGCATTGGCAAAATTAGCCAGCTGAGCAGTGTCAATGCCAGGAATGGGAATGTAAGAACCAAGGCGATAGATGATCAAAGCGCCCAGTGTGAACCAGATGCGCTTTTGCAAATCTTCGTTTTTGCTCAGCGATCCGAAATTGATATTGGCTGCAAGTTGTTCAGCTGCTGATGCCATCTTGTTTCCTTTTCCCGATGTTCACCTCATATGGGAAGTGAACGCGAGGAGATCAACCTCAGTAAACTTTCTTGGGCACGGGTGCTGGGCGCAACACTTTCACAGTGCCGCCAGCTTTTTCGACAGCGGCAATGGCACCCTTTGAAGCATAAAACACTTCAAAGTTCAGCGTTGCTTTGACTTCAGCTTGACCAATAAGTCGCACACCCTTGGCCAGCTTGGTGATCACACCAGCTGCGTAAAGACTTTCGGCGGTAATGACAGTTTTGCCGTCAATCTTCTTTGCTTCCACAGCCGTTGCAATGCGGGCCAACGAAACTTCGTTGTAATCGACTGCGTTTGGCTTGTTAAAGCCGCGCTTTGGCAAGCGGCGATAAATTGGCATTTGGCCGCCTTCGAAGCCCGCTTTTGCGCCACCCTTACGAGCCGTTTGACCCTTACCACCGCGGCCAGCTGTTTTGCCAAGGCCAGAACCGATGCCACGGCCCACACGCTTCTTGGCATGTTTGGCGCCGGGATTATCAGCGAGTTGATTCAGTTTCATGAGAGGTAATCCTTATCCAATAACACGCACAAGGTGCTGAACCTTGGCGATCATGCCGCGCACGGCAGGCGTATCTTCCAAAACCGAATGTTTGCGAATGCGGTTCAAACCAAGGCCAACAAGTGTGGCCTGCTGATCAGCGGGCCTGCGGTTCGCACTGGCGATCTGCTCAAGCTTTACGGTTTTTGCTGCTGCTTTTGCCATGATCAAATTCCTTAGTCTGCAACCACGTCAGCGGTGCGATTTTTCAAAACTTCGCTTACCTTCTTACCACGACGAGCGGCAACTGAGCGAGGTGAAGTCTGCATCTTCAATGCGTCAAACGTGGCGCGAACCATGTTATAAGGGTTAGATGATCCACGCGACTTGGCCACAACGTCTGACATGCCAACGGCCTCAAACACGGCGCGCATTGGGCCACCAGCAATAACACCAGTGCCCGGAGGCGCCGTGCGCAGCGTAACCTTGCCAGCACCCCAGCGACCATCAATATCATGATGCAACGTGCGACCTTCACGCAGAGGAACGCGGATCAAACCACGCTTAGCAGCTTCTGTGGCTTTGCGCACAGCTTCTGGCACTTCACGGGCCTTGCCGTGGCCAAAGCCAACGCGGCCCTTTTGATCACCAACGACAACCAAAGCTGCAAAGCCGAAACGCTTACCGCCCTTCACCACTTTGGCGACGCGGTTGATGTGAACCAGCTTGTCAATGAATTCGCTGTCGCGCTCTTCACCGCCCTTATTATCGCGTTTGCCGCGTTCGGAACGTTCATTAGCCATCTGCAAATTCCCTTAAAACTTCAGGCCAGCTGCACGTGCAGCTTCAGCCAAGGCCTTCACGCGGCCATGATAAATATAAGAACCGCGGTCAAACACCACTTCCTTAACGCCAGCTTTCACTGCGCGTTCGGCAACAAGTTTGCCAATTTCGGTGGCGGCAGCCTTATCAGCACCCGTCTTCTTGGCTGCAATGAAACCTTCTTCAAGCGAAGAAGCTTGGGCCAAAGTGTGGCCTTTCACGTCATCAATAATTTGCGCATAGATGTTCTTCGAAGAACGGAACACCGACAGGCGTGGACGGCCATTTTCGCGGGCCTTAAGCGTCTTGCGCACACGAACCTTGCGCAGGCCCATAGCATTTTTTGGAGTTGCCATTTGTCTGCTTCCTTACTTCTTCTTGCCTTCTTTGCGGTGGATGTATTCACCCGCATACTTCACGCCCTTGCCCTTGTAAGGCTCTGGCCCACGGTATTGGCGGATTTCGGCAGCCACTTGGCCGACCTGTTGCTTACTAATGCCTGAGATCACGATTTCCGTGGGCTTGGTCACTTTAACTTCGATGCCAGCAGGAACCGCATAGTTCACATCATGGCTATAACCCAGATTAAGCTGGAGCACTTTGCCGTTCAACGCTGCGCGGTAACCCACGCCGGTGATTTCAAGGGTTTTAGAGTAACCATCAGTCACACCCTTCATCATGTTCGCAACCAAAGTACGTGACATGCCCCAAGCCGAGCGGGCCAACTTGGTTTCGTTGATCGGGTCAACTTTAATGCCGTCTGCGCCCATTTTCACCAGCACTTGCTCGTTCAAAATGGTTTTGAGTTCGCCCTTTGGGCCTTTAACGGATACAGTTTGACCTGCCACATTGGCTGTTACGCCTGATGGAACAGAAACTGGTTTCTTGCCAATACGAGACATCTAATTCGTCCTTAGAATACTGTGCACAGCACTTCGCCACCAACGTTCTGGGCGCGGGCATCCGAGTCCGACATCACGCCCTTTGGCGTAGACAGAATCGAAATGCCAAGGCCGTTGAACACGGAAGGCAGAGTGTCAACCGACGCATAAACGCGCCGACCGGGTTTAGACACACGGGTCATCTCTTTGATCACCGGTGCGCCGTCGAAATACTTCAATTCCACTTCGATCTCAGACTTACCGTCCTTCTCGATGGTGGCAAAGCTGCGGATATAACCTTCCTTGGCCAACACTTCCAACACGCGCTCACGCAGTTTGGAAGGTGGAATTGCCACTTTGGATTTGTTGCGCATCTGGGCGTTGCGAATACGTGCCAGCATGTCGGAGATTGGATCATTCACGATTGTCATTTTTTAATCCTCCCTTACCAGCTGGACTTGACCATGCCAGGGATCAAACCCTGGTTGGCCATTTCGCGAAGCGCGATGCGGGAAAGTTTCACTTTGCGGTAGAATGAGCGTGGACGCCCCGTCAACTCGCAACGATTGCGGATACGAACTTTGGCCGAGTTGCGCGGCATTTCGGCAAGCTTCAGGCTCGCAGCGAAACGCTCTTCCATGGGCGTATCCTTCTTCATGACGATCGCCTTCAACTTGGCGCGCTTATTGCCCATGGTCTTGAACAACTTGCGACGCTTGTCATTGCGGTTGATAGAGCTGGTTTTTGCCATATCGGGTCCTTATTCTTACGCGGCTTGCTTTTTCGGCGCAGCACTGCGACGGAAGGGAAAATTAAATGCTTCAAGAAGTGCTCGAGCTTCATCATCGGTCTTGGCTGTGGTGCAAACCACAATATCCATGCCCCAAATGCGGTCGATCTTGTCGTAATCAATTTCCGGGAAAATCAAATGTTCTTTGATGCCCATGGCATAGTTGCCATTGCCATCAAACGAACGCTCTGAAAGGCCGCGAAAGTCGCGCACGCGGGGCAAAGCCACGGTGATCAAACGATCAAGGAATTCATACATGCGGGTTTTGCGCATGGTCACTTTTGCGCCAATGGCCAAGTTCTCGCGGATTTTGAATTGCGCGATGGCTTTGCGGCTCTTGGTGACAACGACCTTCTGGCCAGCGATCTTTTGCAAATCAGCAGCAGCAACCTGCACCAGTTTAGAATCTTGCGTGGCTTCGCCAATGCCCATGTTCAACACAACTTTGGTGATGCGTGGAACTTGCATAACGTTCTTATAGCCAAACTGTTCAATCAACTTCGGACGAACAACTGTAAGATATTCGGTTTGCAGACGCGCAACATAATCTTTCGGCAAGCCGGCATTGGCATCAGCCACTGCGGCATCGCTGGACTCGCCCTTCTTGGCACCTTTCGGGGCCTTGGCGGGCTTAGGCGCCACTTTGGTATCTTTCTCAGCCATTTATAACTTCTCCACTGCGCTTGGCAACGCGGGCTTTTTTGCCGCCGTCAAGCGTCTTAAAACCAACGCGCGATGGCTTGCCCGACTTTGGGTCACGCAGCTGCACGTTGGAAATATGTATCGGCATGTTCTTGGCGATTATGCCGCCTTCTTTAGCACCCTGTGCCTTGGTGTGGCGCTTGGCAACATTGATGCCCGAAACCACAACGCGGTTTTCAGCAACAATCACCTGCAACACATCACCTTGTTTGCCTTTATCTTTGCCCGTGATGACAATAACTTTGTCACCTTTCTTAATCTTGGCAGCCATTACAGCACCTCCGGCGCAAGCGAAATAATCTTCATCTGGTTCTTGCCGCGCAGTTCACGAGGCACTGGCCCGAAGATACGTGTACCCACAGGCTCTCCCTGGGCGTTGATCAAAACCGCGGCATTCTTGTCAAAGCGGATGGAAGAACCATCAGCCCTGCGAATGTCTTTTGCCAAACGTACGACAACAGCCTTCATCACAGAACCCTTCTTCACGCGACCGCGTGGAATGGCTTCCTTAACGGAAACAACGATAATGTCACCGATGGTGGCATAACGACGCTTAGAACCACCCAGCACCTTGATGCACTGAACCCGGCGCGCGCCAGAATTATCGGCAACTTCGAGATTGGTTTCTTGTTGGATCATGGTCTGCCAGGTCTCTTATGCTTTAGACGCATCAACTTTAGCAATCAGCGCCCAGCGCTTCAGCTTAGATGATGGTCTGGTTTCTTCGATGCGAACAATTTCACCAATCTTGGCTTCGTTCTTCTCATCATGGGCGTGATATTTCTTGGACAGGCGCACCGTCTTTTTGAAAACGGGGTGCAAAAGGCGGCGTTCCACCTTCACAACAATGGTCTTGTCGTTCTTATCAGAGACCACCACACCTTGAACAATGCGTTTCGGCATTTCTTAAACTCCTACTTCGCTAAGCGCTGAGCTGATTGCACCGTTTTCAAACGGGCAATGTCACGGCGCAATACACGGATACGCGAAGGCTTTTCCAGTTGGCCTGAAGCGCGTTGGAAGCGCAGGTTAAGCTGCTCTTTACGAAGCTTCAGAATTTCGTCTTTTACTTGGTCCTTAGAGAGGCCCTTAGCATCAGCCATTTTCATGATCTGTCCTCTTCCTTATTCGCCAAGACGCGCAACAAAGCGCGTTTTGATTGGTAATTTTGCAGCAGCCAATGCCAATGCTTGTTCGGCAATGGCGCGGCTGATGCCGTCCACTTCAAACAACACACGGCCTGGCTTCACACGCGCCGCCCAGTATTCAGTTGAACCTTTGCCGGAACCCATGCGCACTTCGGCTGGTTTTTTGGACACCGGCACGTCTGGGAACATACGGATCCAAACGCGGCCAGCACGCTTCATACCACGCGCTAAAGCACGGCGAGCAGCTTCGATCTGACGCGCGGTGATACGGTCTGGCTCTAACGCCTTGAGGCCAAAAGAGCCAAAGTCCAGCGTGTTGCAAGACGTAGACTTGCCATGGATACGGCCTTTATGGGCTTTACGATATTTTGTTTTCTTAGGTTGCAGCATAATGGCACTCTATCAAGCGTTAGCAGCTTCGCGCGATACGCGCGGGCCACGGTTATGATCACCACCACCGCCAGTTTCATTGGCGAGACGGTCTTGCGCCATTGGATCATGCTCAAGGATTTCGCCCTTGAAGATCCAAACTTTGACGCCATTGGTTCCGTAAGCAGTGTGGGCAGTGGCCACACCGTAATCAATGTTTGCACGCAATGTATGCAAAGGCACACGGCCTTCGCGGTACCATTCCACACGTGCAATTTCTGCACCACCCAATCGGCCTGAGCAGGTGATCTTAATGCCTTCAGCACCCAGGCGTTGCGCAGATTGCACAGCGCGCTTCATAGCACGGCGGAAAGCCACGCGGCGTTCAAGCTGCTGGGCAATGTTGTCAGCAACCAAGGTTGCATCAACTTCCGGCTTGCGCACTTCTACAATGTTCAAGTGAACTTCTGAAGCGGTCATTGTGCCTACCATTTTCTTCAGCTTTTCAATGTCAGCGCCCTTTTTGCCGATCACCACACCCGGACGGGCGGAATAGATCGTAACGCGGCACTTCTTATGAGGACGTTCAATGACCACACGCGATACACCAGCCTGCTTCAATTCCTTGGTCAGGTAAGCGCGGATCTTCACATCTTCATGCAACAAGTTGCCAAAGTCGCGGCTGTTAGCAAACCAACGCGAATCCCATGTGCGGTTAATGCCGAGGCGAAAACCGATTGGATTGATCTTTTGACCCATTATGCGGCCTCTTTATTTTGACGCAGAATAATCGTCAGTTCACTGAAGAATTTTGCAAGATGACCAACACGGCCGCGTGAGTCTGGTGACCAACGCTTCATCACTAAATTCTTGCCAACCCAAGCCTCAGCCACCATCAATTCATTGATGTCGAGTGAGTGATTGTTTTCAGCGTTTGCAATGGCACTTTCCAAGGTCTTCTTGACGTCCTTGGCGATGCGGCGGCGCGAGAAGGTAAGATGAGCCAAAGCTTTGGCCACCTTCATACCGCGGATCTCCGTGGCCACTTCATTCAATTTGCGTGGGCTGATGCGGATGGAGCGCGTAACCGCCTTGGCCTCATTATCCGCTTGCGCGCGTCGTGTTTTTGCTTTGCTCATGATTATTTCACCGCTGCTTTCTTATCAGAAGCAGAGTGAGCCTTAAACGTGCGGGTTGGAGCGAACTCACCCAGCTTATGGCCGACCATTTCTTCCGAAACGTGAACGGGAATGAACTTGTTGCCATTGTGCACCTGAAAAGTCAGGCCCACAAATGTTGGCAAGATGGTTGAGCGACGGCTCCAAGTTTTAATCGCATGGTTGCGATTGCCATTGGCAGCGGCTGCCTTTTTTATCAAATACCCGTCAACAAACGGGCCTTTCCAAACTGAGCGTGTCATAAGTGAATTCCCTTACTGCGCTTTCTTCCGATCATGGCGCGAGCGCACGATCATCTTTGATGTTCTTTTGTTCACGCGGGTTTTGTAACCCTTCGTAGGCTTACCCCAAGGGGTTGCCCAATGTTTACCGCCGTTGGTGCGCCCACCGTTGGGATGGTCAACCGGGTTACGTGCAATGCCGCGCGAAACTGGGCGTCTGCCCATCCAACGCGCACGACCCGCTTTGCCGATCACTTCGTTGATGTGGTCTTGGTTTGAAACAGCCCCAACCGAAGCCATGCTATTGGCCGGAACCAAACGCGTTTCACCAGACTTCAGCCGGATAATGACATTGCCACCGTCACGACCAGCAACCATGGCGTAAGTGCCTGCCGCACGCGAAAGCGAACCACCCGCACCTGGCTTAGTTTCAACATTATGCACAACAGTGCCAACCGGAACCGAACCGATTTCCATGGCATTGCCGGGCTTCACGTCCACAAGTTTGCCAGAGATAACACTGTCACCAACGGCCAAACGTTGTGGGGCCAAAATATAAGACAGCGTACCATCTTCATACTTGATCAAAGCGATAAAGCTGGTGCGGTTTGGATCATATTCCAATCGCTCAACCTTGGCGGCCATGTCATGCTTGGTGCGTTTGAAATCAATCAAGCGATAAGCCGTTTTGTGGCCCCCGCCCTTGCGGCGCGAGGTGATGCGGCCTGTGTTGCCACGGCCACCATGTTCATGTTGCCCGTCAATCAAAGATTTGATCGGCTTGCCTTTGAAGAGATGGCTGCGATCCACCTGAATCAGATGGCGGCGGCCGGCGCTTGTTGGATTAAATGTTTTCAGTGCCATGTTAAACTCACAGTCCCGTCGTCACATCAAGACGCTCACCATCGGCAAGTGTCACATAGGCTTTTTTATGGTCAGACAGCAGCGCCTTGCGGCCCTTAAACACCCGCAGTTTGCCCTTGCGCACCAGCGTATTCACGGCCTTCACTTTAACACTGAACAGGCCTTCAATCGCAGCCTTGATCTGCGGCTTGGTGGCGCGCAGTGCAACATTGAACACATGCGTGTTGGTGTTAGCAATCAACGTGCTTTTTTCGGTGATCGCGGGGCTTTTGATAATTGCGTAATAATGTTCTTTGCTCATTTAAATCGAGCCTCCAATGCTTCTACAGCAGCTTTGGTGAGAACCAAGTTCTTGCGGCGCAGAATGTCGTAAACATTTATGCCTTGAACTGGCAACACGTCGATATTGAAAACATTGCGTGCAGCTCTAGCAAAACCTTCATTCACCGTTGCGCCATCAATGATCAGGGCGTTCACTAGGCCGAGCTTTTCAAATGCGGCCTTCACATCCTTGGTCTTGCCGGCATTCAATTCTGCCTTATCAAGAATGATCAGTTCCGAGCTCT
>JAYVOQ010000027.1:0-9288 GCA_043757845.1 Hyphomicrobiales bacterium | reverse complement strand
GGCACCTTCTCCCATGCGCAAAAGCGCACGGGAGAAGGTGCCGACAGGCGGATGAGGGCTCTTAGAGCGCTGAAGAAATCATTAGACCTTCGCGCTGTGCGAGGCTTCCGCCGAGAAACACATATCCAAAATCTTCTGCAGATCTGCGGCACGGCGGAAGGATGGATCACCGTTCTGCTTGTCCACCACTGCCGTGATAAACTTGTGATAGTTTGTTGGCCCACCTTCGGTGCGTGTTACATCACGCCAAGCCTGGGTGTGCACGTCTTCGCCAATACATTTGCGCAGTGTGGTGAGATCATGATCGTTGGAAAGCTCCAACGCGCCTTTGGTGCCGAACACGTTGAGGCGCAATGTATTGGCATAGCCCGTCATAAAACGGCTGGCGTGAATAATGCCCATGGCGCCGTTTGAAAACTCTAAAGTCATGGCAGCTGAATCGTTTGCGTCTAAAACATATTTACCAATCTTATCGCCTGGCGCTTTGTGGAAAGTTTTGAGCTTGGCCTGCACCGACACGGGCATCATGCCCACGCAGAAGGTAGTGAAATCCAAAATGTGAATGCCAACATCGCCCAACACACCTTTGGAGCCATGCGCTTCAGAAAGCCGCCACAGCCACATATCTTCTTTGTCCCAGAGGCCCCATTGATTGCCCACCAGCCAACTCTGGCGGTAGCTGGCTTCAACATGACGAATTTTGCCCAGCTCTCCATCAGCCACAATTTTCTTGGCGGCATGAAGAGCGGCCACATTGCGATAGGTTAAGTTCACCATGTTGATGAGCTTGTGCTTCTCAGCCGTGGTGGCCATTTCATCGGCGAGTTTAAAATTTTCAGCCAAAGGCTTTTCGCAGAACACGTGTTTCTTAGCGTTCAGCAATTTCATTGTTGTGGGATAGTGAATTGAATCCGGCGTAACATTGGCCGCCGCATCAAACTGGCCCCATTTAATTGCCAAGTCCAAATCAGTGAAATGTTTCTTGATGCCGAATTGCTTAGCAAAAGCTTCAGCGCGGCCAGGCACCACATCTACGGTGCCCACCATTTCCACGCGTGGGTCTTGCGCAAAGGCTGTGGCATGGGCCTTGGCCATACCACCTGTACCGAGAACGAGAAGACGGACTTTCGCGGATGATTTCTTAAAAAGTGCCATTATTTAAAACCTTCTTCGCCCGGCGCATGCAGCGTTGGGCCTTTAACTGTGAGCGGCACCGGGGCCTTATCATGTGGCACGTTTGGTGAAGGGTGAATGCCCTTCCACGGCTTGGCTGGATTATAGGCCCATTTCGCAGCATTGCGGATCACCCGCAACACTTGCTTGTTGTGATAGGTGGGATAAGCCTCATGGCCGGGGCGGAAATAGAAAATGTTGCCAGCACCACGACGATATGTAACCCCAGAGCGGAACACTTCGCCACCTTCGAACCAAGAGATCATCACCGTTTCCAATGGTTCCGGAATGGAAAAGGGCTCGCCATACATTTCTTCATGTTCGATAAAAATCTGCTCTGGCAGGCCTTCGGCGATTGGATGGTTAGGATTCATAATCCAAATACGCTCATTTTCGCCAGCTTCGCGCCATTTGAGTGAGCAAGGTGTGCCCATTAGCTTTTTGAAGATTTTTGAATAATGTCCTGAGTGCAGAACAATGAGCCCCATGCCTTCATGCACACGCTTTGCGACACGTTCGACGATTGCATCTTTTACATCGCCATGAGCTGCGTGTCCCCACCAAATGAGCACATCAGTTTCATTAAGACGCTTTTGCGAAAGGCCGTGTTCCTCGTCATCGTCCAACCGCGCTGTGTTCACCGCAAATTCCTTATGGCCTGCGAAGCCTTTCTTCAATGCACCATCCATGCCCTTAGGATAAAGCTTTTGCACAAGCTTATTGGTCTGCTCATGGCGGTGTTCGTGCCAGATAAGAACATTTATTGTCATAAGCTAACTTCTCAGTTCAAACGCAAATCATCAGGGCCAAAACGGTGCACATGCTTAGCGATAGTTTTCAAATTCAGTTTCTGGCCCGTTTTAAATTCCGTACGTCCAAGCTGACGCACGGTTAGCATGCCCGTGGGTGTGGTGACATAGAGGAAACTGTCGCTACCCAGAATTTCTGTATAGTCCAAAGTGCCTCCAATATCCGTCTTGGTCGTTGAGAATTCAAAATGCTCCGGCCTAACGCCAATGGTTTTGGCTTTCAGTTTTTCGGCAGGTGCTCCGACAATGAAGTTCATCTTGGGCGACCCAATGAAGCCCGCCACGAATACACTATTGGGATTTTCGTAGAGCTCCATGGGCGTGCCCACTTGCATGACACGGCCTGCCTGCAACACCACAATACGGTCTGCCATGGTCATGGCTTCCACCTGATCATGGGTTACATAAACCATCGTGGTCTTGGGCAAGTCGCGCTTGAGCTTGGCAATTTCCATGCGCATTTGCACACGCAAAGCAGCATCAAGATTGGAAAGCGGTTCGTCGAATAGGAACACCTTGGCACCACGCACGATGGCGCGCCCAATGGCGACGCGCTGGCGATGGCCACCGGAAAGGGCCTTTGGCAACCGCGTAAGATAGCTGGTGAGCTGAAGCATCTCGCCCACGGCTTCAACCTTGGTTTTGATTTCAGCCCGGCTGAGGCCTTGGTTTTCCAAAGCAAAGCCAATGTTTTCAAAAACACTCATATGCGGATAAAGCGCATAAGACTGGAACACCATGGCGATGCCACGTTTGGAAGGTGGCACTTCATTCACAACTGCATTGTCAATTTCAAGGGTGCCGGAACTCACTTGATCCAGTCCCGATATCGAACGCAACAAAGTAGACTTGCCACAGCCCGATGGGCCTACGAAAACGATGAACTCACCTGACTTGATGTCAAGGTTCACATCTTTCAGGATATGCACGGTACCGTAGGACTTGTTGAGATTGGTAAGCTTGATATCGGCCATGTTTAGCCTCCCTTAACTGAGCCGGCGAGAAGGCCGCGCACGAAATATCTTTGCAACGAAAAGAATACAGTAAGTGGAACGATGATGGTGACAAACGCAGATGCGGTAAGAATTTCCCAATTGCCGCCGCGTGAACCCAGCAGCGCGTTCAGCTTGCCGGTCAGCACCAACTGGTCTGGCCCGCTGCCCAAGAACACGATTGCCACGAGCAAATCATTCCACACCCAAAGGAATTGGAAGATGGCAAAGGACGCAAGGGCTGGAAAACACAACGGCAGAACAATGCGGCGGAAAATTTTAAAATCGTTGGCCCCATCGATTTGGGCTGATTCAATCAAGTCCTTTGGCAGGCCAGCAATATAGCTGCGCAAAAGATAGATCGCGAAGGGAAGGCCAAAGCCAGTATGCGCCAGCCATATGCCGAGATAGGTTTTGGATGGCACGCCCAAGAAATATCCGGCAGCATTATAGAGCTTGAGCAACGGAATGAGCGACATTTGCAAGGGTACAACCAGCAAACCAACGATGATGGCAATCAGCAACCCGCGAAACGGAAGTTTCATCCAAGCCAAGGCATAGGCCGCAAAAGCGGCAATCAAAATGGGAATGATGGTTGCAGGGATCGTAACGGTAAGCGAGTTGATAAACGACCGTCCAATGCCTTCAGAAAACAACACGGTTTGGTAATTATCCAATGTGAAGCGCGGTGGTTGGGATGAGATAAAAAATACCCGTCCGCCCCGCTCATTGTCAAATTTGGTTGGTGACGTGAGGACATAGGAGCCATCCACATTCACAGTTAAAGTTTGTCCCGCATCGAGAGCGGCGGTGGAGCCTGGCGGATTCGTACCGGGGGTTTGCACCTTGGTGCCAAAGGCTGAAACTTTTCCGGTTGCCACATCAGCACCTTCAAAAAGGTTTCCAGCGATGACAAATTTCCCGTCTTTCTCAACTTGGTCGGCCATGCCCTTCATGCGGCCTACTTGCTTGCGGTCAGCACTGGCAAGGGCTGTCCACCAGCCGGAAGCGGCAATGTCGTTCTTGTCACGCAGCGAGCTGATCAACAGGCCGGCCGTTGGCAATGTCCACAACGCGATGATGAATATCACGGCGAGATTGAGAAACAGGCGCGAGGGTTCGAGGGCAAGTCGCTGCAACATCTCAATGTCCTCCCTGCTCTTTGTTTGCCTGACGAATGTTCCAAATCATGATCGGCAACACGGCCACCATGATAACGATAGCGATGGCCGCTCCGCGACCAAAGTCACCCCCACCCCTAAACATCCAGTCGAACATGAGATTGGCCAACACGGTTGTGCCCCACTGGCTGTTGGTCATGGTCAGCACAATGTCGAAGATCTTGAGCACCAGCACGGTGATCGTCGTCCACACCACAAGGACGGTGCCATAGATTTGCGGAACCATGATGCGGTAAAATATTTTGAAGGGGCCTGCACCATCAATGGTTGCCGCTTCCAGCGTATCTTCTGGTATGCTACGCAAGGCTGCGGCCAGAATGACCGTGGCAAAGCCGGTTTGAATCCAAACCAAAATCGCCATGAGAAAAAAGTTGTTCCAGAAAGGAAGGGCAATCCACACCTGCGGGGAGCCACCAAAATAAGTCACAATGGAATTGAGAATGCCGATCTGGTCCTGGCCCTCGCCACGATAGTCGTAAACAAATTTCCAGATGACGCTGGCACCCACAAAGGAAATAGCCAGCGGCATGAAGATAAGGCTTTTGGCGAGATTGCCCCACCACAGCCGATCCGTCAGCACGGCGATAACGAGACCCATCAGCGTGCAAAGCGCTGGCACCACAGCAAGCCAGAGGATGTTATTGAAAATGGAAAGGCGGAACTGGTCGTCGTAAAACGCCCAGACATAATTGGACATCCCCACAAACTTGTCGCCACCACGATCATGGAATGAAAGCCAGAAGGTTTCAACAACCGGGAATATTAGATAGACACTGAGGAGCAAAAGGGCCGGGCCTAGAAACAGCCAAGGCCGGATTATGGCTTGCATTTTTAGATTGCCAACGGCGCTCGAGTCATTATTGGCATTGGCTGAGAACACCCGGTCAAGCAGCCAATTCGACCCGTAGAAATAGCCAAAGCATCCGCCAACACCGATGATCACAGTGATGAATGCGTAGAGAATTTGCGCTATCATGGCACGACTTCCCACCAAAAAATTGGATACAAAAAATTTGCTCCGGGCAATTGCGCTCGGAGCAGTCGGGTCGGGAGGAATTAACCCGTCTTATTTCAAGGCGTCCCAAGCCTTCTGGATGTCAGCAGCCGTGTCAACCGATGACTTGCCACCGACAAAATCCACCATACCGGTCCAAAATGCGCCAGCGCCAATCTTGCCGGGCATCATGTCTGATCCGTCGAAGCGGAACGTGGTCGCCGATGCCATCATGGCACCCTCTTTGCGAGCGGCATCATTGGCATAGGCAGCCGGGTTGGCGCTCTTGAGCGGTGTCAAGAAACCACCATCAGCCATCCATAGTTCATGGGCCAGTGGCATCTTCAAATATTCGATGAAGGCGCGGGCTGACTTTGAATCCTTGGTGATGGTGAAGAGCGTACCAGCACCGAGAACTGGTGTACCGAGATCAGCCTTCGACGCATAAGTTGGGAAGTAGAAGAAGTCGACATCTGTTCCAACCTTTTTGCCTTCAGGGAAGAAGGATGGAATGAAGGAAGCCTGATGGTGCATGTAGCATTTTGGTGGTGTTGAGAACAGGCCTTTGGGGCTGTCGCGGAAGTCAATAGAGGCAACACCAGCATGGCCACCATCGACATAGGCATCGTTCTTGGCAAACGAACCGAAAATGTCCAAGGCATTGATCACGGCAGGATCGGTGAACTTCACTGAGTTGTTTACCCAGCCATCATAGACTGCTGGCTTTTGGGTGCGCAGCATGATGTCTTCAACCCAGTCGGTCGCAGGCCAGCCTGTTGCACCGCCTGAACCCAGACCGATGCACCATGGCTTGCCGCCAGCCTTCACAATCTTGTCGGAAAGGGCAATCAGTTCTTCCATCGTCTTGGGAACTGCGTAACCAGCATCCTTGAAGTTTTCAGGGCTATACCAAACTAAGCTTTTGACGTCGGTCTTGTAGGAAAAACCATAGAACTTCTTGGCGCCATCTTTGCCTTTGACTGTTCCGAGATCAACCCATGATTGGCCAGCGCCGTAATTGTCGACCATCCACTTGGCATCGGCATCAGTCAGCGGAGACAACAGGCCTTTGCCAGCCAGATCTGCAATCAAACCGGGTTGTGGCAAAACGGAAATGTTGGCAGGGCTGCCTGCAGAGGTATCAATAACAACCTGCTGTTCATAATTTTCCGAAGACGAATATTTCACATCAGCACCAGTGGCTTCACGGAAATATTCTAAAACAACCTGTACGTGGTTTTCGTCATCGCCACGCCAAGGTCCAAAAATTGTCAGGGTTTCACCCTTGAGATCGACCTTTTTCAAGGCATCAAGATTGGCCCAAGTGAACTTGGCATCTGCACCTGGCTTATATTTAAGTTCGGCCATTGCAGGGGTTGCAAGGGCAAGAGCAGTCATTGCTGCACTGATAAAAAGTAGCTTCTTCACGTGGTAATCCTCCCTATCAAAACAAAATACGATCTGCAGAGCGTTTATTGGACTATTATTATGGGTTTATTTCCAAAGCGCTTTGAGGACTTACTCTTGGCTTCTAAAATCAAATTCGTCAAGGTTTTTTTGATGTGTTTTGTATTGCGGCGCAGCAATTCATTCACCGTTTCGATGGCAAATATTGAAAACGCTTTGGAAAAGTGTAAGTGATACCCGATGAATCTCAAAGAATTGGCAAAACACTTAGGGCTATCACAAACCACTGTTAGCCGCGCTTTGAACGGCTATCCGGAAGTTGGCGAGGCCACGCGCAAGCGTGTGGCGGACGAGGCCGCGCGCTTAGGTTATCGCCCCAATGCCCATGCCCGCCGTCTGGCCACGGGCCGATCGCATGCCATTGGCTATGTCTTTCCGTCTGACCGCTCTGTGATGATCGACCCATTGTTTTCAGACTTTGTGGCAGGCGCTGCCGAAATTTATGCGCCGCAAGGTTTTGAAACCTTACTTCACGCCGGAGGTCGTGAAGATGAAATGGCAGTCTATCGCCGCTTTGCTGAAGATGGCGCTGTTGATGGCGTGGTGGTGCAAGCCCCGCATGTGAATGACCCGCGCATAGCGCTGCTGAATGAATTGAAAATTCCCTATATCGTCCACGGTCGCCTCGATGGCAGCGAAACAGGTTATGGCTGGCTGGATATTGACAACCACGGCGCATTTAAAAAGGCTGCAAAGCTGCTGACGGATTTGGGCCATACGCGCATTGCGCTGCTCAACGGGCCAGAAAACCTTACCTATGCCCTGCATCGCCGCCAAGGCTATGAGGCGGCTTTAACTGAAAAGGGCCTGCTCACTGAGGCTGCATTGGTTTTCAGTGGAGTGATGACAGAAGAAAATGGCTATCGTGAGGCCAAGCGCGTTTTACAACAGCCCAACCGCCCCACGGCTTTATTGATTTCTTCCATGATGATGGTGTCGGGCGCTATCCGTGCCTGCAATGAGTTGGGCTTGGCCATTGGCAAACAAGTCTCGCTGATCGGCCATGATGATGGCTTGCCCTTTATGAATGCGGAAGGCTTGGTGCCTTCACTGACCACCACCACTTCTTCCATCCGCGATGCGGGCATTCGCGTGGCGGAACTTTTGCTGGAGCGCATTGAGAACCCATCCAGCCCGCTGCCCAGTGAATTGTGGAACGTGGATTTGATCGTGCGCGGATCCACGGGGACAGCGCCGCGTTGATATTGCTTTCATCTGGCCTCTGCCGCAAAAGCACCAGATGACTCGCACAATCAATGTCCACGACCTTTCCAAACTCACCGCCGCACAGCGCCAAAGTCTGCTCACGCGCGTAGAGGCCGACCTTTCCGCATTTGAAGCCAAGGTGAAGCCCATCATCGCTGCCGTGCGTGAAGAAGGCGATGTGGCACTGGCACGCTTTGCCAATCAATTTGATAAGTCTCCGGTCACCGCCGATACGCTTATGGCTACGCAGGAAGATTATGCTGAGGCCGAACGCACGCTGGCCCCAGATGTGAAAGCCGCGATGGAATTTGCCGCCGCTAACATTCGCAAATTTCATGAGCGACAGAAGCCGGAGGCGAAATGGATGATGGAAGTTTCACCCGGTGCATTCGGCGGTGAGCGGTGGAGCGCCATTCCCTCTGTGGCCTGCTATGTGCCGCGCGGCAAGGGCGCTTTCCCATCCGTGGCGATGATGACTTCGATCCCCGCCAAAGTGGCAGGCGTGGAGCGCGTGATCATCATCACCCCGCCCGGCCCCAACGGCAAGATTGATGATGCCACTTTGGTGGCAGCAAGCATGGCGGGCGTTGACGCCGTCTACAAGGCCGGTGGCGCACCGGCCATCGCCGCCGTCGCTTATGGCACACGCAGCATCGCGCGCGTGAGCAAGGTGGTGGGCCCAGGCTCGCCTTGGGTGGCGGCAGCCAAGCGCCTTGTCTCGCATATGATTGATGTGGGTTCGCCCGCTGGGCCATCGGAAGTGATCGTGCTGGCCGATGACACGGTGAATGGCGCTTTGGCCGCACTTGATGTGTTGGTGGAGAGCGAACACGGGCCCGATTCATCGGCCTATCTGGTCACATGGGTCAAGCGCGTGGCCGATGAAGCGCTGGCTGCCCTGCCCCGCTATCTGGCCCAGATGAGTGCGCAGCGGGCTGACTATGCTTCAACTGTTTTGAGCGGCCCTTTGGGCGGCATTGTTCTGGCGCGTGATGAAGATGAAGCGATTGCTTTCTGCAATGACTATGCGCCTGAACATTTGGAAGTGCTTTCGCAAACGCCGCACCGCTATCTCGACAAATTGAAACACGCTGGCGAAATTCTGCTGGGCCAACACACGCCCACCACGCTGGGCAATTATGTGATCGGCCCAGATCACGTTTTGCCCACTGGCGGCTGGGCCAAGACGGCTTCGGCTTTATCAGTGTTTGATTTCATGAAGCGCACGACGATTGCTGAGGTAACGGCAGAGGGTTACGCCACGCTGGCGAAGCACGCGAAGGCTCTGGCGAAATATGAAGGCTTTGATGCCCATGCAAATGCGGTTTCGGAATTGCGTGATGAGTTGTTAGGGAAAAATGACATAGGAAAGCCCTAGGGAACCTCTGATCAATTGTTGTTTTGACGTGCGATTGTGTGATGGACGCTGGTTTGCGTTTTGCAAGCGATATTGACGTTGTGTTTTG
>JAYVOQ010000026.1:0-9333 GCA_043757845.1 Hyphomicrobiales bacterium | reverse complement strand
TCGTCAAGTCCTCCCTCAACAAAATCGAGATTGAATCAACTCGTCAACTGCGCCGCAACAACTAAAGGCGAGTCAGAAATTCTGAAAATTGGTATTATGTATTCCATGTCGCTCACTTTGCTGGAAATTTTAACGGCGTTTTCAACTAAATCAACTATTTTGAAAGTCTTGGCAGGCCGGGAGGGTAATCTTGCTTATCATAACAATTTGATGGTACGGGCCACTTCTGGGCCTGCTTAACTTCTGAGGGCTTTGGCAAAATGTTCGAGGTGAGCTGGTTTACAGCCAAGGTATCAGCCAGTTCGTGGATGTCTTGAGTGATACTAATGTGGCAACGCCGCAAGGATTTGTGCAGTTGCCGCCCTTCGCCAGAGTGTGGCTGACTTAAAACATCGTTCCATCTTGCAGCTTAACAAGAGGTGCCCTTTGTGGCCCAGACGTGAAGCGAATACCGGCAAAGTCACCCTTACGCCAGATCACTGCGGCCATGCGCGCGACACCATCTGAAGCCATCACAAATTGCATTTCATTGGGCAAAGCCATTTGATCTTTGCAAATGATTTTACAACCCGTGGCTGAAATATCTTTGATTGTAACATCTAAAGCGAAATTGCCGTTCAACCGATAGATTTTGGCGGCTTTGAGAACGCGCGAGCGGTTAGTGGTGCGTTGGTTGTCGTCGCTCAATACAGTCATTTGAATTCAGCCCTTAGGGACTTTTAACTTCTGCACCCCTTAAAACTGGTTAACGCCGCACCAAAAACGCTGGCATATTTCCGGAATGGAAACTGTGAGCGTCATCGTTGGTTTCTTCAACGGTTGAGTTTATGCGCGCTGGCCGCGGCGGACGACGTTCAGTGACTATCTTAGCTTCCACAACGGGCTCTGGCTTTTTTGCCGCCACATGGGGTTTGCGTTCTGCCCGCTTATGGGTAATGGGGCGAGATGGTTCCTCGGCGAACGCGGCTCCACCAATGTCAAAATAGGGCAGGTCTTTTTTGATGAGAGCAAGAATGGAATTGATATATTTGCTTTCTTCTTTGGTGACCAAAGTGAACGCATGACCAACACGCCCAGCACGACCGGTGCGGCCAATGCGGTGCACATAATCTTCCGAATGGATCGGCACATCAAAATTGAAAACATGGCTGACATCAGGAATATCCAGACCACGTGCCGCCACGTCTGAGGCAATCAGAATAGAAATCTCATTGGAGCGGAAGCCTGCCAAAGTTTTCGTGCGCGCTGACTGATCCATATCGCCATGCAAAGCACCCACATTGAAGCCGTGCTTCTTGAGCGATTTTTCGAGCAAGGCAACGGTGGTTTTGCGATTGGCAAAAACAATACCGTTCTTGATATTGTCTTGGCTGCGGATGAGGGCACGCAAGGTGTCGCGCTTTGCCGCCGCTTCATGCGGGGCTTTCACCAGCTGCTGCTCAATGCTTTCGGCGGTGGAAGAGCGTGTTGCTGTTTCAACTTTCTGAGGGTTGTGCAGAAACTGTGCGGTGAGGCGCTGTATTTCCGGCGGCATGGTAGCCGAAAAGAAAAGGGTCTGGCGGGTGAACGGCAGAAGTTTGCAGATGCGCTCAATATCAGGGATAAAGCCCATATCAAGCATACGGTCTGCCTCATCGATCACCAGCATTTCAATGCCCGTCATCAACAATCGCCCGCGTTCAAAATGATCAAGAAGCCGGCCTGGTGTGGCAATCACCACATCGGCACCGCGATCAATTTTTGCCGCCTGCGGATCAAACGCCACGCCACCAATCAACAAAGCAACCGTGAGCTTGTGATTTTTGCCAAGCGTTGCAAAACTTTCTTCCACTTGGGCTGCAAGTTCACGCGTTGGCTCAAGAATCAACGTACGCGGCATGCGTGCGCGCGCCCGACCACTTTCCAACATCGACAACATGGGCAGAACGAAAGCCGCCGTTTTGCCAGAGCCAGTTTGCGCCAAGCCCAACACATCTTTGCGCTGCAGGGCATGGGGAATGGCTTGAGCCTGAATGGCGGTGGGTATGGTATATCCAGCAGCCGCAACCGCTTCAAGCACTTTGGGGCTGAGCCCCAGTTCAGAAAAACTCATTAAACAAAAAAAACCAATCCGGCGAAAAAATTAAAGCGCCCTTGGGGCTTCGCCAACACAAAAGGGCGCTGGATTTGAAAGGCCCATAAGCTCAATTATATTGAAAGTCAAACGAACCGCCGTTTTCGGCATCGAATGTAATTTGCCGTCCTTAATGATTGGGCCCCAAACGCAAGTTCAATTAGGCCCGCGACAGATTGCAGGCTAAGTTATTGATGGCACAGTTCGCGCGGATCGGAATTCTGGGCTAGCCTCTTCTGGGTGGGTCCGATCAGCGGCGCAATTATGAGCACTCAGAAGTAAAAATTACTTCTTCAGATCAAAGCGATCTGCATTCATTATCTTTGTCCAAGCAGCCACGAAATCAACCACAAACTTCGTCTTGGCGTCATCCTGAGCATAAACCTCAGCCAGTGAGCGCAATTGTGCATTTGAGCCAAATACGAGATCGGCACGTGTCGCGGTCCATTTCACTTCGCCAGTTTTACGATCACGGCCTTCATAAATCTTGCTGTTGATGGCTTTCCATTCGGTATCGATGGTGAGAAGATTTACGAAGAAGTCATTGGATAGTGTTTCTATACGTTTGGTCAACATCCCATGTTTTGAGCCATTCACAGTGTTGCCTAAAACGCGAAGTCCACCGATCAAAACTGTTAATTCCGGCGCAGTCAAACGCAACAGCTGTGCCTTGTCGAGCAGCATCACTTCAGCAGGGCAATCAAGGCCCGCTTTTTCAAAGTTGCGGAATCCGTCGGCCTTTGGTTCCAACGCATCAAAGGAAGTGGCATCGGTTTGATCAGCCAATGCATCACCGCGACCCGCGGCAAAGGGTACTTTTACCAAAACACCGGCATTTTTGGCCGCCTGTTCAATGGCTGCATTGCCACCCAGCACAATAAGATCGGCCAGTGACACCTTCTTTATCTTCGACCCCTTCTGAGCATTGTTGAAACTGTTTTGGATGCCTTCTAGCTTGGCCAAAACCTTGCTGAGTTGGGCAGGCTGGTTGGCTTCCCAGTCCTTTTGGGGTGAAAGGCGAATGCGGGCACCATTGGCACCGCCACGCTTATCAGAACCGCGGAAGGTGGAGGCTGAAGCCCAAGCCGTTTGGACTAATTCAGAAATGGAAAGGCCTGACTTCAGAATTTCTGCCTCTAAAGCAGCTGCGTCTTCGGCATTTATTAGACCTTCTTTCGGAGCGGGCACGGGGTCTTGCCATATCAACTCTTCCATCGGCACTTCGGGCCCGAGGTATCGTGACTTTGGGCCCATGTCGCGGTGTGTAAGTTTGAACCAAGCGCGGGCAAAAGCCCTTTCAAATTCTTTTGGATTGTCGCGGAAGCGACGTGAAATTTTTTCATAGGCAGGGTCAAAGCGCAGCGATAGGTCGGTCGTCAACATGCCGGGTTGATGGCGAATGCTTGGGCTGTGTGCATCGGGCATCTTGCCTGCGCCGCCTCCATTCTTCGGCTTCCATTGATGGGCACCTGCCGGGCTTTTTTCCAATTCCCATTCAAAGCCAAAAAGGTTTTCGAAGAAGTCATGACTGAATTTGGCGGGTGTTTCAGTCCAGATCACTTCCAGACCGGAACTGATAGCATCGCCGCCTTTGCCACTTTTGAAGTTGGAATGCCAACCCAAGCCTTGCTGCTCGAACGATCCAGACTCAGGTTCCGGCCCCACGCTGGTCGCCGGGCCAGCGCCATGGGTCTTGCCGAAACTGTGCCCACCAGCAATCAACGCAACGGTTTCTTCGTCATCCATGGCCATTCGCGCAAAAGTCACACGAATGTCGTGAGCCGCTGCCACTGGGTCTGGATTGCCGTTTGGGCCTTCTGGGTTCACATAAATGAGACCCATTTGCACGGCAGCCAATGAGTTCTCCAAAGTGCGCTCACCAGTATGGCGCTTGTCGCCAAGCCATTGTGCTTCTGGGCCCCAATAGCTATCTTCCTCAGGTTCCCAAACATCGCAGCGGCCGCCCGCAAAACCAAAAGTTTCGAAGCCCATGGATTCCAGAGCGACGTTGCCAGTGAGGATCATCAGATCGGCCCAAGATATTTTATTGCCGTATTTTTGCTTAATCGGCCACAGCAGTCTGCGCGCCTTGTCTAAATTGGCGTTGTCCGGCCAAGAGTTCAGCGGCGCAAAACGTTGTTGTCCGGAACCAGCACCGCCACGGCCATCTGCCACCCGGTAAGTGCCCGCACTATGCCAAGCCATGCGAATAAAGAGCGGGCCATAATGACCAAAATCGGCAGGCCACCAATCTTGGCTCTCAGTCATCAGTGCGGTTAGATCTTTCTTCAGAGCTTTGAGATCAAGCGACTTGAATGCTTTGGTGTAATCAAAGCCTGGCTCTGGGCTGGTGAGGGATGAATGTTGATGCAGAATTTTGAGATTAAGCTGGTTTGGCCACCAATCCTTGTTGGAATGGGCACCCAAAGTGCCATGGACGACCGGGCATTTACCCAAGCTTGGTTCAGAATTAGTTTCCATGTTTAATTACTCTGCAAAAAATCAATTAGCACATTTCGTGTTTAGGAACCGCGATTTACCAAGAAAACTGCAACCCGGATATTTCCCTCCTAAGACTTACGCGTTGTGCACCTGCGATGCAACTGTTGCGATAAATCTGTAACAACGTGTCGCACGGTATTGAGCCGTTAAGGCTAGTGGCATTTAAGGTATTTATCTCTGGCTCTGACAAGGCTAAACATCCCTTCATGCTTATTTTGCCGACCCTCAATTCCGTTGAAACGCCAAATCTCATGTTGCGCGAACTGCGTTATGAGGATGCATCAGCCCTTGCAGGTTTCATGACGCAGACGCGCTATCATCGCTTCATTTCTCATCGTATGCGCAATGAGTCTGAGGTGAGCGCATTCGTTAGCAGGCAAGTTGCGGCCCAAGGTGAGCAACACCGACAAGTTTTTCATCTGGCAGCCGAGGAACGTCACTCTCGCGAAGTGGTGGGTGATGGTTTCCTGATTGTGCATCAAGACAAGTCTGTTGAAATTGGCTGGGGGCTTCACCCGGCTTTGTGGCGCGTAGGCTTTGGCACAGAGATTGGTTGGGCTTTGCTGGGGCTGGCGGTGGAGCGATTAAAAGCCAAATCCGTGTGGTGCAAAGTGATGAAGCCAAATGTGGCATCAGCCTTTCTGGCGCGGCGCATTGGACTGAAACATTACGAGACAAAAACAAATTTCCCTGTGGGGCAGGGACATTATGAAGATGTTGACGTTTTCAAAATCAGTGACGAAGCCTATTTCGACTTGTCCTATTGAGTTAAAGTGATGAATGGTGAAGTGCTGATTGTTGGGGCGGGGCCCGCTGGCCTGATGTGTGCCGATGTGATTTCAGCTGCCGGAATTCCCGTTCGCATCATTGACCACCGACGCCAACCTGCGCGAAAATTCTTGTTGGCTGGCAAAGGTGGATTAAACCTCACGCATAGCGAGCCATTGGAAAAATTTCTGTCGCGCTATGGATTGTCTCAGCAATTTTTAGAACCGATGATCAGGGCGTTTCCGCCTGCCGAAATTTTGCACTGGTGCGAAGGCTTGGGCATCGAAACCTTTGCAGGCAGCACGGGCCGCGTTTTTCCTAAGGTGATGAAAGCATCGCCACTATTGCGCGCGCTGTTGCAACGCCTTGCGGGGCGCGGCGTGACGCTGAACACCAACACACCTTGGCAGAAATTTGCAGCCACCCCTACAATCTTTGCGATGGGCGGGGCCAGCTGGCCAGAACTGGGATCAGACGCGAACTGGGTGAACAGCTTTCGCAATGCAAATATCCAAGTGAATGATTTTCAACCCTCAAACTGTCGCGTTAAGTTTTCATGGTCTGAACATTTTGCTGCCCGCTTTCAAGGCCAGCCCCTCAAAAACATCGCGCTGCGCTATGCTTCAATGCAAAGCAAAGGCGAACTTGTTATCACGCGCGATGGATTAGAGGGCGGTGCGATTTACCACCTGTCGCAGGCCCTGCGTGAGCAGCCGGGCCGAAACTTACACATTGATTTGAAACCTGCTTTGAATGCCGATGCGATTGCAAAAAGATTGGCCCAACCGCGAGCTAAAATGAGTGAAGCCAATTTTTTGCGTAAAGCACTGGGCCTGACGCCACCAGCGATTGCCCTTTTGCGTGAAGCCGGGCGAAAGGTGGATGCGGAGCACATCAAAGACGTGATTTTGAAACCGCAAGGATTAGCAGGTTTAGAACGCGCCATATCATCGGCTGGTGGTGTTGCCTTTTCTGAACTTGATGTAAATTGCCAGCTTCTTAAAATGCCTGCGCATTATTGCATTGGCGAAATGTTGGATTGGGATGCCCCAACCGGCGGATATTTATTGCAAGCCTGCTTTTCCACGGCCGTTACCGCCGCCCGCCATGTGATCAAAACTTACGCCAAACCTATGCCATAATTAACGCTTTCACTTGCTTTTATGGGAGTGAGTGATGAAGAAAATTGTTTTCGTGTGCCTTGCATCAATGGCAGTTGCAGGGCCTGCTTTCGCCGATAAGGCAGCTTATTGCCAAGCCTATGCGCGAGATTTTTCCGATCAGGTCGCAACTGACAAAGCCATGTGGCAACATAAATTTCAGATCGCACTTGATGCCTGTCTTGGCCAAGGCAAGCAGGTGGCAAAAGCACCAGTTCCTAAAAAGCAAGTTGCGCCAAAGCCCGTACCCGAGCCGGTAAAAGCCGCTATTGCAAAGCCGCCTTCAACAGCGCTTTTGGCTGGCACACCGCAATGGAATTCTTATTGTGCTCAAAAATATACTTCCTTTAATCCAAAAACCGGAATGTATCTTTCCAAAACCGGCGTGGCGCGCAAGTGCTTGGTCCCGTCTGGTTTTAAGGGCTAATCATTTTTCAAAACCATATCGGCCCCGCGCCAGCCGATCATCATGGACGCGGCATTGAGATTGCCCGAAATGATGCTGGGAAAAGCCGATGCGTCAATAACCCGAAGGCCATCAACGCCGTGAACCCGAAGCTGTGGATCAACCACGCCTTGCTTTGGATCAGGAGACATGCGCGATGTGCAGCACGGATGATAAACCGTGCCACCGCGCTGGCGAATATCGGAAATCAAGTCGGCATCACTGAGCACCGCAGGGCCGGGGCGCAATTCTTCCTCAATCAGATCAGCTAAAGGTTTCTGTTGCGCGATCTTGCGAATGAATTTTACTGCTTCCAGCATTTCTTGCACATCATGATCAGTTGAAAACGCGTTGGCAATAATGCGCGGATGCACCAGTGGATCAGGCGATGTGGCCATGATTTCACCCACCGACGTGGGTCTGCAATTCGATAGACCTATCGACATGCCCGAAAATGGATCAGGTGACAGGATGGGTCGCTCATTAGCTTTTGGAATCAAGGTCGAAAACGCCTGATAATAAAGCTGCATATTGGGGCGGCTGCGCGATGGGTGAGTGCGAAAAAAGCCACCGCCCTGGTTGATGCTGATCGACAAGGGACCAGACCGTAAAATGAGATATTGCAAGCCCGCGCGCAGTTTGCCCCACCACGGGCGCAAATCATCATTCAGTGTTGGCACATTCATACGGTAAGTATAATTTATGCCCTGATGGTCTTTCAGGTTGCGGCCAACATTGCGGTTTTCATGCACAATGTTAGTGCCGAGACTTTGCAAATCTGCACCACCGCCAATGCCTGAAAGTTGCAGAAGGTGTGGCGTGTTAATGGCACCCGCTGCAAGAATAACTTCGGCTTTGGCGAGGGCTTGTTTGGCAACACCGCCCTGCACATATTCCACCCCAAAAGCCCGCTTCCCTTGAAATATCACGCGTGTCACCAGAACTTGCGAAAGCACAACCAAGTTTTTGCGCTTCAATGCCGGGCGCAAAAAGGCTCGCGATGCGGAATTGCGTTGCCCATTTTTGACGGTGAGTTGGAAATGTCCAACCCCTTCCTGTGTAGCACCGTTCAGATCAGGATTAGGGCTTAGGCCTGCCGCAACGCTGGAATCGTGGAAGGCTTGGCCAGTCCAATGACGCTGCGTATTATTGGCCGAGATAAACAGCGGCCCGCCGCGCCCGCGCCACTGGTCCGCACCAGCCTCATTGTCTTCCATGGCTTTAAAAGCGGGTAACACCTCATCCCAGCCCCAGCCCACGTTGCCTGCCGTCCGCCAGTCTGCAAAATCCGAGGCATCACCACGCACGTAAACCATAGCGTTGATGGAAGTGGAGCCGCCAATCACTTTGCCACGCGGCCAGAAATCCACTTGCCCGGCAAGCCCTGCATCTGGTTCAGCGCGGTACATCCAATTGATCGATGGATCGTAAAAGGTTTTGCCATAACCCAAAGGCATGTTGATGAAGAAGCGGTTGTCGCTGCCTCCCGCTTCCAAAAGCAAAACCTTATGGCGACCATTCTCCGTGAGCCGATTGGCCAGAACACAGCCCGCCGCCCCAGCACCCACAATGATGTAATCAAATTCACCCAGCATGGCGTGATGTGGCCTGTTCAGGGCTGCTTTGGCAAGTGATGCCGCGTTGAAAAAAACTGTCCTTTGGTTATTTGCCGAACGCGTTGTGCTGGACTAGTCTGCGTGAACGAGGGAGCAGCTATGAAAATCCAAGATCTTAAAGTTTTTATCGTGGGAACGCCGCCCAAAACCTGGGGTGGGCGTTATTTCACGTTCGTCAAACTGACCACCAGCAATGGCCTTGTGGGCTATGGCGAAGTTTACGGCTGCACCTTTGGCCACAAAGCCATGACAGCTATGATCGAAGACACATTCCAACGCTATGTTCTGGGCATGAACCCCTTTGACATCGAAGCCATGTGGCGCAAGGCCTATATGTCTGGCTATACCTCACGCCCCGACGCTTCGTTGCAAGGCGTGATGTCTGGTCTGGAAATTGCGCTTTGGGATATCATGGGCAAGGCCACAGGCAGGCCAGTGTTTGAGCTTTTGGGCGGGCGCGTGCATGAAAAACTTCGCTCTTACACTTATATCTACCCCGACTTTGCCAAGGGCCAAGACGACACGATTTTCTGGAATGCCGAACAATCGGCTGAGCGCGCCGCCGACTATGCCAAGATGGGTTTCACCGGCATTAAGTTTGATCCAGCCGCACCTTACTCAGCTTTTGATCCACGCCAGCCCTCCCTAGAATCCATGGAGTTGTGCCGCAAATTTTGTAAACTGATGCGCGAAGCCGTGGGCAACAAAGCTGATTTGCTATTTGGCACC
>JAYVOQ010000025.1:0-2559 GCA_043757845.1 Hyphomicrobiales bacterium | reverse complement strand
ATGAGTTGCAAACCGAGCGGCAAGCCTTCGGATGAAAGTCCGGCTGGTACGGCGATTCCGGGCAGGCCAGCCATGTTTACTGTGACAGTGAAAATGTCGTTCAAGTACATCTGCACCGGATCAGTGATTTCGCCGGGCGCAAAGGCGGCACTTGGTGTGGCGGGTGTCAACACAACATCAACCTTTGCCCACGCCTTGTCAAAATCCTGTTTAATCAGTGTACGGACTTTTTGGGCTTTCACATAATACGCATCATAATAACCCGCAGACAGCACATAAGTACCGATCATCACGCGGCGCTGCACTTCTTTGCCAAAGCCAGCGGCGCGGGTTTTTTCGTAAGTGTCGATCAGGTCATCACCGGGCACGCGTAGGCCGTATCGGACGCCATCATAACGGGCTAGGTTTGAGGAGGCTTCGGCGGGGGCCACGATGTAATAAGCTGGCAATGCATATTTTGTATGCGGCAGCGAGATTTCCACAATCTCAGCACCCTGCTCTTTCAGCCACTGCGCGCCCTTATCCCATACGGCATTGATTTCTGATGAGAGACCATCGGGGCGATATTCTTTTGGAATGCCGATGCGCAAACCTTTGATCGATTTGCCAATGGCTTTTTCATAATCAGGCACGGGCAGATCAACCGAGGTTGTGTCTTTGTCATCCACCGCTGCCTTGGCTTTGAGCATGATGGCTGCATCGCGCACGTCTCGAGTGATGGGGCCAGCTTGGTCGAGAGATGATGCAAAGGCCACTGTGCCCCAGCGCGAGACACGGCCGTAAGTTGGCTTGATGCCGACTGTGCCTGTGAAGGCGGCTGGCTGACGGATGGAGCCGCCCGTGTCAGTCGCAGTGGCTGCAGCACAAATGTGGGCGGCAACGGCTGTTGCTGACCCACCGGAAGAACCGCCGGGAACCAAAGCAGCGTTTGAATTGTTGCGCCTCCAAGGGTTCGTCACGCCGCCGTAGTATGAGGTTTCGTTTGAGGAGCCCATGGCAAATTCATCCATATTGAGCTTGCCCAACATGACTGCTCCCGCATCCCACAAGTTCTGCGTGACGGTTGATTCGTAACCAGGTTTGAAGCCATCTAGGATATGGCTGCAAGCTTGGGTGTGCACGCCTTTGGTGGCGAACAGATCTTTGATGCCCAGCGGAATGCCTTCGAGCGCCCCACCCTCGCCTTTTGCGAGTTTTGCGTCAGAAACCTTCGCCATGGCGCGGGCTTGATCTGGGGTTTGGGCGACGTATGCGTTGAGAATTTTAGCTTTCTCAATGGCCGAGATATAGGCTTCAGTGAGTTCAAGGGCCGAGAATTCGCGGGCCTTTAGTTTGGCGCGGGCTTCAGCAATGGTGAAATTTGTAAGGTTGGTCATTCGACAACTTTCGGCACCATAAAGAAATCATCCTCGCTGGCGGCTGCGTTTTGGGTGATGGCTTTGGGGTAGTGACCGTCGGTCACCACGTCTTTGCGCTTTTTCATGTTTTGCTCGACCACTGAGGTGAGCGGCTCGACATTTTCTACGTTCACTTCATTGAGATGCTCAACAAAGTTGAGAATAACGTTCAACTCTCCAGCAAGCTTCGGCAGATCAGCATCCGCCACTTTTATGCGCGCCAGCCGCGCCACGCGCCGCACTGTTTTTTCGTCAACCGACATGAAACACCCTCAAGTTCTTTCGGCGCTTCCTAGCAAGAGTCTAGCGCAGCTGCAACTTTGCTTTCTGCTTTCCTTCAGCATTAAAATTTTCAGGGTCGAGCCACTTCTCGAAGCCAGCCTTAATGTGTGGCCAATCGCTATCAATGATCGAGAACCAAGCCGTATCGCGGTTGTGGCCTTTAACCACCATGTGTTGACGGAAAATACCTTCAAAGGTAAATCCAAAACGCTTGGCCGACACGATAGATGGCGCATTTAAAGAATTGCACTTCCACTCAAATCGGCGACAACCGAGGCTTTCAAAGGCGTGTTGCATGAACAAATAAGTTGCTTCGGTGGAAGCGCGCGTTTGTTGCAAGGCTGGCGAAATCAAAATTCCGCCGATTTCGATAACGCCATGAGGCGGATCAGCACGCATGAACGAACCCATACCCAGCGCCTTGCCATCCACAATATAAGCATAGAACCAAGGGTCGCGCTTTTCCGCCATGGCTGCCAGCCATTCTTTAAACGATGCTTCATCTGCAAATGGGCCCGAAAACAGGTAGATCCAAACTTCATCATGGTTTTTCACGGCGTTCCACAATTGCGGGCCGTGTTTTACCGGGTTCAGAGCTTCTAATGTGACATAGCGGCCATTGATTGGGCGTAGGTCGGGCACAAGGCCGGGTGGCATAGGATCAACCACTGGGCCAATTGGGCGAGCAGGATTTTCAGTTTTCATCATGTGCCTCAATAATCTCTCAAGCCACTTTGCGAAAGGGCCAGAATGTGCCTATTGAGCAACCATGTTGGATGCCGCCAAAATTGCTGTTGCCGCCCTGCCCAAGGGAAAACGCCTGATTGGCCTTGACCTTGGCACAAAGACAATTGGCATTGCGACATCGGATTTGACGCGG
>JAYVOQ010000024.1:0-9477 GCA_043757845.1 Hyphomicrobiales bacterium | reverse complement strand
TTGGGCGAATTGCATCAGATGCACCGATGAGCCTGCATCGCTGTAACGCTGCAACCACACTTCTTCCATGGTGAACACAAGGATGGGGGCCCACCACGTGGTGAGGCAATGGAACAGTTCGTTCATCACCGTGCGGGTTGAACAACGCTTCACGGACGAGAGTGGATCGCAATAAAGCGCGTCTTTACGGATATCGAAATAGAAAGCCGACAATTCCACATTCATGAAATTGGTGATAAGGGCAGCCACGCGCTTATAGTCATAGACTTTATAAGCCTCGGCCACGCCCTGCCCCAGTTCGACCAACTTGTGGAGAATGTAGCGTTCCAGCTCTGGCATATTAGCAGGCGCGATTTTTTCGTTGGTGCTGAAACCATCCAGTGCGCCCAGCAGATAGCGGAAAGTGTTGCGCAGTTTACGGTAGCCCTCAGTAGCGGATTTTAGAATTTCCGGCCCGATGCGCATGTCATCGCTGTAATCGCAAGTGGCCACCCAGAGGCGCAGAATGTCTGCGCCCGCATTTTTGATCACCTCTTGCGGCACTGTGGTGTTACCGAGGGACTTAGACATTTTGCGGCCATCTTCGGCCAGCGTGAAGCCGTGGGTGATCACCGTGTCGTAAGGTGCGCGGCCGCGTGTGCCGCAGGATTCCAGCAGGGAAGAATGGAACCAGCCGCGATGTTGGTCTGAGCCTTCGAGATAAACATCGGCGGGCCATTTCAAATCGGGGCGTTCTTCCAGAACGAAAGCTTGGGTGCAGCCTGAGTCAAACCACACGTCCAAAATGTCACGCACTTGTTCGAAGTCTTCGGCTTTGTGTTCAGTGCCGAGGAATTTTTGAGCGGCGCCATCCTCATACCAGGCGTCTGCGCCATGTTCACAAAATGAATCATAAATACGCTGATTCACTTTGTTATCGTTGAGAATTTCGCCAGTCGTTTTATTCACGAAAACGGCAATCGGCACGCCCCATGCACGCTGACGCGAGATCACCCAATCGGGGCGTTGTTCTATCATGCCGCGCAAGCGGTTCTTGCCAGCGGGTGGAAAAAACTGAGTGGCTTCGATGGCTGTAAGGGCTTTTTCGCGCAACTGCTTTTTGTCCATCGAGATGAACCACTGCGGCGTGTTGCGGAAGATAATGGGCTTTTTGGAACGCCACGAATGCGGATAAGAAATCACCTTGCGAGAGTGGGCCAGCAACATGCCAGCATCTTTCAAAGCTTGGATCACCCGCTTATTGGCATCACCCCAACGGCCATGATGATCGATAACGCGAGCGCCTACGAAGCCCGGCGCATCTTTGGTGTAGAAACCGTCTGGGCCAACTGGGGTAGGCACATCAGTGGAGATATCTCGATCACGCAATAGAATTTGATTGGTGACCCAGACATTGTAGTCGTCTGTGCCGTGAGACGGTGCTGTGTGCACAAAGCCTGTGCCCGCGTCGTCGGTGACATGATCACCAACGAGGAGTGGGACTGGGAAGGTGTAGCCGAGTGACTTTAGTGGGTGAACGCACTCAGCGCCTTTAATAGGAAGCGTCCAAAAAGTGGTGTCGATTTTGAAGCGTTTTTTCCAATCGACTTTGATTGCTTTCGAAACTTCGTCAGAGAGCCTATCGGCCACTATCAATCTCTCGCCAACCCTAGCCAAACTACCCTCGGCGGCGGTCACAACTTCATAGAGGGAGTAATCAATCCTCGACGAAAAGCTGAGTGCTCGATTGCCAAGAATCGTCCAGGGAGTTGTAGTCCAAGCCACGATTGACGCAGACATCAAATCAGCGCGCATCTGATCAAGGTTCGGCGAATTCAATGTTCCAGTTTGAGAAACCGGAAACTTCACAAAGATCGTATCAACTTCGATATCGGCATATTCAACTTCAGCCTCGGCCAATGCCGTGCCTTCCACCACGCTCCACATCACCGGCTTTGAGCCGCGATACAATTGCCCGTCTCCGGCAAACTTCAGCAGTTCACGCGCGATGATGGCTTCGGCTTTGAAGTTCATCGTCAAATATGGATTATCCCAATCACCTTCCACGCCGAGGCGTTTGAATTCTTCGCGCTGCACATTCACCCAATTCGTCGCAAATTCGCGGCATTCCTTGCGGAATTCGTTGATGGGGATGGCATCCTTGTTCTGGCCCTTGGCGCGGTATTGCTCTTCGATTTTCCATTCGATGGGCAGGCCGTGGCAATCCCAGCCGGGCACATAGTTGGAATCGAAGCCCTGCATTTGCGCACCGCGCACGACTAAATCTTTCAGAATTTTATTCAAAGCATGGCCGATGTGGATATTGCCATTGGCATAGGGCGGGCCATCATGCAGTACGAATTTTTCGCGGGTTTTGGATTGTTCACGCAGTTGCTTATACAAACCCATATCCGCCCAGCGCTTCAGAATCTCCGGCTCTTTCTGCGGCAAACCGGCTTTCATCGGAAAGTCAGTTTTCGGCAGGAATACGGTTTCGCGGTAACGGTCAGTTTTCTTGGGTGCGGCTGCTTCGGTCATGGCTGCGGCTCATAACAGACGAGCCGCGCATGGGCAAATGCCCCGCGCATGACGGATATAACTATCTTTCGTAAACGCCGTGCCGCCCCTCAACTTGTGCGAAAATGCTGCTGCCCAGCACCGTCATGGCACCCGCAGACATGTCGCCCGTCACCGCCATGGCCAGCTTGGCATCGCGCCAATAGCAGGTGATGAGCTTGTCTTTCTGCTCCAGCTTTAAATCAGTTTGTTTGCCATCGGCATTAGCGCTGAAATAAATCGTCACGCGCTGCTTATTGGCCGCCTCATACATCAGTTGCCCAGCGGGCGCGTCATTCTCCGCCAGTAACCGACCACCCAGCAAAGTGTAACCATCTTTTTGCAAGTCTGGAATTTTGAATTCAGACCCCACACGTTTTGAAAGCCAAGCCTGCAAATGATCCTGCTCGCTTGCTGCCACTTCCACCGGATGGCGCACCTCGCTGGCGAACGTTTCATGGGCGACCAATGCGCGCTGCGCCAGACTTGCAGTTAAAACCTGCCCGCTATTTTGCCCTGCAAACCAACCAATGCCGCCGCCAATCACCAACAAACCAGCAACGCAGGCCGCAACCAAATAAGGCAAAGCCCAGCGCGAAGCTCGCCCGTTGGCGGCTGCCATCAATGGCGCAGGAACAGGTTCATGCAACGCGCTGTCAAAGGCTTTATGCAACGCGGCCTTTTGAGAGTTGATCGCGGCAAGCGTTTTTTGGGCATCGGCGCTCTCACTTAGAAATTTCTCAATGCCCTTGCGGTCATCAGGCTCAAGCTCACCATCAGCGTAGGCATGAAGGGCCCAGTTTTCAATCGATTTAAACATCACTTCACCACACGCAGAACTGTGGTTCCACGTTCTTCCAAAAGTTGTTGCAGAGCATTTCTGGCCCGCGATAGGCGCGACATGATTGTGCCGATGGGCACACCAATGATTTCTGCGGCGTCTTTGTAACTGAGTTCTTCGAGGCTAATCATCACCAACACTTCGCGCTGCTGTTGCGGCAATTTGTCAAGAGCCTGCGTGATCACCGTGATCGACAGGTTTTGCTCTTGCTGGGGGGCGACACTGGGTTCCTGTTCACCCAAAGCACCTATATCCGCCATCACGCCAAACTGACTGGATCGCCGCCATTGGCTGACATGAATATTGCGCAAAATAGCATAGAGCCAGGCCCGCAAAGGGCGGCTCTCATCATAGAGATGGCGCTTTTTTAAGCTGCGCTCTAAACAATCCTGAACCAAATCGTCAGCCAAACTGGTATCGCCGCAAAGACCGCGCGCAAAGCGGCGCAACTGCGGCACTTCGGCAATTAAGCGGGTTGAAAAGTCTTGTTGCATAGTGGCAAGGTTACGCGTGGCCTTGGGGATTATTCCCGTAATGACAGTTATTGCATATTCTACTTTGTGAAATTTTACGCGGACACATCATAGGGGTTGATTCTGGGTTTTTGATATTGATTTTTGCTCGGGGAAATCGGCGATCGTAGGGCTTGATGCTTGGAACCGCATAGGAGCAAGCTTAGGCTTTCCACTTCTCGCGCATGGTGACCAGTTCTTCTGACGCGGTTGGATGCACGGCCAGCGTGGCATCAAACTGTGCTTTGGTGGCACCACAGGTGACGGCAATGCCAAGAAGCTGGGCCATTTCGCCTGCACCTTCGCCTGCGATGTGGCAGCCCAGGACTTTGTCGGTTTCCGCGTCGACTACCAACTTCATCAACATGCGCTCATCGCGGCCTGAGAGCGTGTGTTTCATCGGGCGAAATGAGGTTTTGTAAATATCGATAGCCTTGTGGGTTTTGCGGGCCTGTTCTTCGGTGAGGCCGACAGTGCCGAGTTCTGGTTGAGAGAAAACAGCTGAGGGCACCAAGCTGTGATCTACAGCACGGGGCATATTGGCGAACACTGTGTCAGCAAAAGCGTGGCCTTCACGAATGGCAATGGGCGTTAAGTTTACACGATTGGTGACATCACCCACGGCATAGATATTATCCACCGTGCTTTGCGAGAACTTATCCACTTGCACAGCACCGTGCATGGAAAGTTGCACGCCCGTTGCCTCAAGCCCAAGGCCGTGGGTGTTGGGTACGCGGCCCGTGGCAAACATAATTTGCCCCGCCCCAATTTTACTGCCGTCTTCCATTGTAATGCGCACACCATCGCCTGAACGTTCGAGGCTTTGAATATCGGCATTGGTTTTAATTTCAATGCCCTTCTTCTTCATTTCGGCAGTCAAGTGGCTGCGCAAATCCTCGTCAAAGCCACGCAAAATTTGTTCGCCGCGATAAACTAAAATTGTTTCAACGCCGAGGCCATTGAATATGCCCGCAAACTCAACGGCAATATAGCCGCCACCCACAATCACGATGCGGCGCGGCAGGCTTTCTAAATCAAAAACCTCATTTGAGGTGATGGCCAATTCATGGCCGGGCAAATGGTGCGGCACAAAAGGTGTAGCGCCTGTGGCTACCAATATATATTTCGCAGTGACTTTGCGACCAGAGGCAAGCTGCACAGTGTTGCGATCAGCCAAAGTGGCGCGCTCTAAGATCAATTCAGCGCCGGAAGCTTCGAGATTGCGGATATAAGCCTTGTTCAGGCGGTCAATTTCCTTGTTCTTATTTTCGATCAGCTGCCACCAATCAAAAGACACTTTCTGCGATGTCCAACCAAAGCCAACTGCGTCCTCAAATTCTTCAGCAAACTTGGAGGCGTAAACCAAGAGTTTCTTTGGCACGCAGCCACGGATCACACAAGTGCCACCCACACGGTATTCTTCAGCAACGGCGACCTTAGCACCATGCTTAGCTGCAATGCGGCCCGCGCGAACACCGCCAGAGCCTGCGCCGATGACGAAAAGGTCGTAATCAAAGTTCATGGTCGGGTCAACTCCACAACGCCTTTGTTTGTGGCTAACATCACCACACCGCAAAGCCCAATAAAGAGACCCACGTCAATCACCCCCGGCATATTGTTGAGTGTGCCTTCGAGGCGATCTGGATCTGTGATTTTGCCCAACTTTAAATCAATGATTGCATTGCCGCCTTCAGTGACAAACGGCTTATCATCAGCGTTGGCGCGCAGACGCATTTGCACATTGGTATAGCCAAGTTGCTGCAACATGCGCTCAATTTTCCATGCAGTGGGGTTAACGCCAAAACGAGAAACTTCGACGGGCAGCGGAAATTGGCCAAGTGTTTCAACTTTCTTTGATGAATCACAAATGCAAACCACAAAGCGCGACGACGAAGCTACAATTTTTTCGCGGTGCAAAGCGCCGCCGCCGCCTTTGATCATGCGAAACTGCGGATCAATCTCATCAGCACCATCAATCGTGAAATCAAGATAAGGCACATCTTCGATGCTCTTCAAGTTCATGCCCAGCTTTTGGGCCAAGGCAGTTGTTGCCGTTGAAGTTGCTACAAAAATTGTATTCAATTTTTCACGCTTCACCTTGGCGGCAGCGACCTCGATAAAATAATTGGCGGTGGAACCAGTGCCTAAGCCGATCTTTACATCCTTCTCCACAACCTTCAGCGCAAATTCTGCTGCGGCCTTTTTTTGTTTATCTAAACTCATTTGCCACCCGTTTCCATTTTCAAGCCGCCCATTAACATGTATTTCACTTCAACATATTCTTCCATGCCGTGGGCTGAGCCTTCACGGCCCAAGCCGCTTTCCTTGACGCCACCAAAGGGCGCTTCAGCGGTTGAAATGATGCCTTCATTAATACCCACCATGCCATACTCCAACGCCTCGCCCACGC
This sequence comes from Hyphomicrobiales bacterium, assembly GCA_043757845.1. Taxonomy (GTDB): domain Bacteria; phylum Pseudomonadota; class Alphaproteobacteria; order Rhizobiales; family Aestuariivirgaceae; genus Aestuariivirga. Next base: position 3,179 of record JAYVOQ010000024.1, on the reverse strand, counting down.
GCCACACGCGGCCAATATCACGGCTATAAAAATAACAGGCAAGGCCAAATTCGGTGTTATTGGCGGCTTCGATTACTTCTTCTTCAGTTTTAAATTTGAAGAGTGGAGCCACGGGGCCGAAGGTTTCTTCACGCGCAATAACCATTGCAGATGTGACGCCTGTGATGATAGTGGGTTCAAAGAAGTTGCCGCCCAGCGCTTTGCCGCCTAGAATCACTTTGCCTCCTTTGGATGCGGCATCGGCGATGTGTTCCTCAACTTTTTTGACCGCTGCTGCATTGATCAGCGGGCCTGTGGTAATACCGTCGCCAGCGCCGTTTCCCACATTCAGCTTTTTCACAGCTTCGACCAGTTTAGCAGCGAAGGCATCATAGACACTCTCCTGCACATAAAGGCGGTTGGCACAAACGCAAGTTTGGCCGTTGTTGCGATATTTCGAGGCCATGGCACCAGCCACGGCCGCATCCAAATCAGCATCATCAAACACGATGAAAGGCGCGTTGCCGCCAAGTTCCAGGCCCAACTTCTTAATGGTGGGTGCGCATTGCGCCATTAACATGCGGCCAATTTCGGTTGAGCCTGTGAACGTCAGGCCACGTACAATGGGGTTGGAGCACATTTCACCGCCGATTTCTGATGCTTTACCTGTGATCACTGAAAACACGCCAGCAGGAATGCCAGCGCGTGCGCCAAGTTCGGCAATAGCGAGTGCTGAGAACGGCGTTTCAGCTGCGGGTTTAACCACCATGGTGCAACCAGCGGCCAAGGCAGCGCCGGCTTTGCGTGTGATCATCGCATTAGGAAAATTCCACGGCGTGATGCAGGCAATAACGCCCACCGGCTGCTTAATAACAATGGCGCGGCCATTGGGGAAAGGCACGGGTACAGTTTCACCATAAACGCGGCGCGCTTCTTCAGCGAACCATTCAATAAAGCTGGCCCCATAAGCAATTTCACCGCGCGATTCCGCCAGTGGCTTGCCCTGCTCTGCCGTTAAGATTTGGGCCAAGTCTTCTTGGTTTTCCATCATCAAGATAAACCACTTACGCAAAATGCTACCGCGCTCCTTGGCGGTTTTCTTGGCCCAAAGTTTTTGCGCCTTTTGTGCGCCTTCAATGGCAGTCTTGGTTTCAGCTTTGCCCAGCTTTGGAACGCTGCCAATTACGCGGCCGTCTACGGGGTTGGTAACATCAATGACAGCATCGCCCGCCACCCATTTCCCGTTGATGTAACATTCCTGCTTCAGCAGACTTTTGTCTTTCAAAAGGTCTTTCAATGCTTGGCTTTTTGCAATGTCCATAACGGTCTCCAACAAATGATATGGCGTGCAGATAGCACAGGCCCTATAGGCGCACAAACAGACCACACACACGGAATTTGCATGTCAGTTGAAGCCCTGATTTTTGACCTTGACGGAACCCTTGTCGACACCGCCCCTGACCTGATGGCTGCCACCAATCACATTATGGCGTTGGAGGGCAGACCCGCAGTTTCTGAAGCGCAGATCAGGCAATTTGTGGGCCATGGGGCGATGGATCTGATCAAGCGTGGGCTGGCTGCCACCGGCACAGTGCCGGATGAAGCGCGCCTGAAGATTCTGCATCGGCAATTTTTGGATTATTACGGCGACAACATCGCAACGCACAGCAAGCTTTTTGATGGTTTACTGCCGTTGCTGGACGAAGCAGCGGCGCGTGGTTTGAAGATGGGTGTTTGCACCAACAAAGTGGAAGGGCTTTCCTCTAAGCTTTTAGATGAAATTGGCATTGCAAAATATTTTACAGCGGTTGTGGGCGGTGACACTTTGCCGATTATGAAACCCAACCCTGAACCTTATCTTGAAGTGGCGCGGAGGCTTCGCGTTGATGCTTCACGCAGTATGATGTTTGGCGATAGTGAGACTGATATTCGCACGGCGCAGAATGTTGGCGTTCCGGTAATTGCTGTAAGTTTCGGATATACCATCCAGCATGTCTCGCACTTCAAACCGGATTTCGTGATTGACCATTATGACGAGGCATGGCCCATCGTTGCGCGCCATGTCTAAGGCGCGTGCAATCTCCTCGGTGGCGGGGCTGGCCCGTCATGGGCTGGTGAAGGAAACGGATGTGAAAGCGCTTTCGAAAGTGGAGCGAAACTTCAGTACGCGGCTTACGGGCGAGGTTTTAAAGCAGATTGCAACTGCTGAACTTACCGATCCAATTTTTCAGCAATATGTGCCACAGCTCGCTGAGCTGGAAATCCAGATGGACGAAGTGGCTGACCCCACGGGTGATGGCCCGCATGGTAAAGTGAAGGGCATCATTCACCGCTATGAAGATCGCCTATTGCTCACACCAACGCACACCTGCCAAGTTTATTGCCGATTTTGTTTCCGGCGTGAGAAAGTGGGGCAAGGCGCTGGCAATCTAAGCGGTGCAGAGTTAGAAAAAGCCTTGGCCTATATCGCGGAACATCCAGAAATTCACGAAGTGATCTTGTCAGGTGGTGATCCTCTGGTGCTTTCTGATCGGCGGCTGGGCGATATTATGCAGCGGCTTGCGGCGATTGATCATGTGCAAGTGATCCGCTTTCACACCCGCGTGCCGATGGTGGAACCATCGCGCATTACCCCCGCCCTCATCAAAGCCCTGAAGGTGCGGCCTGCGGTTTATATTGTGGTGCATGTGAACCATGTGGGGGAACTCAGCACGCAAGTTCAAAAAGGACTTATGCGCATGGCGCGGGCCGGCATCCCACTTTTGTCTCAAACTGTTTTGTTAAAGGGTGTGAATGACGATGCGCAAACGCTGGCTACACTGTTTCGCGCGCTTATTGCCAATCGTGTGAAGCCCTATTATTTGCACCACCTTGACCGCGCCAAGGGCACCAGCCATTTTCGGGTTTCAATCAAACGCGGACAAGAGATTATGCGCAGCCTCCGCGGACGGCTTTCGGGCCTTGCGCAACCCACTTATGTGATCGACATTCCCGGCGGCTTCGGCAAAGTGCCTATCGGGCCGCAATATCTGAGCGAGGCGGACGGATTTTATGAAATCGTTGATCCAAAAGGTCGGAGACATATCTACTTGGATAAATAAGTTAGGGAACCTCTGATTTAATGTCTTGCTGAATTTGCATTGATGTGATTCTTCTGTGTCGGAGGATTTTCCGATGCGGCAGATGACATTTTCGAATTC
>JAYVOQ010000023.1:0-9484 GCA_043757845.1 Hyphomicrobiales bacterium | reverse complement strand
GGCTGCTCAACGGACCCATCAATGGTGAAAGCTTCCTGATATATGTGCGCGACGTCCTTCTTGCGACATTGCGTCAAGGCGATATCGTCGTCATGGACAACCTTGGAAGCCACAAAGCCAAATCCATCAGAGACCTTATCCGGAGCGTTGGTGCGAAACTCGTCTTCCTGCCACCCTACAGCCCAGACTTGAACCCCATCGAGCAGTTCTTCTCGAAGCTCAAGCACAACTTGCGCAAAGCCAAAGAACGCACCGAAGATGCACTCAACGACCGCATTGGCGACATCATAAGAGCAACATCAGAAATCGAATGTACAAACTACATCACAAACGTTGGATATGGTTCCGTATAGAGTCTTTCTGCTCTAGGGCCGCCTGCCCCATGTAAAAGGTAACTCCGCCCTAGTCCATGGCAAGGCCAAACAAGACCAGCACACTTTTGCGCCGCCGCCGCGCCTCGTAATCCCCGGTTCAGAGGTACAGTTTAACTTCGCTATTTATACCAGCTGGGCGACAAGCCGAAATCGACTTGTCGTAAAGTAATCACACCAGATCTTATAATGGAGCATGTCCTTATCGCCGAACCGCATCGCATTTTGGCGGGACATACTTTGGACCTTGCCACGCCCTCATTTTGAGGTGCGCAACGAATTTGGGCTTCGCAAGGTTGCAATCAGGCAGTTTAAGATGACCAGCTTGTGGCCAAGACGTTGAGCCAGTTATGGTGTGTGATTTTTCGAATCGATTCATGATCATAACCATGTCGTTGCATAGCTTGTTGAAGTTTGGGCAAACCAGCAACGTCGGTCAAGACGTTTGGAACCCTGGCACCGTCAAAATCTGAGCCAAAGCCGACATGGTCGATGCCGAGTCTGGATACCAAATAATCAATATGCCGTAGCATCATCTCGAAAGTGGTTGTGGGATCACGTTGGCCATCGGGATTGAGAAAACACGTTGCGAAATTCAGCCCTACTATGCCGCCTGTTTCTGCAATTGCATCAAGTTGTCGATCAGTTAAATTTCGCGCATGTGGGCAGATAGCATAGGGGTTTGAATGAGAAGCGATGAGCGGATTTTGGGTTATTGCTGCCACGTCCCAAAAACTCTTTTCCGTCATATGGGAAAGATCAATTGCTATGCCAAGCTCGTCGCAGGATTTAACTAAACCTTTGCCTACGTCTGTAAGGCCGGGCCCGATATCACCCGTACTGGGAAAGCGAAAGGGTACGCCATGGCCAAAGATGGTGGGCCTGCTCCAAACCGGCCCCAATGATCGCAGACCTGCATTGTATAAAACGTCAAGATTATTGAGATTTGCATCGATGGGTTCTGCCCCTTCGAGATGCAAGACGGCTGCGATTGTTCCGCTTGCAAAACATTGCCGCAAATCACTCGCCGTTCTGCACACTTTGAATGCGCCCTGCGAGGCCCTTTCGATACGAAATAGAATTGCTGCCATTTCCAATGCAACAGGCAAGGCATCTTTTGCATGGATGAGCGGCGAAAGCGGCACATCATATTGTGGGCCTTGCATCAAATCATCAAGCCGGTCCATATCTATACCTGGTGATTGAATATAAACCGCGAATATGCCGCCGCCGAATTTGCCTTTTAACATGCGCGGCAGATCAAGTTGGCCTTCGTCGTCACCGTTTATGAAGTCCAATTCAACGTTTGCCTTGCGCTTCAGCAACAGCCGCAGCAGCACATCATTGTGGCCGTCAAAAACCGGCTGAATAACGGGATTCATTTCTTGCAAAGGTGTTTCCATACAAATAAACGGCGTGTTCGTGCAATCCACTTTGACTGCGAGAAACACGCCGTTTTCTAATTTTTTACTTGGTTGTCAAATTATAATAAACCACATCAGAGCTCGATCCCATGACATAACCTTTGACATTGGCGCGCGTTGCAAGCTGCACTGTGTCTTGGAACATGATCATGATTGGCCCTTGGTCCATCACATCTTTTTGCAAATCCAAATACATTTGCTTTCGCTTGTCACCATCACGCTCACGCACTGCTGCATCAGTCCGCTTTGAAAGCTCAGGAATGTCCCAAGAGTTCCTCCACGCCAATGGTTTGGACTTTGGCGCATCGGAATTATCCGTGTTGCGGGCAAAGGTGTCGGCATTGGTGTGTGGATCCATATAGTCTGGGCCCCAGTTTTCAATCAGCATTTGGTGGCCGCGGGCCCGATATTTAGTTAGCACCGCTTTTTCTTCTGCGGGCATAAGCGTTACTTTCACACCACCCTTGGCCATGCTGTCTTGGACGGCTTGCGCAATGGTGCTAAACGGCGCTTTGTTTGGCGTATCCAGCGTGAACGCAATACCATCCTTAACGCCGGCCTCAGCCAACAGAGCTTTGGCTTTGGCTGGATCATAGGTATATTGATTATCATCAAGTGAAGCCCAGAAGCCCGATGGCCAGAAGGCCTGATGTACTTTCACTTTACCTTTCAAAAAGGAATTGGCCATGCCTTCATAGTCAATGAGGTAGTGCATAGCCTGCCGCACTTTTGGGTTCTGGAATTCTGCTGTCTTCAAATTCATCGCCACGTAGTAAAGTGCGGCCTGCGGAATTGTGGTGACGGCAATATCCTTGTTTCCTGCAATTCCGGCAATCTGGTCGGGCTGCATGTCGCGGGCAATGTCAACGTCGCCTTTTTCAATCAGCAAACGCTGGGCCGCAGGCTCTGCCACATGTTTGATGATAACGCGTTTCAACTTTGCTGCACCACCACGATAGTTTGGATTGGCTTCCAGCGAAACGCTTTCACTGGCCTTCCACGATTTTAGATTATATGCGCCTGAACCAGCCGAATTGGTTTTGAGCCAAGCATTGCCCATGTCACCAGCGACTTCATGTTCCATTGCGATTTTTTTATCGACAACAGAACCCACAACAGACGATAGCAAGGCCAATACCAATGAGGGAGAGAAATCCTCACCAATGGTCATGGTGAAGGTGCTGTCATCGACAAGCTTAACCATGCTGTCGACGTTTTCCGCTGTCCAGCCCAGCTGGCCCACTAGGAAGGCGGGCGTTTTATTAAGTTTCACAACGCGCTGCAGCGAGAACACGGCGTCTGCCGCGGTGACCGGATTGCCCGACGCAAATTTTTGGCCGCCGCGCATTTTGAACGTAAAGGTTTTTCCGTCTGCGCTGGCCGTATAACTTTCAGCCATGCCGGGAACAAGTTTGGTAATATCCGTTGGTTCAAAGCGCATGATGCGGTCATAGGTATTGGCAATCACTTCAATGCCCATGAATTCATAGGCTTCAGCCGGATCGAGTGAAATAATATCGTCAATGGTTTTGGCGATGACTAAAGTATCTGCTGGGGTTTCGGCGAAGGCTTGCGGCATCATCGTAACAAGTATGCCGGTAAGAAGTGCGCATTTGAAGGTTTGTAACATGGTTGGTTCTCCTGAACTGGCTTTTGCCGAGATCCGTCAGCCTAGCGCTGCACCCCGGCCAGAACCGCATCAAAAGCGTTTTTTCGAGAACAAGCAAGCCGCTTGTCTTTCAAGCTTTGCGGCTATAGCCCATGCTCGCCGCAAGTAATTCAGCCGTATAGACTTGCGTTGTCTTACGGCAACGGAGATCATCAACGCTGAGAATTTCGACAATTTTTCCAAGTCGCATTACAGCAATGCGGCCGCAGAGGTGGGCGACCACCGCCAGATCATGGCTGACAAGGATGCTTGTCAGTTTATAGCTTCGCCGTAGATTTGAAATCAGATTAAGAATTTCGGCTTGGATTGATACATCCAGAGCCGAGGTGGGTTCATCAAGAAGCAGAATGCGAGGTTTGAGGATTAAGGCTCGCGCAATGGCAACGCGTTGCCGCTGGCCCCCTGAAAGCTGATGCGGATAACGGTATCGATGCAGGGGTTGCAAGCCAACGTCCGCAAGGGCCTTTGAAATCTTGGTGTCACGATCGGCAGTGCCATGGATGGTGAGAGGTTCACGCAAAATGTCATCGACGGTTTGGCGCGGATGCAAAGAACCATAAGGGTCTTGAAACACGAGTTGCATCAGCTTGCGGTCAGTTTTGCTGCGTTTTGCGCCAACCTCGCGGCCTTCGACAAACAGAGAATGCGGCGATGGTTCGATCAACCCGGCAATGGCTCTGAGGATCGTTGATTTTCCAGAACCCGATTCCCCGACGATACCAAAGGTTTCGCCCTCTTGAACTTGGAAAGACGCATTTTGAACAGCGTGCACAGACCGTCCATTGTTACGAAAGGTGACCGAAAGGCCGCGAGCTTCAATCATCGCAACCACTCGGGATCGCGCACAACAACACTCAACTGTTTTACCGGATGAGTGAGTTGCGGGGCAGCCCTGATGAGCGCCTGGGTGTAGGGGTGTTGAGCTTTGTCCAGTTCGCTGGCCTTACACTCCTCCACTATTCTGCCACCGTACATGACAAGCACGCGATCACAAAAGCTTGAGACAATCGTTAAATTGTGGCTGATAAAAATCAATCCCATGCCACGATCAGTTACAAGATCGTCAAGGATACGAAGAACTTCATTTTGAACAGTCACATCCAATGCCGAAGTTGGCTCATCGGCAATCAACAGCTCTGGTTGGGTAATCAACATCATGGCAATCATGGCGCGTTGTCCCATGCCGCCGGAGAGTTGATGCGGGTAAAGGTGATAGACTGCTTCAGGATCACGAATTTTTACGGCTTCAAGCATTTCAAGGGCGCGGTGGCGGGCCTCTTCCTTGGTGGCTTTCCGGTGCAACAGATAGGTTTCCTGAATCTGATGACCAATTTTGATAACGGGATTGAGCGAGTATTTGGGATCCTGCATCACCATGGAAATGTGTTGACCGCGCAGCTGCTGCCATTGCCGATCATTCATTCCCACAAGGCTTTGCCCTTTGAAGCGCATTTGTTTTGCGGAAACGATGCCGGGCGCTGCAATCAGCCCCAACAGGGCGCGGCCCGTGGTGGATTTTCCAGAACCAGATTCACCGACAATGCCGAGGCGCTCTTTACCCAGCGCAAAGCTTACATTGCGCACGGCTTGGGTTGTGCCACCGCGCCCGGGGAATGACACATTGAGATCTTCAACCTCGATCAGCGGAACTTCACTCACGATGCTTTGGGATCGAACACATCGCGCAACCCATCTCCGAGAAAATTAAAGCCTAAGCTGACAATGAAAATAGCCAAACCCGGTATGGTTGCGACCCACCATTGATCAAGGATGACATCGCGGCCGGTTGCTACCATGGCGCCCCACTCGGCCGCGGGTGGTTGCGCACCCAGACCCAAGAAGCCGAGGCCGGCCGCCGTCAATATAATGCCCGCCATATCCAGTGTGAGGCGAATAATTAATGATGATACACAGAGTGGCACGATATGACGAAACAAGATGCGAGCTGTTGACGCGCCCTGCAAATAAACGGCAGAAATAAAATCACTGTTCTTGATTGAAATCGTTTCGGCTCGCGCCATCCGCGCATAAGGGGGCCAAGCCGTGAGAGAAATAGCGATAACCGCATTCTCGATACCGGGCCCCAGGGCAGCAGCAAAGGCCAAAGCCAAGACCAAGCGGGGGAAAGCCAAAAACACATCGGTGATGCGCATCAAGACGATATCCACCCACCCGCCAAGGTAACCAGCAAGTGTTCCCACCGCCAAGCCAATGGGGGCAACTACAATTGATACAAGCATGATGATAGTGAGCGTGACGCGTGCGCCATAGGCGACGCGCGCCAAAATATCCCGCCCCAGTTCATCCGTGCCAAACCAGTGCTTAGCGCTGGGTGAAGCAAGTCTATCTGCCAGTGTCTGGGTATAGGGCGAGACGCCGTTTGAAATCACCTCCGCAAAAATTGCAATCATCACGAGAATGCCCACGATGATTAATCCTGTGAGGGCCGCAGGATTTGCCGTTACGGCTCGTATACTTCGGTAAACTTTGCCGCTGGCAGCTTGAGCGCGAGATTGGGGCGTTTCGCTGGAAAGCCAATTACGCCACGATATTATAGGAAATTGCGTGTTAGTCATACCACGCGCAGCCTTGGATCAAATATCTTGTAAAGAAAATCGCAGAGCGCATTCACACCAATAAAGACCGCCCCAACAACCAATGTGCCACCGAGCACCGCATTCATGTCTGCATTGAAAAGAGACTTGGTGATATAAAGTCCAAGGCCGGGCCAAGAGAAGACCGTTTCAGTGAGAACGGCACCTTCAAGCAGTGAGGCATAGCTCAAGCCAATTACCGTGATGAGGGGAACCAAAATGTTGGGAAAGGCGTGTTTCCAAACAGCACCCCAAAAGGAGCGGCCCTTGATACGCGCAGCTATGACGTATTCTTGGTTCAACTGATCAATCATGAAACTGCGCGTCATGCGCGCGATATAGGCAATTGAGAAATAGCCGAGAATGCTGGCAGGCAGAATGATGTGGCTTAACGCGTTGCGAAACACGCCCCATTCACCTTCTAAAATACTATCGACCAAAATTATACCGGTATGGGTTGCAACGATATCATCATAGCCAATATCCAACCGCCCTGGACCAGACACCCAACCGAGCTTGCCATAAAATATGAATAGACAAACAAGGCCAAGCCAAAACACCGGAATCGAATATCCGAACAATCCAATAATGCGAACGAGGTGATCAGGCCATTTTCCTTTTTTGGCCCCTGCCGCAACACCTGCGGGCACCCCAACAGCGACTCCGAGAATTGTCGCGATGGTTGCTAGCTCCAATGTTGCGGGAAAAAAATGTAAAAGATCCTCCAGCACGGGATGTGAAGTCATTACCGATTTGCCAAAATCGCCAAAGATTATTTTAGCAAAGTAGTTGAGATATTGAACCGGGATGGCGCGGTTAAGCCCCATTGCTTCCCGAGCCTTATCGTAGACCTCTTGAGGTGCTTTGTCTCCAACCACAGCCAACACCGGGTCAACGGCCATAAACCGCGATATTACAAAAGTTACTGCGGTCAGACCTATAAAAGTCAAAATCAGCGTGCCAACAAATGATAAAATGCGCAGTGCCGTTTGCGTTCCTGCATTATTAACTGTGGCGTTGCTCATCCCAGACCCAAAATTGCGGTAGTCAATTGATACTGCCCTTCGGCTGCAAGAACGCAAGTCAAATCGCTGGTGTGTTAGAAATCAAACTATTCGCCGTTTGATAAGCCACAAGAGATGGCGCGGCGAGTTGCGTTTCAATGATTGCAATACGCTCAGGTGAATAGTGCTGTTCGGCGTGGAGAATATTTACCGTGGCCACGAGTTCTGCATCAACAATCAGCGGCAGATTAACAACGGACCCGCACCCCAAAGACCATATTTTTTCATGGTCGGGGAAAACTTCGGCTATCTCTTTTATTGTGTTGGCAATGAAACTGCGTTTTTGGCGGTGCACCACATCAAACCATGCATCATAGTGAATGGGCTTCGTGCCGGAAACAGGATAAGCTTCAATGTTGCTGGAATAAGCACGCCGCGCCAAGTGATTTTTCATGTCGACAGTCATGACCGTGAACAGCTTGCAACCAACTGTGCCAGCATAGAGGTTGCGCAGGAGTTTCCAACACTGCCCAGAGGTGGGCTCTAAACTAATCCTACTAGAGAAGTGGGAAAGAGATCGCGTCAGGATATCGTTCATATTTTCTGCCATTATATCAATCTAGTTATGGCGCAAGAATAAAAGTTCACTGTCAGACGTCTGACGTACATTTGAACTTGGTACGAATTTTGAACGGATGACAGGCTAACTGCGTCGTAAAATGAATCGGCAAGCATAGCCACCAAAATCTTTCTTACTGATAAGATTGAAATTAAATTCATCCGCCAGATTCATCAATGTCGTAGACAATTCAGAGCGTGGAGAAACATTGAACAGGTCAAGCCATTTGAAAAGTAAGTTTCTGAATGTGGCAGGTCATTTTTCGCATTGGCCAAAATCAATGATATGGCTTCGGTGAGGATGCAGCGATCGTAGCCTTCGGGATCAGAAAAGTAATTTAACTTGATTAAGGGGCAACATGAGGATTGGCACTCTGTAGACAGACACTACCCCGGCTCCGTGGGCGCGCCACATGAGGGCGAGATCTTCAAGCCATGTTCGACGCCAGCAAACTGTTCTTCTCCAACATATTTTTCGCGCATCTTCAAGACAAAATGAAATCGCACGTCTGGTGCTTCAGCGTCCTTGTCCACTTGATAAAGTAATGTTGCCTCACATGGGGTGCCTTCCATTTGGGGGGTACCGTTTTAAGGCTCATCACAACGTTGGCAGTGAGCTGCTGCCGGTCTCGTGGACAGGATCTTAAGTTACACCTGCCTTTCTTTCGAACTCAATAGGGCTGATGTACCCAATTGTCGAATGTCGGCGGATTGGGTTGTAGAAGCGCTCGATGTAATCGAACACATCAGCTTTTGCTTCAGCTCTGGTTCGATATGTTTTGCGTGCTGTTCGTTCGGTCTTTAGCGAAGAGAAAAAACTCTCCATCGCGGCATTATCCCAGACATTGCCTGACCTGCTCATGGAACAAGTCACACCATTGTCGGCCATCAATGTGCTGAACTGTTCACTCGTATACTGACTACCCTGATCTGAGTGATGCAGCAAAGCATCGGGCTTGCCACGCCGCCAGATGGCCATGAGAAGGGCATCGGCCACCAACTGTGCGGTCATGGACGTGCTCATCGACCAACCGACGACACGCCGCGAAAACAAATCAATCACAGCAGAAACGTAGAGCCAGCCTTCAGCCGTCCAGATGTAAGTAAAGTCAGCGATCCACTTCTTGTTTGGAACGCTGGCATAGAACTGCCTATCAAGCACATTAGGGGCAATGGCACTTACCATACGCTGGCCTTTATCAGGCGGCAGATAACGCCTGCGGGGCCGTGCTTTCAAAGCGTTGGCTCGCATTAGCCTTTCGATACGGTGCAGGCCGCAGTTAAAGCCTTCAGCCAGAACATCATGCCAGACACGCCTTGCCCCATAGGTACGGTCGCTGGTCTTGAAACTCTGTCGCACAACGCGTGCAATGACTTCATTCTCCAGAGTCCTCTTGGCGGGTGTGCGGTTCATCCAAGCATGAAAGCCTGAGCGTGACACATCCAGCGCGTTGCATAGCCATATCACCGGCCAGATGCTCCGGTGCTTCGCAATGAAGGCGAACCTCATGTCACATCCTTCGCGAAGTAGGCTGCGGCCTTTTTTAGGATGTCGCGCTCTGCCTTTAAGCGCACAACCTCCTTCCTCAAGCGGTCGATCTCCTGTTGCTCTGGCTTCATTTGCCCAAGGCCCGGAAACGCGTGCTGGGGATCAGCGCCAAACTCTTTGACCCACCGCCGCAAAACCGTGTGCCTGATATCCAGATCGCGAGCCGCCTGGGCAAGTGACACACCCCGGCCTTTCATCATATTGACAGTCTCAAGCTTGAACTCGCGCGTATACTTTCTTCGTTCCATTTGAAAT
>JAYVOQ010000022.1:0-33769 GCA_043757845.1 Hyphomicrobiales bacterium | reverse complement strand
CATGGTCATGGTTGGAATCTCAAGCCCTAATTATTTGGGCCAACGACTACGAAGGCACACAAGGTTGGAGACGGCTCAGCCGACGTGCGGAGGCATTCAAGGATGAAGGACAATTCCTTGCTTTCACTACGGGTAAAGAATTGCGCCCAGAAATGCTTCATCCCTCTATCGCGAAAGATGTTTGGTTAGATTTCGCTCGTCAGAAATATGACGTGGCTATTTTTCAAGCGATGAAAGCGGTTGAAATTGCGGTGCGTTCGAAAAGTGGTGCAGCGGAAAAAGACTATGGTGTCAGCTTGATGCGATCGGCCTTTCACATTGAAAACGGCCCGCTTACCGATTCATCTGAACCTGTTGCCGAGCGGGAGGCTTTATTAGCTCTCTTCGCAGGATCAATCGGACGATTCAAAAATCCACAATCCCATCGGAACGTTGGCGTTCGGGATGCACGTGATGCGATTGAAGTCATATTACTCGCAAATCACCTGCTAAAAATATTAGATAGCAGGCCAGTGCCACTCCCTTGAACTACCCGGATTGCGGCTTGCGCCATCGTTTCGGTTCGGCGGAATGAAAAAATTGTTACCGGGGCGGCGTTGACGTGGGTTAAAGGCCCAATGCGGAACATCACCTTGCCAGTAAATGGCTTATTGGGCTGCTTGCTGATGTTCTTGCAGTGCGCCAGATAATCGTCAACGGACTCCTCAAAGGCGGCGCGCACCTGTGCAATCGAATCTCCATCGAAACCAACGATGTCGCTGATGTTGAGGATATGACCCACTAGCAAATCGTCTTCGGCCTCATAAACCACTTCCGTGTCGTAGCCCTTATAATGCATTGTGTGACTCATGGTGTAATTCCTATTTTTTCCAAAACAGTTTGGTGTCCCTCACTTGGTAGCATCGGCGGCGCGGGCGGTATTTTCATAGCGTGAGACTGCAGTGATCTAACTCAGCAACAATCGCGTAGACCGACTATGGCAACACACATCATCATCGGCACGGCGGGCATTGGCGGGTTTTTGACGGCACGGTTGAAGGCTTCTGGGCATGAGCCGTTCCTGATCAATCGCAGTGCTGAAAGCGTTGAAGACTTGGCCAAAGAATTGGATTGCAAGTTTGCCGTGGCCGATGTGACGAACGAGGCGGCGCTGGCCGCAGCGATCGTGCAGGCGGGGCCAGTGGTTGATGGTTTGGCTTATTGCGTTGGAACAATCAATCTAAAGCCCGCCACGCGTCTAAGTTCCGCCGAGGTTTTGCAAGATTTTCAGGTTAACGCTTTGGGGGCTTTAAAGGCGGTGCAGGCCGTTTTGCCCGCATTGAAGGCCAGCGCTCAACCGACCGCATCGGTTCTGTTTTTCTCTACTGTTGCCGTGCAGCAGGGTTTTGCATCGCACGCCAGTGTGGCCATGGCAAAGGGTGCTATTGAGGGCCTGACCCGCGCCTTGGCGGCAGAGTTTGCGCCGAAAATTCGCGTCAATGCCATTGCGCCATCGCTGACCAGAACGCCTTTGGCGAATTTTATCACCAAGAATGACGCCACTGTGCAGGCTTTAGCGCAGTTTCATCCGTTGCAGCGCATCGGAAATGCCGATGATATTGCGGCTGCAGCGGCGTTTTTGCTTTCCGCAGAATCGTCCTGGATCACTGGCCAGATCATCGGGGTTGACGGCGGGCGCTCAACTTTGCGCACCAAGGGTTGAAAAAGCACATTAGCAAAAGCCAACTTCCTGCAAAGATTTGCGTTACTTGCGGGCGGCCTTTCACTTGGCGCAAGAAGTGGGAGCGCGTGTGGAATGAAGTTAAATACTGCTCTGACAAATGTCGCAGCTTGAAAAGTAACAAATAAAGTTCCAGATAGACGGTTAAGAGGTCATCATGGAAATTGGAATCTACACGTTTGCAGATGTGCCCGCAGGCAAACCTGAATTTGCTGGGCAGCGGTTGCGCAATCTGGTTGAGGAAATGAAGCTGGCCGATGAGGCGGGCTTGGATGTGTTTGCGGTGGGCGAGCATCACCGCGCAGATTATGCGGTATCTGCACCTGCCGTGGCCCTTGCGGCGGGCGCTGCGGTGACAAGACGCGTCAAGCTTTCAAGCGCTGTAACCGTTCTCAGTTCCGATGATCCGGTGCGGGTGTTTCAGCAATTTGCCACGGTTGATGGCATCAGCAATGGCCGCGCCGAGATTATGGCGGGCCGGGGGTCTTTCATCGAGAGCTATCCGCTGTTTGGCTATAACCTTGATGACTATGACGCGCTGTTTGCCGAAAAACTTGATCTGCTGGTGAAGCTGCGTGAAGGCCAGCGGATTACATGGGCGGGCAGGCTTCGGCCCGCGCTGAACAATGCCGGCGTCTATCCGCGACCAGAGCAAAAGAAAATGCCAATTTGGATTGCCGTTGGCGGCACGCCGCAATCAGTGGTGCGGGCGGCCACGCTTGATTTGCCTATGGCTTTGGCGATTATTGGTGGAAACCCCACACGCTTCAAGCCGTTCTTTGATCTTTACCGCGAAGCCCATGCCAAGGCCGGGCATAACCCCAAGTCCATTCAGCTCAGCCTCAATATGCATGGCTTTGTGTCTGATACAACTGCCAACGCCAAACGGATTTATGGTGCTGCGCATTTGGAAGTGATGAACCGCATTGGCCGTGAGCGCGGCTGGCCGCCGCAGGGCTTGGATCATTTTGAGCAATCGACACATGATGATGGCAACTTGATTGTGGGCGATGCGGCGCGTGTGACTGACCGGATTTTGCAGCTTCACGAGATATTTGGAAATACGCGCATTTTGATTCAGATGGCCATTGGCAGCGTACCTCACGCTGAACAACTGAAAGCCATTGAGATTTTAGGTGGCAAAGTTGCCCCTGGGGTTCACAAAGCCGTGAAACCCACATTTTGAAACGTGTTGAAACTTGATTTGAGTCTCTATCGTTACTCTGGTTAATTAGTGGAATCAGGGAGGCGCAAATGCAGAAGGTTTTAATTCACCGCTTATATGTGCGGATTTTTCATTGGTTAAATGCCGTTGCCATCATCATGATGGTGATGAGCGGTTGGAAAATCTATAATGCCTCGCCGATTTTTGCGGGAATTGAATTTCCTGAATCCCTAACTTTGGGCGATTGGCTGGGTGGAGCGCTGCAATGGCACTTTGCTGCCATGTGGCTGTTTGTCGTGAACTTGACAATTTATTTGATGGCAGGAATTGTCACAGGCCATTTCCGCCGCAAGATGTTTCCTATCACGCCAGGCGCTGTGATCAGCGATGTGGGCCAAGCTTTGCGTGGTAAACTTGCCCATGACAGCCATGATTATAATGCGGTGCAGAAAATATTTTACCTCGGCGTGATTGGTGCGATGTTGTTGACTTTCGCCTCTGGCCTTGTGGTGTGGAAGTCAGCGCAATTTCAAGCTTTGAGTTGGATTGTCGGCAATTATGATACGGCGCGCATTGTTCACTTTGCCGGCATGAGCTTAATCTGCGCTTTCATCGTTGTGCATTTGGCACTGGTTGTTCTTGTACCGTCAACCCTTATTCCCATGATCACAGGCTGGGCCAAGCCATTTCCCAAAAAGGAGAAGAGCCATGTTGCATAAGCGTCAATCTTCGCAAAAACTTTTACTGCCCCGCACCAAGCAGGTGATGAACATCGAACGGCGCTTTTTTATGGGCAAGGCTTTGTCCTTCGGCGCACTTACAATGTTAGCGGGTTGCAATGTGGCGGATGACTCGCAGGCGCAAGGCGTTCTTGATGCCATGTCGCGGTGGAATGACGGCGTGCAGCAGGCCATTTTTGGCACCACCACCCAGTTAGCGCCCACCTATTCTGAAGCCGATATTAAAGACCCATTTCCCTTCAATGCTTATTATGGCGAAGATGAAGTGCGCATTGTTCCGGAAGAGGGCTATAAGCTGGAACTCGCAGGTCTGATCGACAAAAAAGACCCGTGGACGCTGCAAAACTTGCGGGCCCTTCCACAACAATCACAAATTACACGACACATCTGTGTGGAAGGCTGGAGTGCTATTGGCAAATGGGGCGGTGTGAACTTTGCTGATTTCCTGCACATGATAGGAGCAGACACAAAAGCCAAATATGTGGCTTTCAAATGTGCTGATGATTATCACACGTCGATTGATATGGCGACAGCCCTTCATCCACAAACCACTTTGGCGCTGACTTTCCGTGATCAGCCGTTGCCGCCGAAATATGGTTTCCCAATGAAGTTGCGTATTCCCACCAAGCTGGGCTTTAAAAATCCCAAGCACATTATGTCAATTGAAGTGACCAATGATTACCCCGGCGGTTATTGGGAAGATCAGGGCTATAATTGGTTCAGCGGCACATAGTTTCAATTCACGCGCTTGTACGGTGCGTTTATTGGCCTAGCGAAGTTCTATGAGGCAAATACGGGTCGAAATATGAATTGCCAATCTTTTGAGAATTCAATGTTCAGTACTGCCAGCACTGATGCGATCGAACATTTGATTGTGCTAATTTGACAGCAGAGCTTAGTCCGCTTCCGAGTTAGTAATCTAAAACGATGAGATGTTCTTCGCCATCTTCAATTGTGAAGCTGCGCGTCACGTGGCGGCCGGCCACGGTTGCCTCGGCGGTATAGTGGCCCGGCTTTAGTACGGCATCAAAACTTGCATCGTTTGCGACGAGTGCTTCGCCTTGGTCTGGCTTAATGCTCCACGCGGCTACAGCCGGATCATTCAGCGTGATATGGACAAGGCCTGCGTGAAGTGCGATGTCGACAGAGCGCATGACCCCAGCTTTCACCTCAACTTCGGTCACCGCCTCGGCATTGCTGTTGGCGAAATGGGCTGCGAGACGATAGGTGCCTGCGGCCAAATTGATGATTTCGCCCGGCGTGGTTGATGTGGCGATAAGTTTGCTGTGATCTCGGCCGTTGATCGCATAAATTAAGGTTTCGCTTGTCGGCATAACTGACGTGGTGTCTAGATTGGCCAAATGCGGCAGAACGCGAAGTGCGCCCGCATTGAGCACGAAAATCGCATCGATGCGGGATTCAGGTTGGAGCGTCAAAACTTGATCCATTTGGACGTTGCCGTATTGGATGGTCACTTCGTATGAGCCAGGCTGGAGCGCCAAACCAACGGCGCTATCATTGCCTTTGAATAAGACCTCGCCAGTTGTAGATTTGACAATCCACTCAATACCTTGAACAGATGTCATCGAGCTTTGGGTGAGGAGGGCTGAAAGGTTCATCGTCTCTTGGCCAAGAGGCGCTTGAGAACTTTGATTTAGTGGCATCGCTTTGTCTGGGTTCGCGGGCGGCGAAAATTGATCTTTGCTAGTATTCGGCAAAGCCTGCCCGTTCAAAAAGAAAGGCACCACAAGGCTGGCCGCGATTGCGGCTCTGGCCTTGTGGCGCCGATGCGTTGGAAGGGTGCTGACTCCCACCGCTTTTCCCCGTTAATACTCTCCCCCAGCTTTGCGGCTGGCAAACCCTTTGAACCACGCCCGCAGTGAAGCGGCAAGTTGATGCTTAATGGTTGGTTAATGACGCGCATTTGATTGTAAAGATTGAAATTGTCTCTGGCCATCGGCAAAAGGGTTTTATGAAATTGAATGACACATCCTCGCTGCTTGCCTTTTTGAAAAGCCGCAAATCTGCTTCCGCCAAAGCTATGGGTGGGGACGGGCCAAACTCAAAGCAGCTTGATGAAATCCTCAGCATTGCCACGCGCGTGCCGGATCACGGCAAACTTACGCCTTGGCGGTTCGTATTATTTGAAGGTGATGCGCGCGCTGAAGTTGGAAAATTGTTTGCTAAACGCTGGGCTGAACTGAACCCTTCGCATAGTGCGGAAACACTGCGCTTTCAGGCTGGGTTATTTATGCGTGCGCCATTGGTAATTGCAGTGGTTTCGACGGCTCAAACCCACGAGAAAATTCCAGTGTGGGAGCAGCAGATGTCGGCCGCAGCCGTGTGTTTCAATATGGAATTGGCGGCACAAGCTTTGGGCTTTGACGTGCAATGGCAGAGCGATTGGGTGGCTTATGATGCTGGTGCCAAAGCAGCCATGGGCCTGAAAGCTGGCGAACAGATTGCAGGGCTTATTTACATTGGCAAAAGTGCAATTCCCTTAGAAGATCGGCCAAGGCCTGATGTTGCAACGCTTACCACGCATTGGGGCGCATGATGGCGATCAAGGGCATTCTCTTTGACAAAGACGGCACGTTGATTGCCTTTAACAATGTTTGGGGACCGCTTTATAAAAGCATGTTGATCACTCATTTTGGCTATGACGAACCCAGCGCTTTGGCGCTTTTGCAAACGACTGGCTATGAGCCTGAAACAGGCACCTGCCGTGGTGGAAGCCCAATGGCTGCTGGCACGCTTGAGCAAATCATGGAAGTGTGGTGGCCCGATTTAACCGCAACAGCGCGTGATGAACGACGACAATTCATCAACCAAAACGCCGATAAGAATGCGAAGAATTTTGTTGAACCCTTGCTGGAATTGGCACCTGTGTTCGATGCCTTTCACGCCGCCGGTTATATTTTGGGGGTAGGCACCAACGACAGTGAAAGCTCGGCTAAACGGCATATGGAAGTTTTAGATGTGCACCACTACTTCGATGTGGTTTTGGGTGCTGACAGCGTGGACGTTCCAAAGCCTTCCGGTCAGATGGTGCGGCGCTTTGCGGCACTCACGGGGCTAACACCAGCCGAAGTGGCCATGGTGGGGGATAATGGCCATGACATTGAAGAGGCACGTGCGGGCGGTGCAGGGCTTGCCATTGGGGTGTTGACTGGCAATTCGACAGCGGCCGATTTAGAGCCGCATGCCGATCATGTGATTCATAGTGTGGGTGAGTTGCTGCAACTTCTCAAGGGCCTCGCCTGATGTTTTATGACGCTGTTGCCAACACGCACGGCCTACCGCTTGATCCATTCTATGCGTTAGTGGCACCCAGACCGATTGCGTGGATTTCTACACTTTCGAAAGCAGGTAAAGCCAATCTGGCGCCCTATAGTTTCTTTAATGCCTTCGCCCATAATCCCAGCTATGTGGCCTTTGGTTCATCGGGGGTAAAAAATACCTTTAGCAACATTGCCGAAACCTCAGAGTTTGTGGTGAACCTTGCAACTTATGACTTGCGGGAAGCGATGAATGTTTCTTCTGCCGCAACAGGTGACGATGAGTTTGCGCTTGCCGGCTTGGCCAAGGCTGCTTGCATAAAGGTGAAGCCGCCGCGTGTTGCTGACAGCCCCATTTCTTTCGAATGTCGCCACTTTCAAACCGTGCCCTTGCCCAATGATGTCGGGCAAGTGGGTGATTATCTGGTGATTGGCCGCGTGGTTGGCATTCACATTGATGAGCAATTTATTGTGGATGGCCGCGTCAATACCGCCGCGATGAGGCTTATCGCCCGTTTGGGCTATTCCGAATATGCGACAGTGGAACAAGCGTGGAAAATGCGGCGTCCCTAGACGAGGTCAATTGCAGGCGCCGAGGCTTGGCCTACACCTGAGTGTCGATAGATTTAGTTTTTGGGCAAAATGAGTCGCGATGCCCTTGTGGATAAGTCTGTGGATAACTTAACTTTTACTATATAAATCATATTGTTATGACGCGCTTTGGCCTGTTGAAAAACGGTTTAAGATATCGTTAACCAATTGGAGCCAGGACTCGCTGGCGTTGCAATTTTAATGCGGGTTTTAGGTGGATCATGGTTAGTTGTTTGCTTGTTGATCAAAATGGTGTTGAGCGTTCGCGTTTAGCGAAAATGCTCGGTGGCTTAGGCTTTGAATGTTCGGAAAGTGCTGGTCTTGATGCGGCGGTTACATTTGCCCAAACCAGCAAGCCTGAGCTGATCTTAATCAATGCCTCAGAGCAAACACCAGCGCAAGACTTTCTGCGCCTTGTCAAGAGCGGCGGCCAGCAACAAGTTCAGCCCGTCGTTATCTTTTATGCCGATGCGCCCAAGATGGAAGCGATGGGGGCCTCTATTTTGGCGGGCGCCAGTGATTTCCTCATCCAGCCATTTGATAGCAGGATTCTGAAATTCAAGCTGCAACAAGCTGGCTTTAAGCTGGCGGCTTAAATTTTATTGTAAACGCCCAATTATGGTGAACAGATTGTTAAGTCTTGGCGCTTAACGCTTAACGTCATCGTTCCTTAGGGTTTTGGTTCATGGGTGTTCCTGCGATAATCGGTTTGGACGTTTCTGTATTTGAAGGGGTGCTTGCGGTGGGCGATGTGGATGCGCGAACGGCGCTTGCCCGCCAGCTTGCCGCTTTGATTTGTGATCCTGAAACGCCTGATGTCGAAATCCAGCAAGCAACACCCGTGCTTTTGCGCATGACGCTTGACCGCGAAAAACAAGTGCGCCGTGCCTTGGCTGAAGAGCTGCATTTAGATGGCCGCGTATCACCCGATGTGGCCTTTGCAGTTGTGGCGGATGAGGATGATATCGCCTTGCCGTTTTTGATGCGAACCCAAGCATTGAATGCGGCACTTTTGTTAGCCATTTTGAAAATTGGCGATGAGCCACGACAAGCGGTCATAGCAGCGCGGCCTGATTTGAGTGCTGAGGCCGCTGCCTATATCATCAAGTCTGGCAGCCTTGCTGCGGCCTTAGCACTTTTTGATAATTCCGTTGTGGCTTTAGAGCCAGTGGATTGCCGCACACTTTATAATCGTTTTAGCCAGTCGCAAGACATGGTGGAGCGGTTGCTGAAACGCAGTGACTTGCCGTTGGATGTGCGAATTACCCAAGCGCGCCGTGCGGCACAGCGGATGCGGCAGATGATGGCTGAACGTGGGTGGATGCCTGCCAACGATGCTGTGGAGCTTTGCTCTGAGGCGGAAGACAATGCGTTGATGCAAGTTCTCATTGATGCCACGCCTGATGAACGGGCCAAAGCTATGACATTCTTGGCGTCTAAAAACATGCTGACACCAGCGCTCATTTTGCGCGCCGCCGCCATAGGGCAAATGAGTGTGGTAGAAGCGGCCTTGGCCCATCTGACAGGCAACGCCCAACAACGCACGGCCTTACTGATGTACACCGCTGGCACCAGCCAGCTGAAATCATTGTTCCGCCGTTCGGGCTTGCCACAAAGCTGCTATGGCATTTTGCGTGCGGCCTGTGATGTGGTGATTGATATGCGCGAAGAGGGCATTGAAATTACATCTTCGGATTTTGGGGCGCGGATGCTGGAAGCTTTGATGACGCGCTATGAAGCGATGGATTCAACTGAACGCGCCAAGCAGATTGAATATCTGGGCAGATACGGCGAAGATAAGATCCGCAAAGTGGCTAAGCGCCTGAAAGCCGATCTGGTTCGCGCGGCTTAGAACAACCGTTATTCCATCACATTAAATTGTTTTTCAGCGTCATAACTTTTGTTGCTGCATTGCCGTGGCAATTGTAAACTGGCTTCAATCAATACAGGAGATTTGACATGCTGAGCATTGGCAAAAGTCACATTGTTTTGGATCGGCGCAAGTTTTTAGCTGGGGCCTCGGCACTGGTGGCCATGGGCCTTATCCCTAAGAATGCATTTGCACTGGCGGAACAGTATTGGTTTGAACAAGGTAATTATACGGTCACTGTTGTCAGCGACGGTGAACTGACGTTGCCGCTGTCGGTTTTTCCCGATGCTTCGCCTGAAGAGTTGGCAAAGCTATTGGGCGACATGGCGAAAGATAATAATTTCCACCCGCAAGCCAGCCCACTGCTATTGGAATCTGATAACGAGACCATACTCATTGATACGGGTTCAGGCAGTGGCTTCCAACCTACCGCAGGCAAGATATTGGAAAGCTTGAAGTTGGCAGATGTTGAGGCCGATGCCGTGACCAAAGTGATTTTCACGCATGCTCATCCAGATCATTGTTGGGGCACCATTGGTGCAGACGGCAAACCCAACTATCCAAACGCAACGTTCTATATGGCGGAAGCTGAATGGAATTTTTGGACTGCCAAAGATTTGGCCAGCAAAATGCCTGCCGCCATGGAGGGCATGGTGAAAGGCACGCAAAGCCAACTGGCGGTTCTTGATGGGAAAATTAAATTGTTCAAGCCCGGGGTGGAAGTTTTACCCGGCATTGCGGTTATCGATACCCCAGGCCACACGCCGGGCCATGTGTCCTTTGAATTGGCGGGCGATGATGGCTTGATCATCACTGGTGATGCCATCACAAATCCCAATGTGTTCTTTGCCCATCCTGATTGGAAGTTTGGTTTTGATGCAGATAGTGATACCGCGATCAAAAGCCGCCGGAAAATTTTAGAAATGGGCGCCGAAGGTAAAAAGCGTTTGCTGGGCTTCCATTGGCCCTATCCTGGTGTGGGCCATGTTGAAGAAGGTGGCGAAGGCAAATATCGTTACGTTCCGGTTTAAGCCAACTTCAGATTTTAAACTGCTCGTTTAACACGCGCTCAGCAAGGCTGCGGCCGGGGTCGAAGAGCATTTTCACGCTGCGTTTTTTGTCTTCTGCAATGTCCACCTTCAGCACGTTGCGCACTTCGTCGTGATCGGCCACAGCGGCAACCGGTCGCTTGTCTTGTTCTAAGACTTCAACGCTTACTTTTGCGCTATTGGGCAAAATTGCGCCGCGCCAACGGCGTGGGCGAAAAACACTAATCGGCGTCATCGCAAGTAACGGCGAACCCACTGGCAAAATTGGTCCGTGGGCGGATAAATTATACGCTGTGGAGCCCACAGGTGTTGCCACAATCATGCCATCGCAAATCATTTCATCGAAGCGCACGTGACCATCCACCGACAGCTTAAGTTTGGCGGCCTGTGATCTTTGGCGTAGAAATGACACTTCGTTGAAGGCCAGCCGTTCATGCTTTTTACCATCTTGCGTATGAGCCACCATACGCAAAGGCCGGATTAAGGTCGCCTCTGCCGCGCTCAGCCGATCAAGCAGGGTTAATTCTTTAAAATCATTCATCAGGAAACCAACCGAACCGCGGTTCATGCCGTACACCGGCAAGCCTGATTTCAAACAGCCGTGCAGTGCTTGCAACATCAGGCCATCGCCGCCCAAGGCCACCACCACATCGGCCTTATCCGGATGGGCATTGCCATAGCGTTTGGCCAAAGCTTTCAAGGCACGCTTGGCCGCAGGGGCATCAGAAGCCAGAAATGTGATGTGGTTGAAATTCATGTGTTGCCGTTTGCGTGATTGAGCTATCACGCCCACGATAACACCGAATGAAGGCTTGTAAACCACCGATGAGACGGCTTGTTCTTTGCACCACCTGTAAATTTTCTGCTGACAGCAAATTTGCGCCAGACGGGCGCACTGGCGGCGAGATTTTGATGGCGGCAATGCAGGCGGTTTTGCATCGACAGGGCCGCGACGATGTGGTGATTGAGCCGCAAACTTGCTTATGGAACTGCACAAGGCCATGCAGTGTTTTAATGCAAGACGATCAACGCTTTTCCTATATTACAGGCGGCAATACGCCAGATGAGGAACAGGCAGAGGCCATTTTGCAATGGTTTGACGCCCATGGGGCAACAAGCGATGGCCAAGTACTTTTCAAACAATGGCCGCAAAAAATGCGTGGCCATTTCATCGCCCGCATTCCTCCGCTGAAGCCATGAACGTAACACTGGTTCTCGGTGGCGCACGCAGCGGCAAAAGCCGCTTTGCTGAAAGCCTATGCCAACTCCCACGCAGCTATGTTGCTACGGCGCAGGCTTTTGATGACGAGATGAAGGCCCGCATTGCCAAACACCGCGCAGATCGCGGCGCGAACTGGAATACGCTAGAAGCGCCGCTTGATTTGGTGGGCGCACTGCAAGAAGCCAAGGGTGATGTTCTGTTGGATTGTCTGACGTTGTGGCTCACCAATTTGGTAATAAACGACAAGGACGCGGAAGCGGAAGTGGCGACTTTTGTTGAAACCCTCAAACACACGCCAAACAAGGTTGTTATCGTCTCAAACGAACTAGGCCTTGGGCTGGTGCCTGAGCATGGCTTATCGCGGCGGTTTCGCGATTTGCATGGATTGATGAATCAGCGCGTGGCGGAAGCGGCGCAATGTGTGGTGTTCATGGTGGCTGGCATCCCGCAAGTAATCAAAGGGCGATTGCCAGAATAGTGCCTATCAAGATCAACAAGGCCATGGCATTGCGGAATAGGGTGAGGCCTTCTGAAATATCAGTGGCATTTTGGGGGCTACGGCCATTGCCCATGGTTGGTAGTTGCATCGTCTCGCCGCCGTAAGAACGCGGGCCGCCGAATTGCAAGCCGAGGGCTCCTGCCATTGCCGCCTCTGGCCAACCGGCATTTGGCGAATTGTGCTTAGCCGCATCGCGCCACATGGCGTTCCAAGCGTTGTGCATTGCTTGCTTGCCATTTGTGACGGCGGCGAGTGAGAACAGCGCACCTGTCAGGCGCGAAGCAGGTAAGTTGATCACATCATCCAACCGCGCTGCAGCCCAGCCAAAGTTCAGATATTTCTCGGACTTATGGCCGATCATCGAGTCTGCTGTGTTGACCGCCTTGTAAGCCACAAGGCCCGGCAGGCCTAAAACCGCATACCAGAAAGCGGGGGCCACCACGCCGTCCGACGCATTCTCTGCCAGTGTTTCCAGCGCTGCTTTGGCAACGCCACTTTCATTAAGTTGATTGGGATCGCGCCCGACAATCTTGCTTACAGCCACGCGCGCGTCAGAGAGCGAATGGGGCAGGGCGTCCGCCACGGCTTGCACGTGGTTGCCCAAAGATTTTTGGGCAATGAAAGCGGTGGCAATCAAGATGTTTAACACCCAGCCGTAAGGCACCAAGGAAAGCAACTTTGCAACGATGTAAGCGGGCAGGACACAGCAGATGATCAGGGCCAAAACTGCGAACACGCCATTTAAGCGATTGCTCGAAGCTGTGGCTTCGGGATCGTTTAAACCGTCATCGAGATAGTTGATGAGAGCACCCATCCATTGCACCGGATGGCCCATGCGGTGCTGCAAGGCCGTGGGATATCCCACCAAGGCTTCAACAAGTAGGGCAATCGTTGCAAGCGCAAATGAGTTCACTTCGGATGTTCCGCAAGGGCTAGAATAGCGTCAATATCTAAATGCTTTTCCAAATGCGCCGCAAGGGCGTTGAGCGTTTTTTCTATGGTCTGCTCATAGGCGAAGGCTGATGCAGCAGCGCCAAGGGATTTAAGCCACGCGTTGCGGAAGCCATCTGCGCTGAAGCAGCCATGAAGGTAAGTGCCTGTGACCAAGCCGTCCGGGCTGATTGCACCTTCTGGCCCTTTACTGGTTTGGGCAAAAGGTCTGGCAGTGTCTACGCCTGTGGTTTTGCCCAAATGAATTTCATAAGCATTAATCAACTGGCCGGAGAGCGTGTGAATGGCTTCGGTGGCGGTAGTTGTTTTGTTGGGCAACAAAGTGGTTTCCACGTCCAGCAGGCCAAGGCCCGCAACGCTGGTTGGGGGGCCTTCCAAACCTTGCGGGTCATTGATCATTTTGCCCAAAATTTGAAAACCGCCGCATAGGCCCAGCACGCGCCCGCCACGACGATGATGGGCCATAAGGTCAATATCCCACCCAGATGCGCGCAAGGCGGCCAAGTCAGCCATGGTGGATTTACTCCCGGGAATAATGACGAGACTGGCATCACCCGGAATGGGTTGGCCGGGATTAAGGAATTGGAGGGCCACGCCGTCCTCTTGGCGCAGCGGATCTAGGTCATCGAAATTGGCGATGCGTGGCAAACGCAACGCGTAGATTTTCAAGCCTTTTGAATTGCTTGTAGCTAAGTCTTCTAAAGCTACTGCATCTTCGGCAGGTAATTTGGCGGCTTCGGCGAAGTTAGGCACAATGCCGAGGCAAGGCCTATTCAGGCGGGTTTCAAGGAAGGCTTTGCCTTCAGCAAACAGTTGCGCATCGCCGTGGAACTTATTGATCAGGAATCCTTTTATGTGTTTTTGATCAGCTTCATTTAGAACCGCCAAGGTGCCCACCAGAGAAGCAATCACTCCACCGCGATGAATATCACCAATCAATATAGCTGGAATGGCAGCAGCTTCTGCAAACCCAAGATTAGCCAAATCGCCTTGTCGCAAATTGGTTTCGGCAGGGCTTCCCGCACCTTCCACCAAAATCATATCGTAAGATGCAGCTAAAAGGTGGAAGCTTTCTAAAATTGCAGGCATGAAGCGCTGTCGATCTGCGAAAAACTGTTTGGCCGTCATGGTCGCTGCGCGTTTGCCTTGCACAATCACTTGCGCACCCGTTTCATGCTCGGGTTTCAACAAGACGGGGTTCATATGCACGTTAGGCGCAACTCCTGCGGCGCGGGCTTGTAAGGCTTGGGCGCGGCCTATTTCGCCACCGTCTGATGTGACTGCTGCGTTGTTTGACATGTTTTGTGGTTTGAATGGGGCTACGGAAATCCCACGCAAGCGCAGAGCGCGGCATAAGCCAGCCACGATGAGGCTTTTGCCCACATCAGATCCCGTGCCGAGGAACATGAGGGCCTTAGCGGTCATATTTGTTTCTCCGGCTTCGCCTTGCTCAGCGATGGAGCCGCGCTGATGACATGGGCGTAGGAACCCATCACCTTGCTCACGCGTTGGCCAATGTTGCCAAGATCATTGCCAGCAGCGTCTTTGGCGTGGAAGAGGGGGTCGCCACCGCCTTGCGCTTCAATGGTTGAATAGTGGAACTCATGCCCGCGCAAAGGCTGCTGCCAAGGGCCAGTCAGCGGTTTCAATTCGCGATAGCCCAGATGCAGTTTGCGTTTGGCAAAGTTGGTGGTAAGCGGCAAAAGGCCCGCCATGGCATGGCGCTGGCCGCTGGTATCGATCAGGCCATCGCCAAGCACCATGTAGCCGCCGCATTCTCCGTAAATCAGGCTCTTGAACTCGCGCAAGCCATCGAAGAAACGTGTATTGGAAGCAAGTTTTCCGGCATGAAGTTCTGGATAGCCGCCGGGTAGAAAGACAGCATCGGCTTGGTGTGGCGACTCGTTTGCCAAAGGCGAGAAGAAACTCAATTCCACGCCCAATTTGCGCCAACCATCCAAGATGTGAGGATAAGCAAAGCAGAATGCTTCATCACGCGCAATTGCAATGGTTTGGCCCAAAGGTGGCAGGATTTGCTTCGATAGCTGATCGTGATTCTTTAAAATAGCCGCTGATTCGAGAATCTTGTCAAGAATTGTTTCACGGGAAACTCTTGCGGCGGCAGTTTCGATGAAAGCTTCAAGCTGTTGATTCTCTTGCGCTTGCACCAAGCCGAGGTGACGTGACGGCAGGCCAAGAGAGTCAATCTGTCGCAGAGCGCCAAGTATGGGCAGGTCTATGGTCGCGAGTGCTTCACGTAAAATTGCTTCATGCCGATCGCTTGCGACGCGGTTCAAGATTACGCCCCCTAATTTAACATCTCGCCGGAAATTTGCAAAACCTTGTACCAGTGCTGCAATGGATTGGCCCTGTTTGGCGGCATCGACAACCAGCAAGACTGGCAAGCCTAATGAATCTGCCAAATCGGCGGTGGAACCCTTGGCCCCTTGTGGGCCGTCGAATAGTCCCATGACGCCTTCAACAATGATCAAGTCAGCTTCAGCCGAATGACTAAGGGCACTATTCTGTATGGCGCTTTCGCCCATGGCCCAATAATCCAAATTAATACACGGCTGACCTGTGGCGGCGGCGTGGAATCCGGGGTCAATATAGTCCGGGCCAGCTTTGGCCGACACAACCTTAACACCGCGATTCCTCAGTGCACGGAGCAATCCTAAAGTTATCAGCGTTTTGCCGCTGCCTGAATGCGGGGCTGCGACTATTAACCCTTTAGCCAATCGGATTGGTCCTCAAAGCAGGAGCATACCAATCCAACATCGACCGCCAATCAGAAGCATGACCGACAACGACGATTGCGGGCGTTGGGGGCTTGTTGGAAATTACAAACTCTCCTGCCTGCGAAAGCGTGGTTTCCGCAACGATTTGATTGGGCATGGAAGCGTTGGAGATGATGGAAACAGGATCATCATCGGCGCGGCCGCCTGCAATCAAAGCTGCAGCGATTTCGCCTAAGTTCTTGACCGCCATATACATCACGATGACGGGTGAGGCTAAGGCCACGGCTTTCCAATTTACATTCACTGGCATTTTCCCCGTGGCATCATGGCCAGTGAGAAAGATCACCGAATGGTTGGTGTCGCGGTGGGTGGCGGGGATGCCAGCATAGGCCAGCCCGCCCACGCCAGCGGTAATGCCCGGTACAATGCGGAAGGGAACGCCTGCCTTGGCCAAGCTTTGGCTTTCTTCGCCGCCGCGACCAAACATGAAGGGGTCACCGCCCTTCAAACGCAGCACGCGTTTTCCGGCTTGTGCCAGTTCAATCAATCGCAGCGAAATATCGCGCTGAATGGGCGAAGGCTTGCCGCCGCGCTTGCCGGCATATTCCAGTTCGGCGCCGGTTTTTACCCAGCGCAGAATGTCTGGGTTGACCAAGGCGTCGTAAACCACGATGTCGCAGTTCTGCATGGCGTGATAGCACAGCAGAGACATCAGGCCCGGTGCACCTGGGCCAGCGCCCACCAGCCACACCCAGCCTTTTTCGAAAGCGGGGAAGGCTTCGGCATCCAGGCGGGCAAAGCCTTCAGCAGCGCCTAAATGGGCTTGCCAATGCTTGACGGATTTGGTGGTTTCACTTGCCATTATTATCCCTATACAATGACACTATGCGACAAGACAAACCCGAAGGAGAGTTAAAACGCGGTTGGACGACGGGTGCATGCGCCACTGCGGCTGTGAAAGCTGCGTTTTGGGCTTTACGGGTGGGCACATTCCCGGATCCGGTGTCGATTACTTTACCCAAAGGCGAGGAACCAGCCTTCGCCCTAGCGCTGGCTGAAATGGGCGATGACTGGGCGCGTGTTGGCATCATCAAAGATGCTGGTGATGACCCTGATGTGACCCAAGGTGCGATGATTATCGCCAAAGTCACGCTGGGTGGAGAAGGGGTGCGCTTCAAGGCGGGTGAAGGTGTGGGCACAGTTACCAAAGCGGGGCTTCCTATCGCGGTGGGAGAACCTGCGATTAACCCTGTGCCGCGCTCCATGATGATGGCAGAAATAGCGGCCCTTGGTGGCGGCGATGTTGAAATTGAAATTTCCATTCCTGGCGGGGAAGAGATCGCGCAGAAAACCTGGAATGGTCGTCTAGGCATTATCGGTGGACTTTCAATTTTGGGAACCACGGGCGTAGTGCACCCGTTTTCATGCGCTGCTTGGATTGCCTCAATCCACCGCGGCATCGATGTGGCGCGGGCGGCTGGTTTCACCCATGTGGCGGGCTGCACGGGTTCGACCTCGGAAGATGCCGTGCGGGCTCACTTTGGTTTGCCGTTGGAAGCCATGTTAGACATGGGTGATTTTGCTGGCGGTGTTTTGAAATATCTGCGCAGCCACCCCGTGCCGCGCGTTACCATTGGTGGCGGTTTTGGCAAAATGGTGAAACTGGCACAAGGCCATATGGATTTGCACTCGGGGCGCAGCCAAGTGGATTTTCTTTGGCTGTCGCAATTGGTGCCGCAGAATTTGAAGCAAGACGTGATTGCTGCCAACACGGCGCAACAGGTTTTGGAAATGGTCGGCCCCAGTATTGCCGTGCAAGTGGCCACCCTCGCGCTGAAATCTGTAAACGCCGTATTGGATGGTGCCGCACAAGCTGACGTCATGGTGGTTGACCGAGCGGGGCTGATTATCGGCTATGCCTCATAGAATTCTCGTCCTCGGTGGAACGGGTTTGGCGCGTGAGGCCGCCAATGCACTGGTTGCGCGCGGGCAGCAGGTCATTTCATCTTTGGCAGGTGTTACGCGAACTCCGCATTTACCGATGGGCGAAATAAGGATCGGTGGATTTGGCGGCATAGATGGACTGGTCAGCTATCTGGGCCACGAGAGGTTTGATTTGGTTGTGGATGCCACGCATTCATTCGCGGCGCAAATGTCAGCTAACACCCATGCGGCTTGCACTCGCCTTGGCATAAAGTTGATCAGACTTGAAGCACCAGTTTGGCTTGCGCAGAATGGCGATGATTGGCGCATTGTAAGTGCGCTCGCCGATGCAGCTCATTACTTGCCAAAAAATGCAAATGTTGCCGTCACCGTAGGCCGCAAAGAAATTGCCGTGTTTTTCGCAAGGCCTGATCTTTCGGGCATCGCACGTATGATTGAACCGCCGGAAGTGGAAGTGCCGCCGCATTGGCGAGTGCTGTTGGAACGCCCGCCATTCACGTTAGAAGCTGAGGTTGATTTGCTGCGGGCCTCAAAGGTGAATTTTCTGGTCAGCAAAAATGCGGGCGGTGCTCGAGTTGCCAAGCTTGATGCGGCAGCGGCACTTTGTGTGCCAGTGATCATGGTTTCACGCCCCTTCAAACCAGTGGTTACGACTGTTTCAAATGTCGCCGAATTGCTTGGCAGGTTGGGTTTTGCAGACTAGCTTAGGCAGATTCAGAATCGGAACCCGACCACATGAAAAAAATCTTCGCCGTTATGTTTTTTATATTTGGTTTTGCCATTGCGGCCCATGCCACAACACTGGTGGATGTCAAATCGCGAGGCACTTTGAAATGTGGCGTGAACCCCGGCCTCCTCGGTTTTGCGCAGAAGAATGCGGAGGGAGTATGGTCTGGCTTTGATGTGGATTATTGCCGTGCTTTGGCCGCAGCCGTATTGGGCGATGGCAGTAAAGTTGAATTTGTTCCCGCCACTACAACGGATCGCTTCGACAAATTAGCCAAGGGCGACGTGGACGTGTTGGCGCGCAACACCACTTGGACGATGGAGCGTGAAACCAAGATGCCAATGCGCTTTGTTGGCATTTCTTATCATGATGGTCAGGGCTTTCTTGTGCCCAAATCCATCGGCGTCACAACTGCTTATCAATTAAGCCAAGCCGCTGTCTGCTTTCTTTCTGGCACAACCACGCAGGCCAATGTGGAAGACTTGTTTAAAGAAAAGAACATGGTGTTCACGCCTGTAACGTTTAACACGATCGACGAATTGGTCTCCGCTTTCCAAGCCAAGGGCGAGGCTAAGTGTGATGCCTATTCAGCCGATCAGTCACAGCTCTATGCGGTGCGCCTGCTGTTGGCCAAGCCGGAAAATTACATCATCTTGCCGGAAGTGATTTCGAAAGAGCCGCTCGGCCCCTCAGTGCGGGCTGGCGACGAGCAATGGTTCAACATTGCACGCTGGACATTGTTCGCGCTGATCAATGCCGAAGAACTGGGTGTAAAAGCCAAAACTGTTGATGACATGAAAGCCAAGGAGCCGCGCCCAGAGGTGAAACGGTTGCTGGGGGTGGAGGGCACGTTCGGCGTCGATTTGGGTTTGGATGCCGATTGGGCGGTGCGGGCAATCAAGGTGGTTGGTAATTATGGCGAAATTTTTGAACGCAATCTTGGCAAGACGTCAAAACTTGGCATTGAGCGCGGGCTGAATGCACGGTGGAATGATGGTGGCATTCTTTATGCACCACCAGTGCGGTGAATTTTATACTTGTATAATTTTACGTTTGTGTATACAGTGTTGGAATGAGCAAACCCATCACATTACGTAAAGTCGGTAATTCATTGACGTTGACGGTGTCTGACATCGCCAAGGATTTGGGTTTAGCTGAAGGCGATAAGGTATTTGCGGTGCGCACCACGCGTGGTTTTGAAATCACGCCCTATGACAGTAATTTTGAAAAGGCGATGGATGCGGCGCGTGATTTTATGCGCAAATATCCAAATGCCATGAAAAAACTGGCCGAATAGGATTGCATCATGAATTGGTTGACAATTGATATGGTGGAATCCTTCCACCGTGAATCCCTTGTGCGCTTTGGCGGCTCCGATGGCTTGCGTGATCGTGGTTTGTTGGAGAGTGCCCTCGCACGACCCGAAAATGTTTTTGCTTATGAACCTGATGCTGACGTGTTTCGCTTAGCCGCTGCATATGGCCATGGTTTGGTGAAAAACCATCCATTCATTGATGGCAACAAACGCACGGGTGCCTTGGCGGCTGTGGTCTTTCTGGCACTCAACGGAATTGAAGTTGCGTTTGATGAGGCGGAAATTGCTATTGTCATTATTGGGGTTGCCTCTGGTGAAATATCCGAAGCCGCCTTGGCGGATTGGTTGCGCAGGTCGGCACTCTATTCAGCCCAATAACGCGGGCCTCTCGCTCGCGCCCCATTCGGCCCAGCTGCCATCATAAAGGGCGTGATCTTTGACACCCAGTTCAGTGAGGGCGAGGGATAGGATCGCGGCTGTAACGCCAGAGCCGCATGAGGTGACAATTGGTTTTTCTAAATCTATTCCACTGCTTGCAAAGGTTTGTGCAAGTTCTGCTTTAGGTTTTAAGGTGCCATCGGAGTTGAGCAAGCCCGCATAATGTACATTGCTTGCGCCCGGCATGTGGCCTGGCCTCACACTGGGGCGCGGTTCTGGTTCTTCACCACGAAAACGGGCAGGCGAACGTGCATCGGCAACTTGGGCTTTGCTGTTTTCCACTTGCTGCATGTTGCGCACCATGTCTGCTTTGAGCGTTGCGTTAAATTGCGCAGGCTTGGCGGGCTGGGGTTCACCGCTGATCGTAACGCGACTTTCACTGAGCCATTTCTTCAATCCCCCATCAAGAACTGCAACCTTGTCGTGGCCAAAGACTTTGAACATCCACCAGCAACGCGCAGCCGAGAACAAACCATGTGAGTCATAAGCGACGACGTGTGTATCGTTGCCGATTCCAAGCCTTCCCATCAGCGCAGCAAAGTGAGCGGCAGGCGGTAGCATATGGGGCAAGCTGGCGTTCTGATCCGAGGTTTTATCAAGATCGAAAAACCTTGCACCAGAAATATGGGTGCTCAAAAACTCATCGTGCGCATTGCGCTTTGATGTTGGTAAGTGCCAAGTTGCATCAAGAATAACCAAGTTGGCATCATTTTGATGTGCAGCCAGCCAATCCGTCGAAACAAGGTTGCTCATACCGGTTCGAAAACTTTTGGAGCCGTTGAAGCTGCCTCCAACCACGCAGGCACAGGTAAATTCTTGGAACGCAAGAATTCCGGATTAAAAATCTTTGAGGCATAGCGCGTGCCATAATCGCAAAGGATGGTTACAATGGTGTGGCCGGGCCCCAGCTCTTTTGCCAAGCGCATAGCACCTGCCACATTCACGCCGGTTGATCCGCCCATGCAAAGGCCTTCGTGTTCTAATAAGTCAAAGGCAATGCGCATCGCTTCGTCGTCGTGAATCTGATAGGCCTGATCAATCACAGCACCTTCCAAATTGGCGGTAATGCGCCCCTGGCCGATGCCTTCGGTGATGGATGAGCCTTCTGATTTCAATTCGCCAGTTTTGTAATAACTATAGAGGGCTGCACCCATGGGATCAGCTAAAGCGATTTTGATATTTTTGTTTTTAGCTTTCAGCGCCATGGATATGCCAGCTAAAGTACCTCCGGAACCTACTGCACACACAAAGCCATCTATTTTGCCCTCTGTCTGCGACCAAATTTCAGGGCCGGTGCCTTCAAGATGGGCTTGGCGATTGGCCACATTATCAAACTGATTGGCCCAAACAGCGCTCATCGCTGCGGCTAAGCGGCCTGAGTATTTCACATAGTTGTTGGGGTTCTTGTAGGGCACTGCTGGCACTTCAACTAATTCCGCGCCCAGCTGCTTGATGGCATCTTTCTTTTCTTGTGATTGCGTTTCAGGAATCACAATCACAGTTTTGTAACCCAGCGCATTGGCCACAACGCACAGGCCAATTCCTGTGTTGCCGGCCGTGCCTTCCACAATTGTGCCGCCGGGCTTCAGCGTGCCGGCTTTTTCAGCGGCGCGAATGATGAACAGTGCGGCGCGGTCTTTCACCGATTGGCCCGGATTCATAAATTCGGCTTTGCCCAGAATGGTGCAGCCGGTCAGTTCCGAGGCGCGGCGTAATTTTATCAACGGTGTGTTGCCAATGGCATCAACTACGGATGGGCGGATGTCTAAGGTGTTCTGCATCAGCAGGTTTTGCCGCAGCGCAAGGCCCACGTCAAATAGCAAAGGCCAGTGCGTGGCACTGGCCTTCACGAAACTGGCTCCTCGAGCTGGACTCGAACCAGCGACCATTCGATTAACAGTCGAATGCTCTACCAACTGAGCTATCGAGGAATAAGATCGGCGCTATAACCTTGAAACGCGTTGCATGGAAGAACTTTTTTCCAAAGCAAATAGCACAGGAAAATTGGAGGCTCCGGAGGGAATCGAACCCCCATTCAAGGATTTGCAGTCCTCTGCGTAACCATTCCGCCACGGAGCCTTCAGCCTGCGGCGCGGTCTATAGGGGAATGCTTTGCACGGCACAACAGCAAGTAAGACGATTGGAAACAGATTTTCGAACTGAGTCCCATCGTATCCCTTCCGCAACACCATTAATTTTCTATTTACCATGACAGAAAAAGATTCGTTGGTGTTTGCAATCTATTTGCCACCACCCTATATCGGTTCGTCATATGGGTGTGGAATCGTAGTTGACGCAAACGGGTGATTGGCTGAGGGTCGGTTGCAGTTGCAAAAATAGGGAATTGCTGCGTGGGTTTATTGAATAAGTTTCGTTTAGCGTCGCTTTTAGGTTTGGTGTTTTTAATGGCGGCCCAAGCGGCAAGTGCGGAAAGCCTTTCTGGCGCATTGTTGGAAGCTTACCGCAAAAACCCCACATTAAATGCCGCGCGTGCTGGGCAGCGGGCAACAGACGAAAATGTGCCGCAAGCGCTTTCTGGTTGGCGGCCCACGGTCATTGCACAAGGTGCCGCTGCGCAAATCTGGTCAAATACTTATAATTTCACTGGTAACTCGAATGCGTACAGCACACCAACCCAGGAGAATTTGACAATCAAGCTTAATCAGCCGCTGTTTCGGGGTTTTAAAACTGTCGAAGGAACCTTGGCCGCAGAAGCCCAAGTTAAGGCTGGCCAGCAACAGTTGCTTTCAACTGAACAAACGGTTCTTCTGAATGGCGTGCAAGCCTATTTAGATGTCATTCGTGACCGGCGAACTTTGCAGTTGCGCCAACAAAACCTTGTGGTGTTGAATGATCAACTGAGAGCCAGCAATGCGCGTTTTAAAGCCGGTGAGTTGACTAAAACCGATGTGGCTCAATCGCAAGCAGGCGTTGCCACTGCACGAGCCTCCTTGGCCGGCACAGTCGCGCAATTGCGGGCCAGCGAAGCAACTTTTGAGCAAATCATTGGCCACAAACCGAATCGGCTCGATAGGGCGCCGGCGGCGCGCGCTCCAGCAGATTTAGACCAAGCCTATAATATCGCCCATGAGACTAATCCACAGATTTTGGCTGCTGCGCAAGCGGTGTATTTTGCAGAACATAACATTGGTGTTGCAACATCAGGTCTGTTGCCCACGGCAGATTTGCAGGCCGTTTACAACTTTACGGCTAATCAGAATACCCCATCGCTTTTTGGAACCAATACGACAGATGTCAGCACTTTAACGGTGCAGGGCGTTGTAAGCGTGCCGATCTATGAAGCTGGCTTTTCCTATTCGCAAGTGCGCGCCGCAAAGCAGAGAGCTAGTCAAAGTCGTATCAGTATAATTGATACCACGCGCCAAGTGCGCCAAGCCGTGGCATCCAGTTGGGCCGCTTACGCTGCAAGTAAGCAAGCTGTGCAATCGAGTGGCACCAGTGTTTCGGCATCACAAACCGCGTATAACGGCGTGAAGCAAGAATATCAGGTGGGTTCTCGGTCAACAATTGACGTGTTGAATGCTCAACAGACCTTGCTTAACGCCCAGATCAGCCAAGTTTCTCTGCAGCATGATTTGATTCTTGCATCTTATCGTTTGCAGGCTGCCATTGGCCACCTCACAGGGCGCCATTTGCACCTTGGAACACCCTATGATCCTACGCAGAACTATGATGAGGTTCACTATAAGTGGATCGGCACCCACGCCGACGTTCTGCAATAAGACGTTCTGCAATAATCAGGCTGTTAACCGCGCTCTATCTTTTATCGACAGAGCTTTGCAGTTCGATTAGATTGAAAATTGCAACCGGGCTTTTCTGGTTGCTGTAAAAATGCGGCTTACCCAGTGACTGCTGAACCACGCGTCGAAGATTTGCTGGCCACCATTCGCAAGGCCATTGACCAAGATATCAGCGAACTCGATAAACGAGGCGCTGTGGGGGCTGCTCATGTTCAAGCGTTTGATGCTGATCAAGACATTGCGCGGTTGCGTGGTCGTGTGGGCCGTCAAAAATTAGATCCACCGCACACCCCCCATGCTGCGACGCCCTTTGTTTCCGCACGGCCACCGTTAGAGCCGCGCATAAATGGGGTGGGCGCTATTCTTTCCGGTCAAGATGTTTCTGGTGCGTTGCGGTCGGCTGCTATCTTGCGCCCCAGCTATGCTGATGAACCCACAGCACCTCGCAGTCGGCCATGGCGGGTGCCAATCAATCACGCGCCACCGCGCTTTATGCCGGTGCCAGAGGTTTTCGAGGCACCACAAACTCACGTGGCTGAGCGTGCATTGCCACCACAACATTATGAGAAGCCCTCTAATCAACCTCCCCAAGACGTAACTTGGGTTGAAGAGGCCGCACCTTTTCACCAGCAGCCTTATTATGCGCCGCCGCAACAAAATGGCGCGTTGCTGTCAGCAGAGTCGGCCTACGCAGCGCAAGCCTCGTTCCAAGCTTTGTCCAACAGCCTCATGACGCAGCTCAGCGGCGATGGCCGCTTACAGGATATGACGCGTGACATGCTTCAGCCATTGCTGAAAGAATGGTTGGATGAGAATTTGCCGTCACTGGTTGAAAAACTGGTGCGCGAAGAAATTGAGCGCGTGGCGCGGCGCGGGCGGTAGTTGCTCTAAAGCTCTAGCCCTGCTTTAAGCGCCGCAAATCCACTTTTGCAGAAGAATCTCCACATGGCGCTTGATACGAAATTTGACCCCAAGGAAATGGAAGCCCGGCTTTATGAGGCTTGGGAAAGCGGTGGGTATTTCAAACCGGGCCGTTCCAAGGGTGCGCCTTACACTATCGTGATTCCGCCACCCAATGTGACGGGTAGTCTGCACATGGGCCATGCGCTTAACAACACTATTCAGGATATTCTCTGCCGCTTTGAGCGCATGCGTGGCCGTGATGTGTTGTGGCAGCCAGGCACAGACCATGCAGGCATTGCCACACAAATGGTGGTGGAGCGGTTGCTCGCCAAAGAAAATAAAACCGATCGCAAAACCATGGGGCGTGAGGCCTTCCTCAAGCGCGTGTGGGAATGGAAGGCCGAAAGCGGCGGCATCATCACCACCCAGTTGCGCAGGCTTGGGGCCAGCTGTGATTGGAGCCGCGAGCGCTTCACCATGGATGAGGGCCTATCAGCCGCCGTGCGCAAAGTTTTCGTGCAACTCTATAAAGAAGGCCTGATCTATAAAGACCAGCGTTTGGTGAATTGGGATCCGGTTCTCGAAACCGCGATCTCTGATCTTGAAGTTGAAACACGCGAGACCAAGGGTTCAATGTGGCAATTTGCTTATCCTTTGGTGGATGGGCCTATCGATGGCATTTCTGAAATCGTTATTTCCACTACGCGGCCTGAAACCATGTTGGGCGATGGCGCGGTGGCGGTGCATCCATCAGATGTGCGCTACAAAAATCTTATCGGAAAATTGGTGCGCTTGCCGATTGCCGAGCGTTTGATTCCGATCATTGCCGATGAATATCCCGATCCAGAATTTGGCACGGGCGCGGTGAAGATCACTGGTGCGCATGATGAAAACGATTTCCATGTGGCCAAGCGCAATAACATTCCACTGATTGTGCTGATGGATAAAAAGGCCCGGATGATTTCATCAAAGATGCTTTGGGATCTGGAAAAAGTCGCGATTCTCGAAAACCATGTGCCGGAGCGCTATCACGGGAAAGACCGCTATGAAGCCCGCAAGATGGTGCTTGAGGAAATTGAAGCGCTGGGTTTCTATCGCGGCAAGGAAGACAAGATCATTGCCCAGCCGTTCGGTGATCGCAGTGGTGTCGTCATCGAGCCGATGCTAACTGAGCAGTGGTATGTGAATGCCGCTGAAATGGCCAAGCCCGCGATCAAAGCGGTGGAGCAGGGCAAGACCAAATTCGTGCCCGGCAATTGGGACAAGACCTATTACGAATGGATGCGCAACATTCAACCGTGGTGCATCAGCCGCCAACTGTGGTGGGGGCATCAGATTCCGGCGTGGTATGGTATGGAGTTCGATTCAAATACAAATTACAGTCAACGAATTGTAAAATTTGTTGAAGAAACAGAATTAGACGCGGTTGCTGCGGCGAAAAAAAAATATGGCATTGAAGTACGCGTTTTTACTAATCAAGCTGAAGCAACTGCCGCTTTGCTCGATCAACCAATCAATGATCGGAAATTCGCTCCGATCTGGCGCGATGAAGATGTTCTCGACACTTGGTTCTCCTCCGCGCTCTGGCCTTTCTCCACCCTCGGCTGGCCGGATGAGATAACGGAAGTGAAACGTCGTTATCCTACAGATGTTGTTGTCACTGGGTTCGACATTATATTTTTTTGGGTGGCCCGCATGATGATGATGGGGCTCCACTTTGTGAAAGATGTTCCGTTCCGCACGATCTACATGCACGCCCTGGTGCGTGATGAGAAGGGCGCCAAGATGTCGAAGTCCAAGGGCAATGTGATTGACCCGTTGGAACTGATGGATGAATTTGGCGCCGACGCTTTGCGCTTCACGCTGGCCGCCATGGCCGCACAGGGGCGCGACATCAAGCTGGCCAAGGGCCGCGTGGAAGGATACCGCAACTTCGCGACGAAGCTGTGGAACGCAGCGCGCTTTGCCGAGATGAACGGCGTAGCGCGTGATGCGGATTTTGATCCCGTGGGCGCGCGTGTCACCGCCAATCGCTGGATCGCGGGTGAGGCGGCGCGTTGCCGCGACGTGGTGACGAAGGCGATTGAAGACCACAAATATAATGAGGCGGCGGCAGCACTCTATCAATTCGCGTGGAATGTTTATTGCGATTGGTATGTGGAATTGATCAAGCCGATTTTGACAGGCACGGATGAAGTGGCCAAGGCCGAAACCCGCGCCTGCGCCGCTTGGGCCTTTGAGCAGATTTTGCATCTGCTGCACCCCTTCATGCCTTTCATTACTGAAGAGCTATGGCAGAAAACCGCGACGCGCGATCATCTGCTAATTGCCGCGCAGTGGCCAAACTATAAGGGTTTGGGCGATCCACACGCCGATGCGGAAATGAATTGGGTAATCCGCTTGATTTTAGAAGTGCGTTCGGTGCGTAATGAAATGAATGTGAATGCCGGTGCCAAAATTCCCTGCGTGTTGGTAGGGGCAGGGGCTGCGGCCCGTGCCCGCGCCAAAACCTGGGAGGCCGAGATCATGCGCTTGGCGAGACTTTCGTCACTGGATTTTGCCGACGCCGTGCCGTTGAAATCTGTGCAGATCGCATTGGATGAAGCCACCGTGGCGCTGCCGCTGGAGGGCATGATCGACTTTACGGCAGAGCGTGCGCGGCTGGCGAAAGAGATCGTGAAAGTAGACAAAGACATGGCCGTGATCGACGGCCGCCTCAACAACGCCGCCTTCGTCGCCAAAGCCCCGCCCGAAGTGCTGGAAGAAAGCCGCGAACTGCGGGCCACGCTGGAGGCCAAGAGGGCCAAGTTGGACGAGGCTGTGAGGAGGTTGGAGTGAGGACCTCAACTCACGGGTATTTCGAGCAGACGTATTTTGCTGCTTCGGATATCGACGGCATAAGTGAAATCAAGTCGAGGCCTTCCCGCTCGATTAGTGTCCTGAAATGGGCAATTTCGCACGCGGGCAAAATAATCTTTTTAAGTAGGACTTTGCCATTCTCTGGATCTGTCCCTTTAAGCCTTTCGTCCAATGAAATGTATCTGCCCTCACCGACAAAATATCCTGGCGACATTTGCCTCGACAGCAGTGCTTTTTGAGCATCTAAATATTTATTTGCATAATTTTGCTGAGTGTGAAAACTGTAGGGCCTTTTATGACTATTGCTCATGTCCTTTCTGATCGCATAGATCGCCAAATCCATTCGGGTGTCTGAATCTGCGGTCGCTGCGAAAAAGGCGGCGATTTCAGGTTTTCTTGTCCAGTCGAGCAGAAAAGTTGGAATCCCGTGATGCTGTGCCAGCGGATATATATTAATTTTCGAGCCACTCCGTTCGAAAGTTAAAGGCGTATCTGGGAAATTCTGATTTGTATTGTCTAAGATGTGCTTTAGATCGGTTGGGAAGCGAATGAAATCACCCCGAATAAAATTTAATTTTTGCATAATTTCAGCGAACTCATCGCAGGCTAGCCGTGATCGCTGCACGAGAAGCGCTGCTTCGACTTGACCACGGCTAAAGCTTTGGAATTGAGATTCTCTATGCAGCTGTTTTGCTTTCTCAACTATAGGCGGTAATTGCCTTGCCGCAGTAGGTATCAGTTTCCAGTCGGCATTGGCTTGCCCCCTAAAAACCCATTGACATTCCTTGCTATCATCGTCGTTGGTCCACCAATGTTGATTTGATAGGCGAAGAAAATCGAGAAATGTAACCGCAGTGAATTTCTCAGATTCGGTCGGACCAAAAATTTCCTGATATCC
This sequence comes from Hyphomicrobiales bacterium, assembly GCA_043757845.1. Lineage (GTDB taxonomy): Bacteria > Pseudomonadota > Alphaproteobacteria > Rhizobiales > Aestuariivirgaceae > Aestuariivirga. The sequence goes on along the minus strand of JAYVOQ010000022.1, from coordinate 5,101 downwards.
AGAAGTCATTGTGAGCCTGATTGTAGCCTACACTTGTCAGTAAGGCCACCTTCTTAAGGTACGCACTATTCTGTTGTCATTCCGGCCAAGGCGGAGCCTGAGCGGAGTCGCGAGCCGGAATCCCGCTTTCGAGTTGCGGGCGCTCGGATCAAAGCTGGATTGCGTGTCGCGCCTGCGCTGCGCTCCGGCTTGCACGGAATGACGGGCGGTGGGAGTTTCAGATTCATCGCACACTCTTCCACCCGCTATCCCCACGTCGTCTTCGTGATGGGCTCAAGACTGTTGTGGGAAAGGCGGGTCAGAAGTTGAGACCCAATGGTGGAGTATGGCGAGAGATAGCAGGCCAAGCGCACGCTGTCAAGAACTATTTTCACTTAATAGGAAAATAGTTTAGTCAGCATTTTTGAGTGGTACGGCGGAGCAGAGCCCCGCCGCTTGCTTTATGCTTACGCCGTAAACGCCGCCTTGTTGGCGTTCAACCAAACTTCAAAGCTCTGCGGCTCAACGCCGGTCAATGCCTTGTAATCTGCGCTCGTGCCCTCAAGGCCACCTTGCGCGGTGTTAACGTCAAAGCTCGCAAACATCTTGGCCATGCCTTCGGACAGGCCAGCGCCGAGCATGCCTTGCACCAAGCCATCGTATGGCACATGCACAACTTTCAGCGGTTTGCCAGTGGTTTTTGAAACCAATGCGGCAATCTCGTCGGTTGTATGAGCTTTGGTGCCAGAGAGTGTGTAAGTGTGCTTGCCGCCTTTGTTGGCGGCCAGAACCGAAGCGATAGCGCGGGCCAAATCATCGCGGGCGATGTGGGCGATTTCGCCTTGGCCAGCGGCGGTATATTGCGTGCCAGATTTCAGTGCGGCCGGAATGGAAAAGAACAGATTTTCGAAATACCAATTGTCGCGCAAGATGGTGTAGCCGTCGAACTTTCCGGCAGCGATGGCCTTTTCGGTGCCTGCGTGATCTGGCGCAAATAAAACCGCAGAGGTTTCAGGCTTTGGCATCGAGGTATAAACTACGTGTTTCACGCCAGCGGCCTCTGCGGCTTTCACGGCGTTCAAATGTTGCTTCAAGCGTTGGCCCGGCATCATCGCATCGGTGGAAATAATCAGGAAGCGCGAAATGCCGTGCAGTGATTTGGCGAGGCCAGCTTCATCGTCAAAATCAGCTTTGCGCAGGGCAATGCCCTTAGCCTTCAAATCGTCCAGCTTGGCCAAATCACGCGTGCCGGCAACGATTTCGCCCGGCGGCACTTTGTAAGTGGTGAGCAGGTGGTTGATAACGGCGCGGCCTAAATGGCCTGCGGCTCCAGAAATGAAAATCATGAATTTGGCCTTTCCTATTTGGTTAGTAGCTATAGATAGGCTTGATATGTAATAGTTCAAGTTACATAAGTTACGACGAGTAACAAAAAAGGCCCCATCGCTGGGGCCTTTCGCTATTCACTTGAAGAAATTCTATTTGCCGGCGGCCTTCAGCTGCTTGTGGCAGGCTGAAAGATACTGTGGCCACTTCATGCCAACGGGCTTGGTTGCAAGGCCACGCCATTGCGCACCGCAAAGCTTTTCGTGTTGATAGAAAGCCATTTGGCCGGGCGTAAAGGCCTTGCCGTTCTTATCAACTGTTTTGACGGGTTCATCTGCGCCAGTTGGTTCTGATGGAGCGACAACTTTGGTCATCTTAGGAGCGGCAACAACAGCGGGTGCTGCGGCAGCTGCGCCCTTGGCAGCAGGAGCCATCGGAGCACCGGCAACCACGCATTTAGCGGTAACGAAATCCTTGAACGTCATGCCAGCTGGTACGGTGTTGGCAGCTTTCATGCCCTTCCACGCAACTGAACAATCTTTCATGAAACTGCCCGAAGTAGCAATAGCGGCGGCTGGAGCGGCAGGTGCCACTGGAGCGGCAGCCTTTGTCATTTTTGCAGCTGGAGCAGCGGGTGCCACTGGAGCAACGGCAGCGTCTGCACTGCACTTGGCCGTGCGGAAATCTTTATAGGTCATTCCGCCATCAGTGTTCGCAGCTTTAGCAGCTTTGAACAAAACGCTACAGTCGTGGCTGGAAAGAGCCGATGCATTGGTTGTCATAAAAGCACTGGCCGAAGCAGCAATTAGCGCTGCCAAGCCCAGGGTGCGCAGTGTTTGAGACATTTTCCGTTCCTTATAAGTAGCCGCCCACTATGATGCGGACTATGGTTGAAGCTGAGATGGATTCGTCATCCCCTCTGACACATTCTAATCTTTTGTAATGTTGTTTAAAAGGCGGCAGTGAGATTAACGATTTTTCACCTTGGAGGGGCTTGTGTCAACAACAGAAGATATTGGGCTAATCATAAATCAAGAGGTTGCGTTGCACTTTGCCAGCTTTGGCGAGGAAGATGCTTGGAAACTTGGTGGCCAAATGCGTGCCGCGGCCATGTTGCGAAAGCTGCCCTTAGTGATTGATATACGTTGCGCTGGTCGTCGTTTGTTTTACACGGCGTTGCCGGGCACAACGCCGGGCAATGAAGGCTGGGTGCAGCGCAAAATCAACGTTGTGCACCTCACCCATAAAAGTTCCTACCGCGTTAGTCGCGAATTGGCCTTAAGCGGAGCAGCTATGGATCACTCACAAGGACTGCAGGCCATTGACTATGCACCGCATGGCGGCTGTTTTCCAATTCACATCGAAGGGGTGGGCATTGTTGGCACAATTACAGTTTCGGGCATTCCGCAGCGCGATGATCATGGTTTTGTGGTGGAACAGATCTGTGTATTTTTGGGCAAAGATGCTGTTGCACTAGCGCTTAAGCCAGAAACAAAATGATTCCCACTGACGTTACCTTTTGGGGCTTGGCTCTTCTTGCGTCTTTCTTAGTTGGCGCTTCAAAAGGTGGCTTGCCTTTAGTTGGCGTTTTGTCTGTGCCGCTGCTTTCATTGGTCATGCCCGCAGGGCAGGCGGCGGGTTTGACACTTCCAATTTATATTCTCAGTGACATCTACGGCTTATGGATTTATCGTCGCGAGTTTGACAAACGCAATCTTGCTATTCTTATTCCGGCGGGCGCTGTTGGCATTTTTGTTGGCTATGTCACGGCCCATATTACCAGTGAAGATTTGGTGAAATTCTTGGTGGGATTCATCGGTCTTGCTTACTGTGTTGATGCCATTTCAAAAACGTGGCGCATCGTACCGTCAAAACCAGCTGATGTTCCACGCGGTATATTCTGGGGAACACTGGCTGGCTTCACCAGTTTTGTTAGTCACGCCGGTGGGCCGCCTTACAATATGTTTGTGCTGCCGCAGAACCTGTCAAAGATGGTTTATGCTGGCACAACCACGATCGTTTTTGCGGCAGTGAATTTGATGAAACTGCCGCCGTATATCGCTTTGGGTCAGGTCAATTTTAACAGTTTGCAAACGTGCGTTATTTTGGCGCCGATCGCGTTGTTCGGCGCATGGTCAGGTTATCGGCTGACAAAAGTTGTGCCAGAGAAATTGTTCTTTCGCGCCGTTGAAATCGCGCTGTTTGTTGTGGCGGTGCTGCTGCTACGCGAATCTTTCCCCAAAGTTTGGGTGATGACGCAGAGCTGAATTTTTTGTAATTAATTGCAATCTGCTTCACGGCGCAAGCGAATTCCCCTAAATCCGAATCAAGCCGTCATAAGACAGCAGGGACAGTGGAGGGAACGATGCTTAAAGAATTTAGGGATTTCGCGTTCAAAGGCAATGTGCTCGATTTAGCCATCGCCGTGATTATGGCGACCACTTTTGGTGGCGTGGTTAAATCAGCAATCAACGATGTTTTAATGCCAATTATAGGAATGATTTTTGGTAAGCCCAATTTTAATGACATTAAAATCGGCGAAAGCATCGAAGTAGGTAAGTTCATTACCGAGTTTGTGAACTTCGTCATCGTTGCGTTTGTTTTGTTCCTCATCATCAAAGCCGCCAATAAGGCGATGGGCGGTGCCATGAAGGGCGAGGGCGGCAACGACGAAATGAAAGACAGTCTGAAAGACGCAATGAAGGAAGAAAAAAAATAAGCCAAGCGGAACAAGATTTTTCTTGTTGATGCGAAAAGATGGTGGCAGGAATGTGCTGCTATGAAACTTCAATTTCACACACTTGATGTGTTCACCACACGTAAATTTGCAGGCAACCCGCTTGCGGTTGTGCTTGGCGCAGATCATCTGTCTACGGAGCAAATGCAAACCATTGCGAAAGAGTTCAATCTTTCTGAAACTACTTTCGTGATGAAGCCGAATGATCCTTCAAATACAGCCAAAATGCGAATTTTCTTTCCCTGCGGTGAAATGCCATTTGCTGGCCATCCCACTTTAGGCAGTGCGCTTTTGTTAGCTGATATCGCTGGGCTTGATGAAGTGCGTTTCGAACTGAAGGCTGGTCTGACGCCCGTGACCATCAAACGTGAGGGTTCAAAAATTGAAGGCACGTTTCGCGCACCTGTTGTTCCTTTCCGGTTGCCCACTGCTATGCCTGCGGTTGCGGCCGTTGCCGACGCACTGCGGTTGAGCCCAAGCCACATTGGATTTGATGGCCATGAGCTGGGGCTGTTTGAGGGCGGGCCGCGTTTCTTCATGGTTCCCGTCAAGTCACGAGAGGCCTTGGCCCGATCTAAGCCGTCTGAGCCACATTGGTCAGCGTTGATTTCTGGTTTGAAGCAATCATTGGAGGGTGCTGAAATTGTGGATGCCGCGTATGTTTACACGCGGGGCGGAGACGCGCCACAAACGTCCTTTCGGGCGCGAATGTTTGCGCCTGGTGGCGGCATACCAGAAGATCCGGCCACGGGTTCGGCAACGGTTCTGCTGGCGGCACAGCTGTTGAAATCCGAGAAGTTGCGTGATGGCAGTCACATCTGGCAGTTGGAACAAGGCTATGAAATGGGTCGCCCGTCTGATTTGCGTCTGGAGGCGGATGTTAAAGACGGCAAGCTTGTTGCCGTGCGCGTGGGCGGATCGGCGGTTCGCGTGATGTCGGGCGAGATCGACATCTAAAACTATTCGATATTCAATATAGTCTTGGCTTGGGCGGTTTCATCAAGACCTTGCTGTTCATTGCCAGCGCCGCAGAGTTGAATGGCTTGATCGCGCAAATCT